>JAFARZ010000361.1 GCA_019245115.1 Streptosporangiaceae bacterium | reverse complement strand
GTCCTGGCCTTTCTGGAACGCTTCGGGGAAGCCGACCCGCTCGGCGACCTCGCCAAGGCGGCCCGTGATCGGAACGGCACCAGCCGCGGCGGTGGGCAAAACGACGGCGGCGAGGGCTCCGGTGGGGGTTCCGGAGGTAGCGGCGGCGGACGCGGACCGCGGCCGGGCGGGCCGGGGAACGGGCCGCCAGGCGGCTCGTGTACCTGCGGCAACGGGCCCGGCGGCGGCCCGGGTGGCGGTATCGCCGCCCGGATCCACCTGACCGCGCCGGTGCTCACGCTGACCGGCATGGCCGGGCGGCCCGGCATCCTGCGCGGCACCGGCCCGATCGACCCCGACCTGGTCAGAGACCTGGCCGGCCAAGCCGCCGGGAACGCCGCGACCGCCTACGACTTCACCCTCACCGACGCCGACGGGCGGCCCGTCGCGCACGCCCGCGGCAGACCCGGAGCAAACGACCTCAGCAGGACACGCCAACACCCTGAACCAGGCACAGCGGGCACGCCCGGCCTCGGGCCGCCCCGGCTCACGCTGATCGACCGCGGGCCGCCCGGCAGCCCCGGCACCTGGCGGTACACCCACCACGGCCGCGAGATCATCTTCGAATTCGAGGACCTCACCGGGCCGTGCGATCACCGCCACCAGGCCGCCGGGCACGACCCGGGCAGGCATCTCAGGCATCTGACCGCGGTGCTCAACGAGACGTGCACGCATCCCGCCTGCCGCAGGCCCGGATTCCAATGTGACTACGAGCACTCGCAACCCTACGACCTGGACGGAATCACATGTTTGTGCAATGGCGCACCGGTATGCCGCCGCGACCATAAGGACAAGCAGCGACCCGGATGGAACGTCGAGGGAACCGGTACACCAGGCTGGTTCCGGTGGACAACGCCAAGCGGCCGCACCTACACGAAAGGACCCACCAGCTACCCGGCATAGGGAGCACGGCTGCCGGTAACCCATGATCAAACCGCGACGGGTGCGCGCCAGTTTGGCGGGTGAGCAACTTAGCGACCACGGCGGACCACGGCTCCACGGCTCCGGCCCCCGAAGATTGTCAGTGGGTCGAGGTACCGTGAGCGGGTGCTTGAGGCCTTTCATCCCGCGGTACGGACATGGTTCGAGCGGCGGTTCCCGGACGGCCCCACCGAGCCGCAGGCGGCTGGGTGGCAGAAGATCGCGGCTGGCGGGCACACGCTGATCGCGGCTCCGACCGGATCCGGCAAGACCCTGGCCGCGTTCCTGGTCTGTATCGACCGGTTGTATCGGGGCGCCACGGCCGAGGACGGGCTACTGATCAACGACACGCCGGCACCCGCGGCCGGGCCGTCGGTTGTCTACGTGTCCCCGCTGAAGGCGCTGGCCGTGGACATCCAGCAGAACCTGGAGGCGCCGCTGCGCGAGATCGCGGCGGTGGCGGGCGAGCTGGGCTACGCGGCGCCGGACATCCGGGTGGCGGTCCGCACCGGCGACACCGCCGCCGCGGAACGCACCGCCATGCTCAAGCGACCGCCGGATTTCCTCATCACCACGCCGGAATCGCTGTACCTGATGGTGACCGCGGAGCGCAGCCGGGCGATGCTTAAGCACGTCAGGACCGTCATCGTGGACGAGATCCACGCCGTCGCCGGGAACAAGCGCGGCTCGCACCTGGCGCTGACCTTGGAACGGCTGGCCCACGTCGCACACGCTGGGTTGCAGCGGGTGGGCCTGTCCGCGACCCAGCGGCCGATCGAGGCGATCGCCCGGCTGCTGACCGGCGTTGGCCCGCGGGCCGGCCGGTGCGACATCGTCGACACCGGGCATCGGCGGGCGCTGGATCTCACGCTCGAGCTGCCCGACGACGAGCTGGGGGCGGTGGCCACCGGAAGTCAGATGGCGCAGATCCTCGACCTGATCGCCGGGTACGTGCTGAAGCACCGGACCACGCTGGTGTTCGTCAACACCCGGCGGATGGCCGAGCGGGTGGCCCACGAACTGGGTGAGCGCCTCGGCGACGAGATGGGCGCCAACGTCGCGGCCCACCACGGGTCGCTGTCCCGGGAGCGGCGGCAGCGGGTCGAGCAGAGGCTGCGAGACGGCGACCTGCGCGCGCTGGTGGCGACGGCCTCGCTGGAGCTGGGCATCGACATCGGGCCGGTCGAGCTGGTGTGCCAGATCGGCTCGCCGCGGAGCTTCGCGACATTCCTCCAGCGGGTCGGACGGTCGAACCACACGCGGACCGGCACGCCCGCCGGACGGCTGTACCCGACCTCGCGGGACGAGCTCGTTGAATGCGCCGCCCTGCTGCGCGGGGTGAGGACCGGGCGGCTGGACGCCATCGTGATCCCGGACCAGCCGCTGGACATACTGGCGCAGCAGATGGTGGCCGAGTGCGCGGCCGAGCAGTGGTCGATGGACGACCTGTTCAACCTTATAAAGCAAGCGGCGCCGTACCATGAGCTACCGCGGCAAACGTTCGACGAAGTCGCGGAAATGCTGGCCGAGGGCATCAGGACCGGCCGCGGGAGGCGCGCCTATTACCTGCACCGTGATCAGGTGAACGGGACGCTGAAGGCGCGCAGAGGCGCCCGGCTGGCCGCGCTGACCTCGGGCGGCGCGATCCCGGAGCTGGGGGATTTCCGGGTGGTGGCCGAGCCGGACGAGGCGGTGCTCGGTACGGTCAGCGAGGACTGGGCCGTCGAATCGTCGATCGGCGACATTTTCCTGCTCGGCACGCACTCGTGGCGGATCCGCAAGGTCGAGCCAGGCGTGGTCCGGGTGGTGGACGCGCAGGGCGCGCCGCCTTCGGTGCCGTTCTGGCGGGGAGAGGCGCCGGGGCGGACCAGAGAGCTGTCCGAGGAGGTCTCGGCGCTGCGCGCGGCGATCGCCGAACGCGACCCGGATGGCGCGCGCGAGTGGCTGCGTACCGAATGCGGAGTCGACGGACCAGCCGCCGAGACCATCGTCAGCTACCTGCACGCCGCGCTCGCCGCCCTGGGGGCGCTGCCGACCATGGACACGATCATCCTGGAGCGGTTCTTCGACGAGGCTGGTGGCATGCAGCTTGTCGGTCACGCTCCGTTCGGGGCCAGGCTGAACCGCGCCTTCGGGCTGGCACTGCGCAAGCGGTTCTGCGTGACGTTCGACTTCGAGCTGGAGGCGTCGGCCACCAACGACGCGATCCTGCTGTCCCTCGGCCCCCAGCACAGTTTCCCGCTGGAGCGCGTGCCGAAGTTCCTGGCCTCGGCGTCCGTGGAACAGGTGGTGCGGCAGGCTGTGCTGACCGCCCCGCTGTTCCAGTCGCGCTGGCGATGGAACCTCAATACATCGCTGACCGTGCTGCGGATGCGCGGTGGCCGGAAGAACCCGCCCGCCATTCAGCGGATGGAATCCGACGACCTGATGGCCGCGGTATTTCCGGTGCTCGCGGCGTGCCAGGAAAACGTCGCGCCCGGGCCCATGGAGATACCGGATCACGTGCTGGTGCACCAGACGCTGCACGACTGCCTGCACGAGGGGATGGACATCGACGGCCTGCGCGAGATGGTGGCCGGGATCGAGGCCGGCAAGATCAAGGTGGTGACGCGGGATACCACCGAGCCTTCGGTGCTCACGCACGAGATCCTGAACGGCGCGCCGTTCACCTACCTGGACGACGGCGAGTTCGAGAACCGGCGCAGTCGCAACGTGGTCGTCCGGCGAGGGCTGCCGGTCGACGCCCGGGACCTGGCCCGATTGGATAGCGAAGCTATCCAGCGGGTGCGCGACGAGGTGCGGCCGGATCCGCGCGATGCCGATGAACTGCACGATCTGCTGCTGACCCTGTATCTGATGCGGCCGGTACCGGCGTGGCACCGGTTTTTCTCCGAGCTGGCTGAGGCCGGGCGGGTAGCTGAGGTCCGCGACGCTGAATTCTGGGTTTCCACCGAACGGCTGTTGCTTCTCGAACCCGAAATCACCGAGGATGCGGTGGCAGACATGCTGCGCGGGCATCTCGAGATCCTGGGCCCGGCCACGGTACGGGATCTGGCCGACGCGACCGGGGTGGCGGCGCGGGATGTGGAGCTGGGCCTGATCCGGCTGGAGACCGAGGGATTCGCGCTGCGCGGACGGTTCACCGATCCAGCCGCGGATTCGGAGGAGTTCTGCGCCCGGCGGCTGCTGGCCCGGATCCACGCCTACACCCGGCAGCGACGGCGGGCCGAGATAGAGCCGGTGACACCACAGGACTTCATGCGGTTCCTGCTGCGCTGGCAACACGTAGCCAGCGGGACCCGGCGGGAGGGCAGCCGAGGGGTGCAGGCCGTGGTCGAGCAGCTCCAGGGGTTCGAGCTGGCGGCCGGCGCGTGGGAGAAGTTCGTGCTGTCCGCACGCGTGGCCGGATACCAGCGCGAATGGCTGGACGGGTTGTGCCTGTCCGGCGAGATCGCCTGGGGCAGGCTTTCGCTGCGGTCGCTCGAACCCGAGGAGCCGGTGCGTGGTCGAGGGCTGAGCCCATCACGGGCAACCCCGATCACGCTGACGATCCGCGAGGATCTGCCGTGGTTGCTCCGGGCGGCCCGGGGGGAGCGCGAGCCGTTGTGGCCGGGGCCGGGTCGCACCGCCGACGTGCTCGAGGCGCTTGCCTCCCATGGCGCGTTGTTCCCGCCGGACCTGGCCGTCCATACCGGTCGGCTGCCCAGCGAGATCGAAGAGGCGCTATGGGAGGGGGTGGCCAGGGGCCTGGTCACGGCGGATGGCTTCCGCGCGGTGCGGGCCCTGCTGGCGCGGAACCTGCTGAGCAGCGCTAGCACCGCCGCTGCCCGGCGTGGGCTGCGGCGTGCCGGGCAGCACACGACGCGTACCGGCGGCCGGTGGTCGCTGCTTCCGGCCGCGGCATCCGGCTCCGACCCTGACGAGCTTGCCGAGGCGGTGGCGGAGCAACTGGCGGCCAGATGGGGCGTGGTGTTCCGCGACCTGCTGGTCCGGGAGAACATTGCCGTGCCGTGGCGCGAAGTGCTGTGGGCTTTCCGTCGCCTGGAAGCCCGCGGCACGATCAGGGGCGGCCGGTTTGTCAGCGGGTTCAGCGGCGAGCAGTTCGCCCACCCCGATGCGGTGGACGTGCTACGCCAGGTCAGGAAGCAGCCGCGGAACGGCGAGACGATCCGGCTGTCGGCCGTCGACCCCCTGAACCTGGTCGGCGTCATCCTGCCCGGACCTCGCATCCCAGCGCTGGCGACCAACTCCGTGACCTACGTAGACGGCGCGACGTCCCCCCAACCCGTCCTATCAGCCTGAGAGTTACCCTCAAAATAAAAGCACGAACCAGCGCCAGCAGCGCCACGGCGAGCGAAAGCGAGCGCCGCGGCGGTTGCCGTCCCGGAGGGGCGGTAATTCCCGCCGTGGCTCCAAGCCGGCCGAGCGCAGCGAGGTCTTGGCGCGGAGGGAAACACAGCGAGCGCCGCGGCGGTTGCCGTCCCGGAGGGGCGGTAATTCCCGCCGTGGCTCCAAGCCGGCCGAGCGCAGCGAGGTCTTGGCGCGGAGGGAAACACAGCGAGCGCCGCGGCGGTTGCCGTCCCGAAGGGGCGGCAATTCCCGCCGTGACTCCAAGCCGGCCGAGCGCAGCGAGGTCTTGGCGCGGAGGGAAACACAGTGGCTCCAAGCCGGCCGAGCGCAGCGAGGTCTTGGCGCGGAGGAAAGCACTGCGCGGAGGAAAAAAATGACCGTGTTCACGGTGGACCTGAAGAACCAGTCCGGAGAGCTGGCCCGGTTGTGCGAGGCGATGGCGGGCGGCGACGTCAATGTGGTGCTCTCGGCGACGACCGTTGGGGAGAGCGGCACGATCGCATTCATCGCCGACGACGAGAGCACGGCTCAGGCGGTGCTCGAGGACGCGGGCATCCTGTACGCGATGCGCCCGGCACTGGTCATCCGGATGGAGAACCAGCCGGGCACCGGCGCGGCCACGTTCCGCAAGCTGGCCGACGCGGGCGTCAACACCGACCTGCTCCTGCCCATCCGGGTCTCAGACGACCTGTTTTTCGCGGTGATCTGCGTCGACGACCAGGAGAAGGCCCGGCGCGCTCTCGGCGCCCAGGTCATCCCGGACATCCTGACGCCCTAGTCGGCGCTACTGACAGTGGGACGGCAGAGGTATGGCAGCCCTGACCGTGCTCGGCGGGGCTCTCGTGCTAACCAGGCTCCCCGCGTCGGCCCATGCAGCCACCGCACGGAAGTCCGCCAAGGTCTACCGGACATCCCCAGCCTCCGTAAGTCCCGATATAACAGCCTACTATCAGAAAACCCTTATGTAAGCGCCACCACCAACTATTTCCCGGGAACGGTTTGCGCAATGGCCACGGACATCAATGGCTACGTCGTGGGCGAGGCCTGCATTTCTATTTAGCCGACTCGAGGGCAGCGGACCAGGCTTACCTTGCCGGACAGATGGTCGCGTATCTGCCTGCTTTGCCGCTTTTGTCCGACCAACTGTTGGGCAATGTCATTCTTTGCATCGTGTTACTAGGGCGCCGGTCAAGTAGGGGGCTGGACCCCGCTGGCCGTGCATCTTTTATCCTTTTCGCCGGATTCGCTGGGCAGGTTTTCGTGGTTGATCCGGGCCTCGTGGTGACTTTTGTGCACCATAGTCCACAAAAGTCACCGCAGGACCCCGATTTACCGCGGTAATCTGAGCGACCCGCCGCGCGGACATCCGGCCGCTGTGATACCCGTGATTACTTGACCGGCACTCTAGGCACACAAATCGCTCGATATGTCACAAAGCGGTCGTGGCGTCGTGGCGTCGTGGCGTCGTGGCGTCGTGGCGGTCGTGGCGGTCGTGGCGGTTGGGCGTGACGGCGGTCATGGGCGCGGCAGGAGCATGGCCATGTACAGCTCATCGACAAACTGGCCGTCGACGAACAGGCACTCCGAGCGGCGGCCTTCGACGACGAAGCCCATCCGTTTGTACAGGCCGATCGCCCGGTAATTATGGGCCATCACGGTGAGCTCCAGCCGGTGCAGCCCGTGTGCGACCGCCCACCGCTTGGCCTCCTCCAGCAGACCTGTACCCAGACCCTTGCCGCTCGCGGCGGCCAGCACGCCGATGACCACATAGCCGGTGGTGTGGTCGCGGCGGAACTCGCCGCCGGTCACCTCGACGTATCCGACCAGTTCGCCGGCCATCTCAGCGACGATCACCGCCGAGTTGCCCGACCGGGCCGCTTCCTCGAGCTGCCCGGCCAGCGCCCGTACCGACATATCTCGTTCTCCCAGTTCCAGGAGCATGAACGACGTCTCCCGGTCCAGGCGCTGCTTCAGCCCGGTCAGCGCGGCCGCGTCATCCGGCTCGGCCGTGCGCAGCAGCGGTCCGCTCGCCTCTTGGCCAGCACCGCGCAGCATCAGGCCTGGCCGGCCGACGTCCGATGCGGGGGTATCAGTGATTGTGTCCAGGTCGCCGGGTTCCGGATCAGTGTTCCGTTGCTGGTGTACGCGGGCGGTCGCCGCCCGGTGTAGCGCACGGTGATCTCCGTGAAGGCTCTTTCGCCTGTAGGCCTCGTCACCGGCTCGCTGCGCCAGAATGTGACGACAACGGGATAAGGGTGGAATTTGCCCGCCGCGCAGTACGGTGTGCAGTCGTTGAGCTCATGCACCCCGGTCGCCACGGCCTGCTGCGCCGTCCAGCTCCGCCATGACAGATGGGTCAGGTAGCTGTTCCCATCGGCGCAGGTGAGGATGATGCTCCCTGGCTCTACCCGCGCCTTGTCCTGGCAGTCGAACAACACCGTGCTGGTCGCGACAGGTGGTGCCGCAGCCCGGGTCTTCAGGCCAGTCTGCGCCCCGGTTTCGGTGATGCTCCCGCACGCCGCCACGGCCAGACCCAGCACCGCGCCCGCCGCGGCCAACCTCCAGAGGCGATACCGGTTCACGCTTGCCTCCTCGGTCAAAATGATGCCCGGACTTGCGAGCTACATACCTCCAGACACCGCAGCGAACACTTCGGTTGTCAGCAGCGCTATAACCCTTCCAGATAGTGAGACGCCGAGGCAGCCAGTCACATCAGCATCACCAGCACCTGGCCGCCGACCCGCGCCGCCGCAGAAATGAAACCTCCAGTCGCATCAGCATCACTGGCATCTGCACGCGGGACCACCTCGATTTGCGGCGCTGGCGTCGTGCCTAACACCGCCGGTTTGGTCATGGTATGGCCCGTTTTGTGAATGTCGGATGCACTGGACAACGTGGAGGAAAGGAGCCTCCTGGAAGGAATGGCGCCGCTTTCCGGCGCCCTTCCTTCCGCAGGGCTCTTATCTTCCATGCGACGGCTGGCCGTGTGCCCATTATGTGCCGATACGCGTAGTTCACCGGGCTGGCCACCACATTCCAGCGAAGGCGGCACGCCCACCGAGAGGGGCTGGAGAGCACAGAGGGGTGCAAAGGCAAGAGGCTGGAGGCGGGAAGGTGGAGAGTGGAGGGTGGCCGAGGGACGGAGGGTGCAGAAGGACTACGGAGAGGCGGGCGGTAACAGTGGACAGTGGAGAGACAGCGGCGGACTGGAGGCGGGAAGGCGAAGGTGGAGGGTGGCCGAGGGACGGAGGGTGCAGAAGGACTACGGAGAGGCGGACGGTAACAGTGGACAGTGGAGAGACAGCGGCGGACTGGAGGCGGGGTGGAGAGTGGAGAGACAGCGGCTGGCTGGGTGGTGCGGTAACGGTGGACGGTGGGGGAGGGGCGGGTGGCTGGGGGAGGGGGTTTGGGGGGTTAGAGCTGGCCTACGTCGGTTATGCGGATTACGGCGGCGCCGGCCTCGTCGGAGGCGGCCAGGTCCACCACCGCGCCGATGCCCCAGTCATGGTCGCCGTCCGGGTCGTCGAAGATCTGCCGGACCGACCAGTCCCGCCCGGCCGGGGCGTCGATGATCAGCATGCTCGGCCCGCGCGCATCAGCACCGGTCCCGATCTCGTCGTGGGAATCGAAGTAGTCCTCGAGCACATCTTCCCAGGCCGCGGCGTCCCAGCCGGACGACTCATCGAGCGAGCCCAGTTCGTCATACCGCCGCAGCGCGGCCAGCTCCACCCGGCGGAACAGCGCGTTCCGTACCAGAACCCGGAACGCGCGGACGTTCCCGGTAACCGCGGGCCGGGCCGCGTCATCCGCGGCCACCACGTCCTCGACCGATGGGTCGCGGAGCTTCTCCCACTCGTCGATCAGGCTGGAGTCGACCTGGCGCACCAGCTCGCCCAGCCATTCGATCAGGTCGGTGAGCTCCTCGGTCCTGGCCTCCTCCGGCACGGTCTGGCGCAGCGCCTTGTACGCGTCGGCCAGGTACCGGAGCACGACACCCTCGGACCTCGCCAGCCCGTAGTACGCCACGTACTCGGTGAACGTCATCGCCTGCTCGTACATGTCGCGCACCACTGACTTCGGCGCCAGCTCGTAGTCGGCGACCCATGGATGCCCCCGGCGGTAGGTGTCGTAGGCCACCTCGAGCACGTCGGCCATGGGCATGGGGTAGGTCACCTGGTCAAGCAGTGACATCCGTTCGTTGTACTCAAGCCCTTCGCTTTTCATGGCGGCCACCGCTTCAGAGCGGGCTCGCTTGAGCTGCGCGGACAGCACCTGGCGCGGGTTCTCCAGCGTGGCCTCGATGACCGATACCACGTCCAGCGCGTAGGCTTCGGAAGCCGGATCCAGCAGCGAGATCGCCGCCAGCGCCAATGGCGACAAAGGCTGATTTAGCGCGAAATCTTCCTGCAAATCCACCGTGAGCCGCCACCGCCGGCCCTCCGGATCCGGCGAAGCCAGCCGCTCCACCACGCCGCCCGCGACCAGCGCGCGGTAGATGGCGAACGCCCGCCGGATGTGGCGCCGCTGCGCGACCGGGCTCTCGTCGTTGTCCAGCAGCAGGTGTTTCATCGCGGCGAAGGCGTCGCCGGGACGGCTGATGACGTTCAGCAGCATGGCGTGGGTCACGCGGAACTGGGACTGGAGCGGTTCGGGCGAAGCGGCCACCAGCCGCTCGAACGTCGGCTCGCCCCAGCCGATCGTCCCCTCCGGGGGCTTCTTGCGCACCACCTTGCGCCGCTTCTTCGGATCGTCTCCGGCCTTGGCCAGCGCCCGCTCGTTCTCGATGACGTGCTCGGGCGCCTGGGCGACGACATAACCCATGGTGTCGAAACCGGCGCGGCCGGCCCGCCCGGCGATCTGGTGGAACTCCCGGGCCTGGAGCAACCGCACGCGTGACCCGTCGAACTTGGACAATCCGGTGAACAACACGGTGCGGATCGGCACGTTGATGCCGACCCCCAGCGTGTCGGTCCCGCAGATGACCTTCAGCAGGCCGGCCTGGGCCAGCGTCTCCACCAGCCGCCGGTAGCGCGGCAGCATGCCGGCGTGGTGCACGCCGATGCCATGCCGGACCAGCCTGGACAGCGTCTTCCCGAACCCGGCGGTGAACCGAAAACTCCCGATAAGTCCGGCTATTTCGTCTTTCTCGGAACGCGTGCACACGTTGACCGACATCAGCGCCTGGGCCTGCTCGATCGCGGCCGCCTGGGTGAAGTGCACGATGTACACCGGCGCCTGCTTCGCGGTGAGCAGGTCCTCCAGCGTCTCGTGCAGCGGCGTGGTCACATACGAGAAGGCCAGTGGTACCGGCCGCTCCGCGCTGGTGACCGCCGCCGCCGGCCGGCCGGTGCGCCGCTCCAGGTCGCGCTGGAATCGCGTCACGTCGCCGAGCGTGGCCGACATCAGCAGGAACTGCGCCTTCGGCAGCTCGATGAGCGGCACCTGCCACGCCCAGCCGCGATCGGGGTCGGCGTAGAAGTGGAACTCGTCCATGACCACGAGGCCCACATCCGCGGAAGCGCCGTCCCGCAGGGCCAGGTTGGCCAGCACCTCCGCCGTGCAGCAGATGATCTGCGCGTCCGGGTTGACGCTCGCGTCTCCGGTCATCATGCCGACATCGTCAGCGCCGAAGATCTCGCAGAACGCGAAGAACTTCTCCGACACCAGCGCCTTCACCGGGGCGGTGTAGAACGTCACCTTGTCGGCGGCCAGCGCGGCGAACGCGGCTCCCGTGGCGACCAGCGACTTGCCCGACCCGGTCGGCGTGGACAAGATAACGTTCGCACCGGAGACGATCTCGATCAGCGCCTCTTCCTGGTGCGGGTACAGCTCCAGCCCATGCCGCTTGGACCAGTCCGCGAACGCCTCGAATACGGCGTCCGGCTCGTCGGTCTCCGGCAGCAGGTCAATCAGAGTCACACCGTAGTCTACGCGCGGCGCAGCAGGCGCATTCCCAGGCCGCGGTTCGCTTCTAGTACACCGGTGGCGACCCGTCAGACGGCCGGGGGATAATAGATGCGGAGACCATTGTGGGAAGCTTTAATGTGGAGACTCTCCCGGCGGGAGAGTGCTGTGCTGTGCTCCGTGTGAACGGCGACGTCGACGTCTCCACCGCACCGGAGCTACGCGAACGTGCCGTCGAAATGCTGGCGAGGGATTTCGTTCACCTGATCGTGGACCTGCGAGACGTCGTGTTCCTCGACTCGACCGGGATCGGCGCTCTCGTCGGCGTCCTGCGCCGGGTCCGGGCGCAGGACGGCTCGCTCATGCTCGTGGCCTGTTCCGAGCGGCTACTGAACATCTTCGAGGTGACCGGGCTTGGCAACGTATTCGACATCTATCCGGCTCTCGAAGACGCGATAGCTGCCAGCGAACCGTGGCAGAAAGCCACCAAAACCTCTAACCCCCGATCTTTATAACGAATGCCGTTCCTCCCCCATCACCCGCTTGGCCACAGCGGGGTCGAGGTCACGGAGCTTGGCTTCGGCGGTGGACCGCTTGGCGGCCTGTACACCGCGGTGGCGCGGGACACCGCCGCCGCCGCGCTGGCGGCCGCCTGGGACGGCGGGATCCGTTACTTCGACACGTCGCCGCACTACGGCATCGGCCAGTCGGAGCGGTGGTCCGGTGACCTGCTCCGGCACAAGCCGCGCGCGGAGTACACGCTGTCGACCAAGGTGGGCCGGATCCTGGTGCCGCAGGAGGCGGACGGGGGAATGGACGAGGCGTTCCAGGTACCGGCCACGCACCGGAGGGTGTGGGATTTCTCCCGGGACGGGATCGTGCGCAGCGTCGAGGACTCGCTGTCCCGGATCGGCGTCGACCGGATCGACGTGCTGTTCCTGCACGACGCGGAGCAGCATTTCGAGGCCGCGCTGCGTTCTGGGTATCCGGCCCTGGCCGACTTGCGCGCGCAGGGGATGGTGGGCGCCATCGGCGCCGGCATGTACGACCCGGTCCTGCTGACCCGGCTGGTCCGCGAAACCGACGCCGACGTGCTGATGCTGGCCGGGCACTACACGCTGCTGACCCAGGACGCGCTGGACGACCTGTTCCCGGCCTGCGCGGAACGCGGGGTTTCGGTGCTGGCCGCTTCGGTGTTCAACTCCGGCGTGCTGGCCACGCCGCGTCCCGCGGACGGCGCGACGTTCGACTACCTGCCGGCTCCGCCGGACGTGCTGCGGCGGGCCGGCCGGATCGCCGACGTCTGCGAGGCGCACGGCGTGACACTGCCGCAAGCGGCGATGGCCTTCCCGTTGCTGCACCCGGTGGTCGCCGGGATCGTGGTGGGCATGCGGTCCGAATCGGAGGTGCGGGCCAACCTCGCCGCGTTCGGCGCCGGAATCCCCACCGGACTGTGGTCCGACCTGCGAACCGAAGGCCTGATCGACGACCGCGCCGTCCCAGCCCAGCGATAAGCCTCGACGTTGGGCGCGGTGAGCGGCTGGTAATGGACGATGTGGAAGAAAAGAGTCTCGCGGAAAATAGGGCGCCGGTTTCCGGCGCCTTTTCTTCCGGATGGCTCCTATCTTCCGCATAGTGGCTGGCGGAGCAAATGCTGGCGATAATTGGATGGGCCGAAATGGCGGTACTGGGGGTGGAACCGACGCCCGTTCGTGATAAAAGGGGTTGACAGAGGCCGGGTTAGTGTTAACTTGCGGGAACATGGCTGGTTCTGGCTTCCGTGGCAACCGGTGGCACCCACCCGCGCCCAGCTTTCCCGTGCCGAAGCGATCGGATCCGCGCACGCTTCCGGCGCTGACCTTCCTTCCGCTTCCCGGCCACGGACCGGAGCATGTGGTCGTGGACTCCGAGGGCCGGCTGCTCACGGGCCTCGCCGACGGCCAGATCGTCCGCCTCGATCCGAGCGGCGACGGTGTCGAGATGCTCGTGAACACCGGCGGCCGGCCGCTGGGCATGGAGATCGAGAGCGAGGACGCCCTCATCGTCTGCGACGCGCAAAAGGGGCTGCTGCGCGTCCGGCTCACCGCATCGGCCGTCGGCGTCGCCGCGGCCGGAGGCCCAGGCCAATCAGACAAGGCGGCCGTCGAGGTGCTGTGCAACACGGTGGAGGGCCGCCGCCTGGTGTTCTGCAGCTGCCCGGCCATCGCCTCGGACGGCACGGTGTACTTCAGCCAGTCCTCGCAGCGCTACGACCTCGATCACTACGTAGGCGATCTGCTCGAGCACTCCGGAACCGGACGCGTGCTGCGCTGGCGGGACGGCCAGGTGGACGTGATCGCCGACGGTCTGGACTTCGCGAACGGCGTGGTCCTCGCTCCGGACGAGTCGAGCCTGGCGGTGGCCGAAACCGGCGGCTACCAGATCACCCGTATCGCGCTCGACGGTGAGCGCGCTGGCCGGACGGAGCCCATCATCGCGGGGCTACCGGGATTCCCGGACAACCTGACCACCTCCGCGGGCGGGCTGATCTGGATCGGGATGGCCAGCCCGCGGGATCCGCTGCTTGACTTCCTGCTGCCCAGGCCGCCCGCGTTCCGGGCCGCGGTATGGTCGCTGCCGGACCGGCTGAGGCCGGGGCCGAAGGACATGGCCTGGGCGCTGGCTATCGATCAGAGCGGGACGGTGGTGCACGACCTGCGCGGCTGGAAGGCCGGCTACCACGAAGTGACCGCGGTAAGGGAGCATGACGGCAGGCTGTACCTGGCCAGCATCGAGGAACCGATGCTGGCCAGTGCTATCCTGCCGCGATGATCGTCTTGGGGCGTGCCTACTCCGGTAGCTGCGCCTCGATGGTGGCGAGGACCTCGGGGGAGTCCGGCTCGGTACGCGGACGGAACCGGGCCACGACCTCGCCGGCCGGAGACAGCACGAACTTCTCGAAGTTCCACTGGATGTCACCGGATTCGCCGTCCGCGTCCGGGAACTCAGTCAGGATCGAATAGATCGGGTGCCGTCCCGGCCCGTTCACCTCGATCTTCTCGAACATGGGGAACGTGACTCCGTACGTGGCCGAGCAGAACTCGGCGATATCGTCGGCGGTTCCCGGCTCCTGGCCCCCGAACTGGTTGCAGGGGAAACCGAGGACCGAGAAGCCACGCGGCGCCAGCCGTTCGTGCAGCGCCTCAAGCGCCGTGTACTGCGGGGTCAGCCCGCACTTGGAGGCCACGTTGACCACGAGCAGGGCCTTGCCGGCCTGCGAACCGAGCGACGAGTCCTGCCCGGACAGGGTCTTAACCGGGATGTCATAGAGGCTCACGGGACTACAGTACTTGGCTGGTCCTGCGACCTCAGGGTGCGGTGTCCGGTGTTACGCCGACGTCTACGGTGACCCAGCCCTTGCTGCCGCCGGGGCCGGTGGCCTCGATCCGGTAGTAGCCGGCCGCTGAAAAGCTCACGCTGAACGTCGCCTGGCCGTTGGCCAGGGTTTCCGAGGCCGGGAACTTCGGCGGCACCGGGACGCCAGGCGGCGGGGTCAGCGTCAGGGTAACCGGGCCGTTCACGCTGGAGTCGAGGGTGAGACCGCCGGTTTCCGCCTCCAGGTTGATGGTCAGCGACCGGCCCGGGCTGGGCTCGCCGATGTCGGTAAGGATGCCGCCCGAGCCGTGGAAACCGATCGTGTCCGCGGGCGCGACCGGCACCGCGGGCGCCGGCAGCGGGCGCTGGGCGAAGTCGAACGCGTCCAGCAGGTTGTCCTGGCGGGCGTTGAGCGGGGTCAGCGGGGGCATGCCCCACAGGGCCTGCATGAGCGACAGGATGCCGACGTTGGTGGTCTGCCGGCGGAACACGCCGTGCCGGGAGTACGGGCTGATGATCACCATCGGGGTCCTCGTGCCGTAGCCGGTCGCGGCCGGTGGTGCCACGTGGTCCCAGAAACCGCCGCCTTCGTCATAGGTGAGGAAGATCGCGGTCGAGTCCCAGTACTTACTGCGGGCCACGGCGTTGACCAGCTGGCCGACCCAGGCGTCGCCTTCGCCGATGTCTTCCTCCGGCTCGGTGCTGTAGCCGACGCCGGGCCGGACAAACGAGAAGTCCGGCAGGCTGCCGTCGCTCAGATCGGTGAAGAACTGGTCGCCGGTGGTCAGATCCTGTGCGTGGCCGCTGGGGATGATCTGGTCCCAGATCGTGCCGTCCAGGACGGACGGCGGCAGCGCGTAGTAGATCTTCCAGCTCCGGCCGTGCGCGGTGAGCTCGTCGAAGATCGAGTTCCACGGCTGGGTGGATCCCGGCTGGAGGTTGTTGTAGTACCAGCCGTGGGCGGTCCCGTTGAGCGCGGTCATCACGTTGGGCTGGGTGGGCGCGACGACCGGCTGGAAGTTATGGTCGGCGAGCTCATACGTGCTGGCCAGGTACTGCTCGTCCGGGTCGAATCCCGGGCCGAACTCGGTGATGGCTGCCATGCCGTCCTGCGGGAACACCGTGTAATGGTCCATCAGATAACCCCGGCCCGGCTGGTAGTCCATCGCCATCTGCTCGACAGCCCGGCTGTTGTTGAGCGCGCCGAGCACGTCACCCTCGTTCGGCGTCGCGTAGACCGGGGACACGTCCGGCGCGGAGTCGTAGTAGGCATTCGGGTTGAGCAGTGAGGTGCCCGGCGGGATGCCGTCAGCGCCAGAGAAGCCGCCGAAGAGGTTATCGAACGTGTGGTTCTCGATCATGACCTCGATGACATGCTTGATCGGCGCGCCGGAGCGGGCGGGCGCCGCTGACGTGGCGTGAGCCGCCGCTGTCGTCTGGGCCGCTGCTGTCGTCTGGGCCGTCGCTGTCGTTCCGGTGGCCGCTACGGTGCCCCCGGTGACGAGAGCGGACGCAGCCAGCGCGATGGCCAGGGTTTTCGTATGCCGCATGCGGTCATGTTGGCCGGGCCAGGTGCCGCGCGTCCAACATTTAGGTAAATTGCTAACTAAATATGCGACATTCTAGTTAGTGTATGCCGAATTGTCGGACGCCACGCGGGCTGCGGGCTTGGATCTCGGCTTGGGGTCGCGGCTTGGACCTCGTGCCTCGTGCCTCTCGCCTCGTGCCTCGCGCCTCTCGCCGGGACCGGAGGGCAGCTGCGGCAAGCTGCCCGCCGTTCCCGACGCCCCGCCCCACGGGATCTGACGTTAGGGCCCCCGTCTTGAGCACCCGTGAAGTCTGCGTTAAGTCCCGGAATTAGCCACGAAGCGGCGCGCGCCCTTCGCCTCCAACAGTGCGGAAATTTCTCGCTACACGGAAATTTAACGACCGTATTCGTACATTTAATTTCCATGCAGCACGGATGTTCCGTCTTAATCCACATCTCGTTCGATATTTATGGGACATTCAGGGCAATCTGGCAGGGGCGGGAAGCGGCGACTTCGATCCGCAGGCTGGCCACGCGCTCCTGCGCGGTGATAGACCCTGGCCCGTTCAAGCCCTCATAGATGATGTAACACCTCCTCGGGCGGCGGGGTTCGGGGGGGCGGATGGGGTGAGCGGTTGCTAGGCGAGAGTGCGGAAGGACAGGTGGAGATGGGCCGCCGAGGCAACCCGCCTACGCCGGATGGCTTGCGGACCCGGCCCGGCCAAACAGATACTTTCTGGCATGGGCGACGGCTCTGCTAACGCGGGGGGACCCCCCGCTAACCCCGGGGGACCCCCCGCTGACCCGGGGGGAACTCCCTCCGAAAGAAACGTGCTGGGCGGAGAACTGGAACCGTGTGGCAGCGATCCGCTCACCGGGTTCTACCGGGATGGGTGCTGCACCACAGGACCCGAAGACCTGGGCAGCCACACGATATGCGCGGTGGTCACCGCCGAGTTCCTCGAGCATCAGCGCGGCATCGGGAATGATTTGTCCACTCCGATGCCGCAGTTCCGCTTCCCTGGACTGGTGCCGGGGGACAGGTGGTGCGTAACGGCGGTGAACTGGCTACGCGCGCACCATGATGGCGCCGCGGCGCCCGTCGTCCTCGCGTCGACGCATGAGCGCACGCTGGAGATCGTTCCGCTGTCGGTGCTGAAGCAGTACTCCGTCGACGTCCCGGCCGACGCCGCGGCCCTCGACGACTAAGACGGCTAAGACGGCTAAGACCATAAAGACGACAAAGACCACTTACAGGCCAAAGCGCCTGGTGTACGCGGTGCTGCCGTGGGCAAGCTTGGAACGTGGTACTTCCGGTTCACGATGTCAATCCGGTCCGCCGCACCCCCTGGGTCACCTACGGTCTGGTCGCGGCGAACGTCATCGTGCTGCTGTTCATCCCCGCTTCGCACACCTCGGTCACCGGCTCGTCCACCCAGGCTCAGCTGTGCAGTCAGCAGGCCTTCTATGATCGCTACGCGGCGATACCGCACGAGCTGATCAGCGACCAGCAGCTTCCCCTGGTCGTGACCGGCCAGCCTGGACCGAACCCGGACACCTGCCTGGTGAGCAGGCCTCCTTATCACAAAGTGCCGGCGCTATCCGTGCTGTTCTCCATGTTCCTGCACGCGGGCTGGCTGCACCTGCTCGGCAACATGCTGTTCCTGGTGATCTTCGGCAACAACATCGAGGACCGGTTCCGCAAGATCCCGTATCTGCTGTTCTACCTGGCGGCGGGCTATATCGCGGCCTATGGGTTCGCGCTGGCCAACCAGTCGTCGGTGCAGCCGCTGATCGGAGCATCCGGCGCGATCGCCGGCGTGCTCGGCGCGTACCTCGTGCTGTATCCCCGGGCCAGGGTCTGGTCGCTGGTACCGTTCCTGTTCTTCATACCGGTGCGCATACCGGCCTGGCTGGTGCTCGGCATGTGGTTCGTCCTTCAGTGGGTGTACTCGGCCGGCTATGGCGCGTCGGGGACCGGTTCGGTCGCCTACCTCGCGCACATCTTCGGCTTCGGTTTCGGCGTCGTGGTCGGGTTGTTCGTGCGCGCCGCGTCGCCGCCGCCCCGGTACCCGGTACATCCCCGCCTCCGGGAGACGGGTTACCGATGATGCCGCGCTAACAGGGCCTAGGTCGCGGTACAGCTCAGCGCGGACAACGCGGAGTTGGAGCCGTTCACCACGACCCCGAAGGTCGTGGAGGACCCGGCGGCCACCGCGCCGTTGTATCCGGCGTTGGTCGCGCTCACCTGGGATCCGGTCTGCTTGAGCGTGGCGTTCCACGAGCTCGCGATCGTCTCCGCGGAGTCCCCGAACATGAAGGCGGCCGTCCAGCCGTTCGTGGGCGCGGTGCCGGTGTTGGTCACGGTGAGCTGGAGCTGGTAACCGCCTGACCAGGAATTCACCACCGACGAGGTGAGCGCGCACTTACCGGAGCCGCCAGTCGGCGTAGGTGTCGGTGTAGGCGTCGGCGAAGGCGAGGTGACCGGCCCGGTGGACGTGGTGTAGGTGATCGGCGTGTAAGGCGCGCTGCACCCGGTCGTGCAGCCCGAAGGCAATGTGAAGTTGTACACCCGCCCGTTATTGATCAGGTTGCCCGAGGCGTCGGTCACCTGGATCTCGTACTGGCTGCCGCCGGTCCCCGCGCCGGTGGTCGGCCCGATGATGTAGTCGTCACCCTGGTCGCTGTCCATCGTGGCGTTGACCCACGCGCCGTTCGCGAAGTACTGCACGCCGTGGATGCCGTTGGCCAGGTGCGAGACGGCAATGGCCGGCCAGAACGGCTGCGCTCCCTGGATGGCGCCGATGTTGATATCCCCGGTGTAGTTCGGCGCCGGCTCGAACTGCCAGGTCACCTGCCGGTTGTTCCACGAATTCGGGTACATGTCCCCGACCGGCGACCCGTTCAGCACGAACTGGTTCAGCGAGGCCTGGTGGAGATCCACGTGGAACGGATCGTCCTTACACCAGGCGTTCCCATCGTCGCAACTATCCGCGACCACCATGTCGAGCGTCGCCCCGTTGAACTGATCGGCGACGAACCCCGCGCCGCCACGGCAGAACGGCTCGTTCGGCGCGCCGTCGTTGGTGCCGTTGCAGTTGCTGCCGATCGTCACCTTTACCCAGCGGTCGCAGTTCAGGCCGTTGTCGAACATGCCGATCAGGGCCGCGTTCGCCGCCGAGATGGGTCGCGGCACGTCGCTGTAGTTGCCCGGTGAGTTCTGCACGTTCAGGGCGAGGAAGTTCTGGCTGTCCAGGTTGGCCTGCGGCAGCCCGCATCCGCCGTAGGGCGAACCGAGGCCGGAGAACCAGGTGGCGTTGCCGGTCACCGGACTCGGCGTCCCGCCCGGGTCGATCGCGCTCGCCGGGAACTGCCCGAAGACGAGCGTCAGGCAGGCCGTAATGACCACCAGCGCCGATCCCAAAACCCATCGTCTGCGCACGATTTTGCCTCCACACCGCGACGCCCCGGATTGCGGTCACCGTAGAGGCGCGGACAGGCGGCTGGAAACCCCGGCCCCAGCCGGACAGGCTCGACGCCGCCCCGGCCGCAGGTCATCACCATGGTGGCCGTGGGCCTCATATGAAAGATTCGCGAACTCCGAACGGCGGTGGTGCCTCACCACGGTCAGGCGCTTCAGTACCCGTAAGGATGCCCGCCGGACCAGTGACTGGATCCCGGACCGGAGCTCTGGCGCGATGGGGCCGGTGCCGTACCGGTCACGACGACCTCATGCCATCTGCCGCCGGAGTCGGCCAGGTTGTCGCCCTTGGCCTGTCCGGGCGCGGAGTCGGTGCTGGCGGTGTACAGCGGATGCCCGTTGTAGGTGGCTTGGACCGATCCGTCGGGACGCGTGATCGTGCCCAGTTGTCCGGTCACCCCCGCCCCGGCGGCCGCCGGTCCGATGACTGGTGGCCATAGCCAGGCGCAGCGTCCAGTGCACTTTGACACGGTCGAGGTGTCTGATGTGTACCAGTACAGGGTGAAGCCCCGGGAATCCGTGAGTACCGTAGCCGGGCCGATCTTCCTGATCTGAAGAACCGTGCCCGCCATGACAGGGCGTGACCGGGGTTGGCTCATCCAGGCTGCCCAGCCGGCTCCGGCCGCTGCCGCGAGCAACGCGACGGCCGCGGCGGTCAGCCATTGGTGGCGACGGCGATGCCGGACCATCCGGCTGATCGTCGTGTCCCTCAGGGCACTGACCCGATCGGGATCCCGGGACGGTGCGTTCTCACCGGTCAGCCGCGCCGCGTCGGCTGGCAGTTTGCGGAGCAGGGCCGGCACGGCGGCTAGCCCGGCGACCTCGTCCCGGCATCCCTCGCACGAGGCCAGGTGTCCGACAACGCGGGTCCGGTCGGCCGGGGTGATGGTGCCGAGCACGTACACGCCCAACTCGATGCGGATCTCCGCGCACCTATCCTGGCGGGGGGTACTCACTGACTGGGTTAATCCCTGAACGGGCTGGTGGCTACGGTTAGTAGCCGCCAGCCTTGCTGGACGGACTGGACGCGGGGGCGGACGAGGACCCGGACACGGTGACCTCGTGCCACACTCCGCCGGAGGCGTTGATGTTGTTGCCCTTGGCCATACCAGGGGCGGTATCCGCGACGTAGGTGTACAGCGGATGACCGTCATAGGTGGCCTGGATGGAACCGTCGTCGCGGGTGATCGTTCCCAGCGTGCCGGTCACGCCGGAGCCCGCCTTCACGGGTCCCTTCACCGGCGGCCAGTACGTGGCGCAGGTTCCGTTGCAGTTCGACTTGGTCGATGTGTCCGGCACGAACCAGTACAGCGTCATGCCTTTGGCGTTGGTGAGCACCTGTGCGCCGCTGATCGTGGTCATCGCCACCGTTGAGGCCCCGGACGCCGAAGACGACCCGGCCGGCGCGGAGGATGAACTGGTGCCGGATGTGCTCCCGCTTCCGGCCGTTGGCGTTGTGCTGGAAGATGAACTGCACGCCGCGACAAAGAGTCCGGCGGCGGCTATACCAGCCAGTCCTATGTGTCTCATATGCATGTAATTTTCTCCCTTGAGCTGCTGCTTCCTCCCACCTTGTTCACGTACCAGGGGACGGCGTAGTTCAATTTCACGTCGAGTTTTAGTTAGTACGCGTTATGCAAGGACATTGCCGGTCCGGGGCTTGGACCTGGCTTGGACCTGGTACTCCTTAACTGCGGCGGGCCCAGCGGTGCTCGTAGTATTCCGCGGTCGGCGCAGGGGCCGGCAACGGTGCGGTCACCATCCCCGAGCGCAGGCCGTCGAGCGCGATCGCCAGCAGTCGCTGCCGGACGACGTACTCCTCGGACTCCGGCCGCACCGGCCCGATGCGGCCGAACATCTCCACCAGGTGGGCGATGTCCAAGGGCGTGACATCGGCCCGCAGCGCGCCGGCGGCCTTGGCCCGCTCCACCAGCATGGCAACCAGCTCCCTGCCGCGGCGGCTCGCCTCCCACATCTCCGGCGTGGTGTCGATGGCCCCGGCCAGCGGGGCGAGTGACCCGGTCCCTTGAGCGACCGCGGTCCGGATGTAGCCGGTCAGGCCCTCCCAGGCATCGGCCACGGTCAGCGCGTCCTCCGCGGCCGCGGCCGCTTGCCGCATGGCCAGCAGGCACAGGTGCCGGAGCAGCTCATCCTTGCTTCCATAGCGGCGGTACAGGCTGCCGATGCCGACTCCGGCCCGCTCGGCCACCGCCGACACCGGAGCCTCCGCGCCCAGAGCGGCGAACACCTCGCGGGCGGCGGCCAGTACGACCAGATCATTGCGCGCGGCCTCGGCCTGCCGCCCCCGGCGTGACCGCGTGTCGCCCGATTCCGTCACCCAGCAAACCTATCGCAGCGTGATGTCCGAAAACCGCCAAGGTTTGCCAAGCGCCATGCGTTGTAACAAGACATGGGTACCAACGGAACGAACACGATGATGCGAATGAACGCCGAACCTCGCGAGCGGATCGCGCTGACCGACTGGAGCGCGGCGGCCGAGGAGCTGAACGCGTCCGGCTGCGCGCTTACCGGGCCGCTGCTCACCGAGGCCGAGTGCGGTGACGTCGCATCGCTCTACGACCAGTCCGAGCGCTTCCGGTCGACGATCGACATGGAGCGGTTCAGGTTCGGTCAGGGCCAGTACCGCTATTTCCGGCGGCCGTTCCCGGCGCTGGTGGAGGAGCTGAGGCAGGCCTTGTACCCGAGGCTGCTGCCCGTGGCCCGGGACTGGGCGGCCAAGCTCGGCAGGCCCGCCCCCTGGCCGGACACGCTGGATGAGTGGCTGGAGATGTGTCATGCGGCGGGGCAGGAGAAGCCGACGCCGATCCTGCTGCGATACCAGGGCGGAGACTGGAACGCGCTGCACCGTGACCTGTACGGGGACCTGGTGTTCCCGCTGCAGGTCGTTGTCGGACTCGATCGTCCAGGCACTGATTATGACGGCGGGGAGTTCATGCTGGTCGAGCAGCGGCCCCGGGCCCAGTCGCGCGGCACGGTACGCCTGCTGCCCCAAGGGCGCGGGCTGATCTTCACCACCCGCGACCGGCCGGTGCGCTCGGCACGGGGCTGGTCCGCCGCGCCGGTCCGGCACGGCGTCAGCACGGTCCGGCGCGGCCCGCGGCACACTTTGGGCCTGGTCTTCCACGACGCCGCCTAACGCCCCCACCCCACCGCCCCACCCCACCGCCCCCCGCCAGGGGGGTGAATGTGCCATAGCACCCCCTACAGCGGGGGCAATGGCACATTCACCCCCGTGTAGTATGGGCTTATCGGAGCGATTCGCTCCGATAAACACCTGGCGACGGGGGTGACGCGGTGCGCGCGGTGGTGCTGAAGGACTTCGGGGCTCCTGACAACCTGGTGGCGGAGGACGTGGCCGACCCGGAGCCGGGCCCCGGCCAGGTGCTGATCGACGTCGAGATCGCGAACATCACGTTCGTCGAGACGCAGATACGGGCCGGACGTGCGCCGAACCCCGCGATGGCCCCCAGGCTCCCCGCCATCCTGGGCAACGGCGTGGGCGGCGTCGACGCGACGACCGGACAGCGCGTCATCACCACGACCGGCGGCTCCGGCGGGTATGCGCAACGGGCGGTCGTCGACAGTTCCTGGACCATACCCGTCCCAGCGGGCCTGGCCCTCGAGGACGCCGTCGCCCTGCTGGCCGACGGTCGCACCGCGACCGCGCTTCTCCGTGCCACGATGCCGCGACCGGGGGAGACCGTGCTGGTCGAGGCGGCCGCCGGGGGAGTGGGCAGCCTCCTCGTCCAGCTGGCCCGTAACGCGGGCGCCCGCGTGATCGCCGCGGCGGGCGGCCCGCGGAAGATGGCCCTGGCCAGGGAAATCGGCGCCGACCAGGCAGTGGACTACACCGAGTCCGGCTGGGCGGCCCAGGCCGGCGCGGTAGACGTCGTCTACGACGGCGTCGGCGGCGAGATCGCGCGGGATGCCTTCGGACTGCTGCGCGACGGCGGCCGCATGATCATGTACGGCGCCGCTGGCGGTGCCTTCGCCGCGATCGCCGACGCGGACGCGGTACGCCGCGGCACCAGCCTGATCCGCGGTGCCCAGGTCTCGCCCGAGCAGATGCGCGAGCTCACGATGTCGGCGCTCGGCGAGGCGGCCGCTCAGCGACTCCGTCCCGTCATCTGCCAGACGTTCCCGCTGGAACGCGCCGCCGACGCGCACCGCGCCATCGAACGCCGCGAAACCGTCGGCAAGACCCTGCTCATCAGCGGCGGCTCATAATGGGGTAGTGACCTCGACCTCCCCGGGCGGCGGCGTAATCGTCGCGGTCGCTCAGCTCGCACTAGCTGTCGGTGCACCGGACGCCAACCGGAAGGCGGCTGCTGACGCCGTCGCGGAAGCCGCCGCGGCGGGCGCGCGCCTGGTAGTGCTGCCCGAGCTGTGCGACTCGGGCTACGTGTTCGCCGATGCCGACGAGGCGAGGGGGCTGGCGTCCCGCGCCCAGGACGGTGCGACGCTGCGCGAGTGGCGGTCCCTTGCCGCGACGCACGACCTGGTCATCGCAGGCGGATTCTGTGAACTCGGGGACGACGGGAAGCTGTACAACAGCGCCGCGATCGTCGACGGTTCCGGTACCCGTGCCGTCTATCGCAAGGCTCACCTGTGGGACGCCGAGAAGAACGTGTTCACGCCCGGCGACGGCGCGCCGCCCGTGGTTGAGCTGCCGTTCGGCCGGGTCGGCCTGATGATCTGCTACGACCTCGAATTCCCCGAATGGGTGCGGCTGCCCGCGCTCAGCGGCGCGGATCTCATCGCCGCCCCGGTCAACTGGCCCGCCGCCGTTGTCCCCACGCCGCCTGGTGAGCGACCGGACGTGGTGGTGAAGGCGCAGGCGGCGGCCTCGGTGAACGGCGTCTTCGTCGCGGTAGCGGATCGGTGCGCCGACGAGCGCGGCGTTTCCTGGGTGAGCGGTTCGGTGATCGTGTCGCCGCGAGGGTTCCCGCTGGCCGGGCCGGTGCTCGCCGACCGGCCCGTGGTGCTGACCGCCGCCTGCGACCTGCCGCAAGCCCGGGACAAGAGGGTCGGTGCGGTCAACGACCTGCTGGCCGACCGTCGGCCGGAGCTGTACGCCCGGCTGCGTCCGTCAGGTTCGCGCGTCGCCGCCGCGAGCGCGCACTGGGGAGCGCGCTTTGTGGCCAACGGCACGGACATCGGCGACTTCCAGGCCACACTGGGCCGGATCCGGGGCTGGGACGACTGGTGCCGGGAGTGGGGGGTCACCGCCCGGAGGTACGAGGCGCTGGCCGAGGAGGCATCGGCCGCGGGCCGGCTGGTGACGGCGGGCGAGGCGTGGCGGCGTGCGGCGCTGTGCTGGCACTGGGGCAAGTTCGTGTTCGTCGATCACCCGGATGAGCAGCGTGCCGCGCACGACCGTGCGGTGTCCTGCTTCCGGCGCGGGGCCGGGACGCTCTCGCCGCCCGCCGAGCTGGTTTCCGTTCCGTACGGCGGCGAAGGCGGCGCGCTGGCCGCGTATCTGCGCGTTCCCGGTGCCGGGACGGGCGCCGGCGGACGGCCACCTGTCGTGATCATGATTCCCGGGCTGGACTCGGTGAAGGAGGAACTCCAGGCGACCGCCGAGTACCTGCTGCGCCGCGGCCTGGCGGCGATCGCGGTGGACGGCCCCGGGCAGGGGGAGGCGGAGTACGACCTGCCGATCGAGCCCGCCTATGAGAAGGTGGCCACCGCGGTGGTCGACTACCTGGCCGGAAGGCCCGATGTGGACGGGGACCGGATCGGCGTCTTCGGGGTCAGCCTGGGCGGTTACTATGCGGCCAGATGCGCGGCGTTCGAACCGCGGCTGCGCGCGGCGGTGGACCTGGCCGGGCCGTACCGGCTGGATTCGGACTGGGATTCGCTGCCGCCGCAGACCCGGGCCGCGTTCCAGGTTCGCTCGCGTGCCGGTTCGGACGAGGAGGCGCGGTCACGGGCGGGCGCGCTGACTCTGGAGGAGGCCGCCGCCCGCATCACCAGCCCGCTGCTGGTCGTCCACGGCGGCCAGGACCGCCTGATCCCCGTCTACCATGCCGAACGCCTGAGCCGCGAGGCCCCCGGCGCCGAACTGCTTCTCTACGGCGACGGCAACCACGGCCTCACCAACCACGCCTTCGACTCCCGATCCCGAATAGCCGACTGGCTAGCCACCCACCTGGCCACCTGACCCCGGCCTGCCTCAGCCGCCCTCGCCGTCCAGGGGCGGCATCACCTGGTAGCCGACTCCGGGGATGCGCCGGAGGACGCCCCGCCCTTCCAGGGTGGTCAGCGCATGGGTCACCGGGGACCTGCTGCACCCGTACTCCTGGCACAGCGTCTTCCGGGGCGGCACCAGCTCATACGGCTTCAGATCTCCATGAGCGATGCGGTCGCACACGGCGTCGGCTACCCGCACCCAGGCCCGCAGATCGCCGCCCAAGCCGCCACCACCCGAGCCGCCACCGCCCAAGCCCAAGCCGTCGCCACCGCCGGCCCGCACGTGGTAGCCCAGCCCCGGGATCCGGTAGACGACATCCAGTCCCGCCAGCTCGCTGACCGCCCGCTGTACCGTCCTCGCCGCGACGCCGAACTCGCCCACCAGAGCCGCCCGGCCCGGCAGGCGGCCGGCGTATTCACCTCGGATGATGCGGTCGAGCAGCGTGCTGGCGACCCGCACCCACGCACGGCTGTCGCCCGGATCCCCGTACCATGCCGGTCTGCCGTTCACTACTTCCTCCCGGCGAGATGAAGGCAACGGCCCGCGGGCAGTTCGGCGGTCTCCCACAGCGGAGTGAGGGAGCAGTACGACAGCACCAGCCGCAGCCACGCCCACGCGTCGCTGGCCGGGGCGCGCAATGGCTGGCCGAAGTCACACCACACCACGCGGGCGCCGGAAAGCCGGAAGCTGCCCCACCGCGCGGCCAGCGAATCCACCACGTGCATCCCGCGCCCGCCGTCGGCCAGCCCCGCGCCCGCGTAGACAAGCCGCGGCGCACCCGGGCCGCCGCCGTCGCACACGACGACCCGCGCGCCCTCCCGCCACAGGCAGTAGCCCACCAGCACCCGGCCACCGGGAGGACCATGCATTAAGGCGTTCGCGAACAGTTCGCTGACCACCAGCGCCGCGTCGAGCGGATCGACAGGGCAGTCATGCCGCGACACCGCGGACCGGATCCAGTCCCTGATCTGCTTGCCGTGGCCGGGGTCGGCATCGACGACCCGCCAGCCGGGTCCGCGCCATCCACCGATGATCACTGCTGCCTCCCTCGCGGCACTCATGTGGTTGCTGTGGCTCCCGGGATACCCGGGCACGCTCCAACCTTCAGTCATGCAAAGAGCATGGCTGCGTCGGTAGGCGGTGTACAACTACGGACAGCAACGGACAACACCACAGATAGTTATTGCGTGGCCGAAATCGCCGTGCCACCCTGGCACGAGCAATGGTTGTGCGGGCGGCACGGGAGGGTCGGGCTAGTGAGCGAGACCAGGCAAGGCGGCGGCCCGACGGTATTGCGCATGATCTTGGCCAGGCAGCTCCAGGCGCTGCGGGAGAAGGCGGGGATGAGCTACGAGCAGGCCGCCGAGGCGATCTACTCCTCGCCGTGGACGATCCGCCGGATGGAGCGCGCCGAAGGCGGCCTCAAGCCGCTCACGGTCAAGAGCCTGCTGATGGCCTACGGCATCACCGACGTCCGGGAGATCGACGCGTTCCTGTACCTGGCCCGCGACGCGAGCAAGCCAGGCTGGTGGCACAGCTACGACGACGTGCTGCCCTCCTGGTTCCGCACCGCGGTCGGCCTGGAGGAGTCGGCCAGCCTCATCCGCGCCTACGAACCGCAGGTCGTACCCGGGCTGCTCCAGACCGAGGGTTATATCCGGGCCCTCATCGCGGCCAGCTCTCCCGCCGCTCCGGACGATTTCAACGAACGGTCTGTGGCTCTACGGCTCGTTCGCCAGCAGCTTCTCCAGCGGCCCGATCCTCCCCGGTACTGGGCGGCACTGGACGAAACCGTACTACGCCGCCCCATCGGCGGCCCGGAGGTGATGCGCGAACAGATCGAGTACCTGATAGCGGCCGCCCAGCGGCCCAAGCTCACCATCCAGATCATCCCGTACGCCGCTGGCTGGCACCCCGCCCTGTACGGCATGTTCAACATCTTCCGGTTCCCGGACGCCGAGCTGCCGGACATCGTCTACAGCGAAGCCCTGACCGGCGCCTGCTATCTGAGCAAGCCGGAAGAATCGGCGCGATACACCCAGGCTTTGGACCGCATGTGCGTCCAGGCCGCCACACCCGAGGAATCCCTCACCATCCTCCGCGACACCCTGAAGGAGATCTGACATGGAACAGATCCGCAACGGCATGCCCGCCGCCAGCCTCGGCCCGGACGGCTGGCGCAAGCCGTGGAGCGACGCAGTCGGCTCGTGCCTGGAAGCCAAGAAGCTGCCCGGTGGCCGGGTCGCTCTCCGCCAGTCCACCGACCCCAGCGGCCCGGCCCTGATCCTGGAGGCCGATGAGATCCGGGCGTTCGTCGAGGGCGCCAAGGCCGGCCTGGCCGACGACCTGCTCGGCTGACCCTCAATAGACCACTCCGGTCGTGCGCGGGCACCTGGTGCTCGCGCACGACCGGAACGGAAAGGGCAACGATGTTAATTGGCATGTGGCTGCGTCAGCAGCGCGAGGCCCGGAGCTGGCCCCGGCGGGAGATGGCCCGCCGTCTGACCCAGGCCGCTCAGGCTACCGGCGACGTGACGTTGCCCGGCATCGAACACCTGTGTACCTATATCCGCCGCTGGGAGTTCGGTCGTCATGACCTGACCGAACGGTACAAGCTCTATTACTGCACGGCCTTCGGAATCCGCGTCGGCCAGTTCGGCAAGGCGCCGCCACCGGATCCCGACCGTCCCCTACCCGTATCGGGTGCGGTCGCCTACCGTGAAGAAGAAAGGTCAGGCTTCGCGGTTGAGCAAGAGGTAGCGATGGCGGCGCACGAAGCCAGCGATCATGCTGAGCAGGCCGGACAGCCGGGAATGGGCGAGGCGACTGCCGAACAGCTGCACGCTGATGTGGTTCGACTGGCTCAGCTGACCGACACGGGCGAGCCGTTGGCGGCGTTCCTGGAAATGCGGCGGGTCCGCGACCGGATATACCGCTTGCTGGACCGGCAGCTATGGCCGCGTGAGCGAGCCGATCTGTACTTCCACCTCGGCTGCGTCAACGGGCTCATGGGTGTCACTGTTGGCTACCTTGGTTACCCGGACGCCGCCGCAGAGCAAATCCGGTCCGGCTGGGCATATGCCAATGCGATCGACCACAGACCGCTCATAGCTCAGCTCCGGTGCCGATTGTCTGCCGTTGCGTACTGGCGCGGCAGGTTCGGAGAAAGTCGTGACCAGGCCGTCCGTGGACTGGAGTATGCGTCCGATGGGCCGCCCGCTGCCAAACTGCACGTTATGCATGCCCGGGCAGCGGCTTCACTAGGCGACGTGGATACCGCCCGACAGGCGATCGCCGACGCCAACCGCGCACAGGAACACGAGTACACCGATGACCTGATGGAAATCGGCGGCGAGTTCAGTAACGCTCTCGCCACCCATCACCTGTCTGCTGGCAGCACGCTTGCCGACGTCGGTGGCGCCGAGCGCGAGGCCTCAGCCGAACTCGAACAGGCCGATGAACTCTACAATCAGGGACCGCGTCGGGGAGAGCAACACTGGTTCGCCGGCAAGCCGCTGGTAGGCATCAACCTTGCCCGGGTGCGGCTGCGGATGGGTGCGCTGGACGGCGCGGCGGCGGCGCTGGAACCGGCGCTTTCGCTTCCGGTCACCCAGCGGATCACGCAGGTGACCAGCAGGCTCGCCGCGGTGCGCGAGGAACTGGCCGCGCCGGTCTACCGCGGCTCGGCGCAGGCCCGCGACATGGGTGAGCAGATCGAGGAGTTCGGCCGCGAAACGATCGTCACCGGCCTGCGAACTCTTTCCGGGTTAGCGTCTTAACTGGCGAGGGCCGCTCCGCCACCGGCCGGATGTGACCATTCCAGGTAAATCGAATTCGCGGGCGTGTCGTAGGCGGCGGCCGATTTGCTGGAATATGACCGTTATCTGACGGCGGCTGTGGTGGACGAAGCGGAACAAAAGAGCCTCGTGGAGGATAGGGCGCCGGTTTCCGGCGCCTTTTCTTCCAGAGGGCTCTTTCTTCCCCAAGGTGACGGGCCGATGTGCGCATTATGTGTCGATACGCGTAGTCCATCAGGCTAGCCGGCGCACTCGCGCATTTACGACATAGCCGAAATGTCGTAAATCCTCTGCGCGGTAACTGTCTGATTTGACCGCCGCGGAGCGTGGGAGCCGAGGTTCCTCCGGCCAAGTCCGGGTTTCCAGTCGGGCTATTTACCCTCGCTTGCGGGCGACGCCGCCGTAGATCCAGGCTCTGCCGAGTTCCTTCGGGCGAGGCGGCTTGTTGTCGGGGTGCCACGAGGGGACCTGGACCAGGCCGGGCTCGATCAGGTCCCAGCCGTCGAAGAACGCGGCGATCTCCGCGTGGCTGCGCAGCGTCACGGTGGAGGTGGCCTCGTCGTAGACGGCGGCCGCCTCCCGTGCGGCTTGCGGGCGCAGGTCGCCGGTCGCATGTGAAATGGCCAGGTAGCTGCCGGGCGGCAGCGCGCCGCGGAACGTCCGGACGATGCGGGCCGGGTCTTCGTCGTCGGTGATGAAGTGCAAGATCGCGACGAGCAGGAGGGCCACCGGCTGGGTGAAGTCGATGAGCTCGGTGACCCTGGGATGGGTCAGGATGGCTTCGGGATCGCGCAGGTCGGCCAGCACGATGCTGGTGGTGCCCGTGCCGGTCAGCAGCGCGTTGGCGTGCGCGTGTACGACGGAGTCGTTGTCGACGTACGCGACCCGGGTCTGCGGCGCGATCTGCCCGGCGACCTCGTGCACATTCCCGGCGGTGGGGATGCCGGTGCCGACGTCGATGATCTGCCGGATACCCGCCTCGCCGACCAGATACCGCACCGCCCGCTGGAGGAAGGCGCGATTGGCTCGCGCGGAGTCCCGCGCCTCCGGCGCCGCCCGGAGCAGCCGGCGGACGGCGTCGCGATCGGCCGCGTAGTTGTCCTTGCCGCCGAGTAGAGCGTCGTAGATGCGGGCCGGGTGCGGAATGGTCGTGTCGATCTCGCCGAGCTCGAATCCGGGCTCCATCGCGTCCTTCCGCTCAAGTGGTAGTTGCCGCGTCCAGCTTCACCGGGATCGCCCATCTTGCCTAGACGACAACCCCCGACGAGCCCAGACACGCCCGTGGCACCTGAGCGGCTCGCGGTTCGCCTGGCTCCGTCAGGACCCGGGCTGGGCCTGGAGGATCCAGGTCCGTCCGTCGGGGTCGCGGATCGTCATCTCCTTGGCCCCGTAGTGGGTTTCCTCGAACGGTGTGACGACGTCGATCGCGGCGTCCGGCTCGAACGCGTCCGCGCCGGCCGCGGTCTTCAGGACGAGTTGCATCCCGGTCGGCTGGCCTTCCGGCACCTCGGCGACGAACAGATACGGCCCCTGGCGGTTGCGCAGCAGGCCCGAGTTGTGGTCGGTCGCGAACTCCAGGTCGAAGCCGAGCGCCTGGAAGAACTTGGCCGCCTTCCCCCAGTTGCGCGTCTCGAGGTACACGGCCTCAATACCGTCGGTCGCCATGTCACATCTCCTTTTCGGTCGCGGATCGCTGTGTCGTTTGTGTGAGGTACTGGCGCAGCGCTTCGGTCACGATGGCACTCGAGGGGAAGCACCACAGCCGTTCTGGTATTTGATGCGTTTCCGGGGTTAGTGGCGGTGAAATTCGGCCTGCCAGCGAAGCTTGGGCGGGTCCTCGTCGTCGAGAAACTGCTCGATCGTGTGCAGGCGCAGCGGGCCCCCGGCCAGCTCGAGCTCCCGCCGCGTCAGCGGCCACGGCATCATCGACGGGTCCCGCTCGGGATTGTCCTCGTTGGTGGCACGCGAGATGACCAGCAGCGTCCCGCCGGGCGCGACCGGCACGTGCAGCGCGGCGAGCGCGGCGGACCGGGCAGGTCCGTACAACGGCTGCACGGTGTAGATCTCCACGACCAGGTCGAACGCGCCTCTCCAGGAACCGGGCAGGTCCAGCAGGTCGGCGGTCACGTAATTGACCGGCGAGTCCGGGTACGCGCGCTTGGCGGCGGCGATCGCGGTCGGGGCCACGTCGAACGCGGTCACCTCGAAGCCGAGCCCAGCCAGGAACTCAGCGTCGTACCCCAGGCCGCATCCCACCACCAGGGCGCGGCGCCCCGCGCTGAGCCCTCCGCCGTTCCTTCCGGTGCCGGACCGTTCCGCCGCCCATTTCACCAGGTGCGGGTTCACCTCGCCGTCCGCCCACGGCACTACGGACACGCCGGCCTCGGCCTCGCCGTACAGCTTCTCGAACCATCCGGTGGCGTCGCCCTCGGCTACCGCCTCGGCGGCCAGCTGGCGAGCCCGGGCGCGATCTTCGTCGGTAGGCACGCCACGAGGTTAGTACCCGCCACCCCGTCCGCGGTCCGTTCTTACGTGGCTATGCGAGCCATAAGTGATTAGGATCTCATTGGGGCGGACCGAAGACGCGGCGACTCCGGAGGATCGCAGTGATCAACGTAACGCGCGTTGCCCGCCCGGCTGCCCTCGCTATCGCCCTCGCCGTGGCCATGCTCACCGCCTCGTGCTCGAGCTCACCGTCGACCAGCGGCACCGGCGCCGCCCAGAGCACGTCCGCGACCGGGGGCTCAACGTCCCCGGGCAGCGGCGCGCTGGAGAAGACCAGCATCGCCGTGGGGATACTGCCCGTACTCGACTCCGCGCCGTTCTACCTCGCGATCAAGAACGGTTACTTCACCAAGCAGGGGCTGACGGTGAAGGCGCTGCCGGTGCTGCAATCCACATCGGCTCTGCCGGATCTGCTGCACGGCGTGGTGGACGTCATCGGCGGCAACTATACGTCGTATTTCGAGGGCGACTCGCGCGGGACGTTCAATGTGGACGTGATCGGCGAAGCCCTGAATTGCGCGCAGAAAGAGTTCCAGATCCTGGCCTTGCCCGGGTCCGGCATCACCAGCCCGGCCGGGCTGGCGGGCAAGACGGTGGCGGTCAACCTGACCAATAACATCCAGACCCTGGCCACCGACGCCATCCTCAAGGCGGATGGCGTGACGGGCAGGCCGACCTACGTCGCGATACCGTTCCCGCAGATGGCCGCCGCGCTCACGGCCCATCGGGTGGACGCGATCAGCGTGGTCGAGCCCTTTGTCAGCGCCGCCGAACACACCAACGGCGCCGTCCCGGTGATGTCGGAATGCCAGGGGCCGATCGGCAGCGCCCCGGTATCCGGCTACTTCGCCACGGCATCATGGGTGCAGAAGTATCCGAACACGGCCCGCGCCTTCGAGCGCGCGCTGTCGCAGGCGCAGGCATACGCCGACGCGAATCCGCAGGCGGTCAAGGCGATCCTGCCCAGCTACATCAAGATCACCGCGGCTCAGGCGGCGAACGTAACTCTCGGCACGTACCCGCCCACGATCGATGTGACCTCGCTGCAGCGGCTGGCGGACCTGATGCTCTCCGACCACATGCTGACCGGCCCGCTCCAGGTCAGCGGCATCGTATTCAAATAGTCCCGGGTTCAGCGCATACCGGGGCGGGCTTGGGCGATGGTCCAGCGGTAGCCTTCCGGATCGCGGGCGGTGTAGGCCCGGTAGCCGTGCTGGCTGATGCCGTCGATGATGACCGCGCCATGCGCCGTCGCGTGCTCGAAATGCGTGTCGAGGTCGTCCACGAACAGCCACGGCACATGCGAGTCTTTCGGCGCTGTCCTGGTCTTCGTTTCTGGTAGCCCGAACACCATCAGCGAGCAGTTCCCCACCTGGAATTCGATCCAGGTGTAATCGTCGTACGTTTCCGGCAGCGGCCCGGTCGGCGTGAGCCCGAACGTGTCGACGAGCCAGCGAGCGGCCTCGAGCGGCTTGGCGTAATAGACGGCCAGGGCGAGCCTGGCCTGCTCACGGGGTTCGGCAGGCGCGGTATCCCGTCTCGCGCACCATGCCCCGAACCACGGTGGTACCACTCGCGTCCACGCCGTGCCGCCGCGGTCGGCGCCGCCCGCCGGAATCGTGGCGATGACCCGGACCCGGGTGCCGCCGGGAGTGCCCTCGAACAGGACCTCGGTCCGCACATCATCAACCGAGCTGTGCCAGGCCAGCCGGCGCCCGGGCTGCCATTCGGTGATCCGCGCGAGTTCCAGGGCGTCCGAGGAGTAGGTCTCCAGGATGCGGCCGCCCACCCCGGGCTCGCAGATCACCGCGACGGCCCGGGCCGAATCGAAGAAGTTGATCGGGCCGCGCACCCACCACAGGTTCATCTCCTCGGTGAAGGCGCGGAACGCGGAATCCGGGTCAACCGCCACCTCGACCTCGGACGACACCGATCGGTCTCCGCTCACTGTGGCGTCCCCTCCTCGACATGACGCTTGAACGACGCGAGCTGCTCGTCCCAGTGGGCCTGGAGCTGGTCCAGCCAGGCCCGAACCGCCGCGATCGACTGAGGCCGCAGCCGGAACACCCGGACTCGCGCGTCCGAATCGCCGCGCTCGTCGGCCACCACGCCGGCCCGTAGCAGCGCCCGCAAGTGCTTGCTCATGGTCGGTGCCGAGACCCCCGCCGCCGCGGCCAGCTCACCGGCCCGCAACGGCTTGCTGCCAAGCAGCGTCACCACGCGTCGCCGCACCGGATCCGCCAGCGCCTCCAGCACGGTCCCGGCCGGGTCGTTCTCCGGCACGGTCCCGGCTGGGTCGTTCTCCGGCACGGTCCCTGCCGGGTCCTTCCTCATACTGGCAATAGTTGCCTAAATAGGTAAATATTGTCAATCTCGCGGATCATCGTCGCGGCGGAAGCTAGCCGCGCGGCGGAAGCTAGCCGCGCGGCGGAAGCTAGTGCTGCGGCAGACAGGTTCGCCTGCTTTGCCCACGCCGAGGGCGGCCGGGCCTGGCTCGCGGGGTGGCGCGGTGCCAGGGATGACGATGGCGCCATCGATCGCGCTGGGCCGGGGCTTGCTCCGGGCGCAGGGGCCTGGTGCCGTGGCTGCAGTCAGCGAGTCACGGGGAACGGGCATACCGGGCAGTTTCCGTGGTGGTTTCTGGCTCTGCGGTGGTTTTTGTGCAGCGGGGTGCACAAAATTAACCGCGAAGCCCGGATCAACCACGCGAGCACAGTGGCGTCACACCGGCAGAGCGGCATGATGCCGCTGCGGAGGGACATTTCGGGTGTCCACCGGCATCGTTGGCGCCATCGATCGCGCTGGAGGAGGCGGATCGCACGCGGGCGGGGGCGGGGGCGCGCGGAAAGGCCGGCCGCCGGCCGCACCGGGATGGACCGGCGCAACGACAAGCTACGAGACTGGCGCAATTGCGTCACGGAGCGATCCCGTGGCGCCCGGATAGGGATAAGTCCCCTCATTGAGGGAAGTTTGAATCCCGTGGCGCGCGTTCGCCTATGGGAGGCCGGGGCATGACGGAGACAGTTGATGGCCGGCGCATGGCACTGGTCGCGGCGGCGCAGCAGCAGTGGATTGCGGCGCTGACCGACCTGGGCGGGCGCAACACGCTGCTGTACTACAAGGACCGGCGGGCGGGGACGCTTGACCTTGCCGAGGCCGATCCGGAAGTACTCGACAAATTCCTCAAGTCGGGCAGTACGCGGCTCACCAGGCTCTTCAAGGACGCGGACGTGCGCGCGGACGCGATCCGGCGGATGCAGGCCATCCACCGCAAGGCCCGCGAACTACTCGAGGAGCGCGGCATCCGGGCCGGTTTCCTGGCCACCGGCATGGCGCGGTGGGACGAGCTGTTCCTCGAGCCGGCCGCGCCGGTGCTGCTGCGCGGCCTGACGATCACGCCGACCCGCGCCCGCTACGACGACTTCGACCTGGTCCTGGAGGACGAGCAAGAGGTCAACCCGGTTCTGCTGCACAAGCTGACCAGTGTCTTCGGCGCTGACCTGGAAAAGATCTCCGCCGAACGCGAACGGGCGGTGGATCAACTGACCGCCGCCGCCGCTTCGGCCGAGATACCGGGTTTCGAGGTGCTCGACCGTCAGGTCATCGGCACGTTTACCTACGCCAAGCTCCCGATGGTCCGCGACCTCGAAGCGACCCGAGACCTGCTGGCGGAAAGCGACCTCGTGGCCGCAATTGCGGGCGATCCCGAGGCTCAGCAAACAGTGGCCGGTGACCGGCCAACGATCAAGATCTCCGATACGCCCGACGAGGACTACTCAATCCTGGACGCGGACTCCTCCCAGCGCAGCGCCATCGACGCGGTGCTGGCCGGGCAGTCGCTGGTCATCCACGGGCCGCCGGGGACCGGGAAGTCGCAGACGATCGCGAACCTCATCGCCGCACTGGTGGCGCGCGGGCGCAAGGTGCTGTTCGTTGCCGAGAAGCGGGCGGCGATCGACGCCGTGCTGTCCCGGCTGACCGCCGCGCAGCTGGGCGACATCGTACTGGACATCCACGAAGGCACCAGGGACCGGCTGCGGATCGCGCGCGACCTCGGCGCGACGCTCGACCTCGCGCGGCAGACGGCAGGGGCGGACGGCGGCGGGCACCGGCAGAAAAGGCTCGCCGACCGGGTCCAGCGGCTGCGGCGGCACGTCGACGGCCTGCATGACGTGCACGAGCCGTGGAAGCTGTCCGCGTTCACCGTGCAGTCCGCACTGCTCGGCATACCGGAGCAGGCGCGTACCCAGATCCGGCTGCCGGCCGTGGAGAAGATCGACACCGATGCCGCCGAGTTGATCCGCGACGACCTGCGTGAGTTCGCTCACCTGGGCGGGTTCAGCCTGCGGCCGTCGAGCACGCCATGGTTCGGCGCCCTGATCCGTGATGCCGGCGACGCGCGGCGGGCGTGCTCGCTGGCGGGCAAGCTCGCCTCGGAGACCCTGCCGATGCTCGCGCACCGGGTGGGGAAGGCGTGCGCGCAGGCCGGGCTGCCAAAGCAGAACACCTACGCGGAGCAGGCCTTCGTAATGCGGCTGTTCGCGGCCGTCGACCTGATGTCGCGGCATCTCGATCCCGATGTCTACGAATCGTCGCCGGCTGACCTGGCCAAGGCCTGCCAGCCCGATGGCGGCGGCTTCGGGCTGCTGGAACGGCGCCGGCTGCGCGCCAAAGCACGGACGTTGTGGCTCGACCCCGCGAAGCCGTCGCCGAAGGCAGGGGGGTCGCGGGGGGAGGGTCCCCCCGCCCTGGAACATCTGCACGCCGCGATCGCCACCGCCGCCAGCCAGCTCAGCGAATGGCGACGGCTGGGAGGGGAAAACACGCCGCGCCTTCCCGCCGGTTACCCGGCGCTGACCGAGCTGTTCAACGACATCGGACGGCAGCTCGACAGTCTGCGCGAGTTCCTGCCGGACGACGTGGCTGACGACGACGTGGAGGAGACGATCGGTGCGCTGGCGGGGGACCAGGACACGCCGTGGAAGCTGCCGCGGCTGTACGGGCTGGCGCAGAAGTTCGACGGCTTCGGGCTGCACCCGCTGCTGGACGAACTGGCCCGGACCTCGGCGTCCGCCGACCTCGCGGCGGCCTCGTTCGACCACGCCTGGTACGCATCAATCCTGGACCGGATCCGGGTTCGTGACCCGCGGTACGCGGCCGAGCCTGGCGCGTCGCTGGACGAGATAGCGTCTGACTTCCGGGAGCGGGACCTCGAGCACCTGGCCTGGAACCGGTCCCGGGTCCGGCACGCCTGGGCGTCGATGACCCGCGACGCGGAGGACCGGCATCCGCTCCAGGCGCGGGTGCTGCGCAAGCAGGCCGCGCTGCGGCGCGGCCACCTGCCGCTGCGTCGCCTGCTGGACCAGGCCGGCGACGTGCTGTTCGCGCTGAAGCCGTGCTGGGCGATGTCCCCGCTGATCGTGAGCCAGGTGCTGCCCGCCGCGCGGCTGTTCGACGTGGTGATCTTCGACGAGGCGAGCCAGATCGTGCCGGCCGACGCGATCGGTTCCATCATCAGGGCACACCAGGTCGTGGTGGCGGGGGACGACCACCAGCTCCCGCCGACGAACTTCTTCCGGCAGGCGACCACCCCGGACGAGGAAGACGAGGACGACGACCTGGTGTCGTTCGGGACCGGGTTCGAGTCGGTGCTCGACGCGCTCCGGCCGCTGCTGCCGACGGCGCCGCTGAACTGGCATTACCGGTCACGGGACGAACGCCTGGTGGCCTTCTCCAACGACCGCATCTACGGCGGCGCGCTGACGACGTTCCCCGGGGTGCTTCGTGATGACTGCCTGACGCACGTAACCGCGGAATCAGTCACAGACGAGGTATCCAAGGTCGTGGAGCTGGTGCTTGAGCACGCGCGGCGGCGGCCGGAGGAGTCCCTGGGAGTGATCGCCCTCGGCATGCAGCACGCGGAGCGGATCGACGCCGCGCTGCGAGCAGCCCTCGCAACCGCCTCCCCGTCGGTCGAAGCATTCTTCGGGGAGGACGCACCGGAGCCGTTCTTCGTAAAAAATCTTGAACGGGTCCAGGGGGACGAGCGGGACGCGATCATCTTGTCTATAGGATACGGGAAGCATCAGGACGGGCGGATGCGGTACCAGTGGGGGCCGCTGCTGCGCGACGGCGGTGAGCGGCGGCTGAACGTCGCGGCGACCCGGGCCAAGCATCGGCTGACCCTGGTCAGCTCGTTCTCCGCGCATGAAGTCGACCCGGCCCGGCTGACCAAGCCGGGAGCCCGGATGCTGGCCGAGTACCTGGAGTACGCGGGATCCGGCGGGGTGCCGGTGGCCGCGTCAGGTTCGGACTCCGGCGCCGTCGATCCGTTCTCGGCGTCGGTCCAGGCCCGGCTGGCCGGGTACGGCGTCACGGTCGTGCCGCAGTACGGGGTGGGCGGCTACCGGGTGGACTTCGCGTTCGCCCACCCGGATGATCCGACGCGGATGATCCTGGCCGTCGAGGCGGACGGCGCGTCGTACCGGGATTCGGGTTCGGTGCGGGACCGCGACCGGCTGCGCAAGGAACACCTCGAGCGCCTGGGCTGGCGCTTCCACCGCCTGTGGTCAACCAACTGGTTCCACGACACCGAAGCCGAGGTCGCCAAGCTGCGCGAAGCCTACGAGCAGGCCGTCGCCGCCACCCCGCGCAGCGACCCCGAGGAGCCTTCGGAACCGGACCGCCACCCCGCGGAACCGGAGGCAGCGACCTCCGGCGCCCCCTCGGCGGTCATAGCCACTCGCTCATCGACGTCTCCCGCCACCCGCGCGCCAGCTTCCCCGACGCGCAAATCCGACGGCTGAATCCGATCGACGCGGCGTCCTCGCATGGTTGATTCGGGCTTCGTGGTGCTTTTTGTGCAGCGGGGTACACCAAAGTAACCACAAGGCCCGAATCAACCGCGATAACTGCCCCTCCCCAGGCCAAGGCCTAGGCCGGCTGCGACTCCCGCTGGAAGACATCGACCAGCGTCGAGCAGAACGCCGGGAGGTCGTCGGGCTTGCGGCTGGTCACCAGCGAGTTCGGCCCGTTGGTGCACAGCTGGACCTCGGCGTCCACCCAGTTGCCTCCCGCGTTGCGGATGTCGGTGGCCAGGCTGGGCCACGAAGTCAGGGTCCGCGCCCGGACCAGATCGCCCTCGACCAGGAGCCACGGGCCATGGCAGATCACCGCGGCCGGCTTGCCGGATTCGAAGATCCGCTGCGCGAACATGACCGCCGCGTTGACGGTCCGGAGCACGTCGGCGTTGGCCACGCCGCCCGGTACCACGATCGCGTTGTAGTCCAGCGGATCCGAGTCACGGATGGCCCGGTGCACCGGGAACTTGCCGGCCTTGTCCAGGTGGTTGAACGCCTGAACCTCACCCGTCGAAGGTGCCAGCAGCTCCGGCACGCCACCCGCGTCCTTGACGGCCTGCCATGGCGCGGTCAGCTCGGCCTGCTCCACTCCTTCGTTCGAGGTAAGGAAGGCCACGCGCAGGCCGTTCAGTTCATTGGCCATGGTGGGATCTCCTTTCCGTTGAGTAAGCACGAACCCGTGCTCCTGCCCACCGACGGCCGTGGTATTCAACTCGATCCGGGGTGATTCAGCGCTGCGGCTCGACGACTGTCTTCAGCCCGGTGCGCTGGGCCGCGTCCTTGAACGCATCACCGATCTCGTCCAGCGCCGCCCGCCTGGTGACCAGCGGTGCGAGATCGACCGCCCCCCGGTCGGCCAGCGAGATCGCCCGCGGATACACCTCGTTCATCCGTCGCACCATGGCTATCGTCAGCCCCTTGCGTCGCGCGATCGAAGCGCGGAACGTGGTGGTGTCGTCGCCCGGTATCCCGGCCAGCACCACGCGTCCGCCCGGCCGCGCCGCGTCCACGGCCAGGCGCACTCCGTCATCGGTCCCGGCCGCCTCGAACGCCACATCAACCCCGTAACCGGTCAGCTCGCCGACGTTGTCCACCGGCGCGGACACCACGTCCGCGCCCATCCGCGCCGCCGCCTCCCGGCGATGCGCCAGCGGCTCGAACGCGATCACCGAGCTGGCTCCCGATACCTTCAGCAAGCCGATGATCAGCAGCCCGATCGGTCCGCACCCGGCGACCGCCGCGGTCCCGCCGAACGGCAGGTGTCCGAGGTCCACGCACTGAATTGCCACGCCGAGCGGTTCGAGCATCGCTCCATCGGCGTCCGTCATGCTGTCCGGCAGGGGATACAGCCGGCCGGACGGCCAGGCCATCAGCTCCCGCATGGCGCCGTCCGTCCGGCCGTGCCCGGCGAACACCACGTTCGGGCACAGGTTCCGGTACCCGTCCCGGCACGCCCGGCACGTCTCGTCCGGGATCGCCGGGTCGATCGCGACCCGCTGCCCGGCCCGCGGCCCGGCCGCGATCACCCCCGCCGCCTCGTGCCCCAGCACGAGCGGGTGATCCAGGCCGGCGTCGCCGATAGCGCCTTCGTCCCACCAGTGCAGATCTGACCCGCAGATACCAACCGCGGTAACCCGTACCAGGCTGATGTCCCGCGGGCTGACCGCGGGACCCGCGTCCGCCGCCGGCTCCTCCGCCACCCGGATGTCGCCGACCCCGTACAACCGCGCCGCCCGCATCAGGTTCTCCTATTTTTCTATGGAACGTCGGTGGTTCTTCCTCCGATAACCGTGCCACCCCAAAGGAGCTGGCCCCGGCCCGGCCCCCCTTGTGACAGGGAGGCCGGACCGAGGCCAGGGGGAGCGAGAGGGGGAGTCTTTAAGCGGCAGGGCCCGTGGCGAGGGTCACCGTCGCGGTTTGCGACTGGCCGGACTGGTCGAGCCAGGAGACCTGGATCTTGTCGCCCGGGTGGTACTTCACCAGCACGTGCTGGATGTCGGGAGAGGAGGAGACGGACACCCCGCCGACCGAGGTGAGGGTGTCACCCTCGGTCAGGCCCGCGTTCGCCGCGGGCGAGCCCTGCTCGACGTTTTGCAGGTAGGCGCCGTTACCGCTGTTGCCGAAACCGTTCTGCGAACTCCCCACGCCGACGCCGAGGAAGGCGGTGGCGCCGATGTGAACGGTGCTGGAGCCGGAGCCGGCCTCGATCTGGTTCGCGATGGATATCGCCGTGTTGATCGGTATCGAGTACGCCTGGGTGGCCGAGCTGCCCTGGTCCTGGAACTGGTACGAAGACGACGCGGCGGTGTCCATGCCGATCACCTGGCCGTACGGGTTGACCAGGGGGCCGCCCGAGTCACCGGGCTGGATGTCCGCGTTGGTCTCGATCAGGCCGGTGAGCTGCTCCTGAGTGCCGGACAGATCGTCGGAGGCGGTGATCGACTGGTTGAGGCCCGTCACCGTCCCGGTGGCCATCGACGGGGTGCCGCCCTTGCCCTGGGCGTTGCCGAGAGCGACCACCGAGCTGCCGACTCCGACCGTGGACGAGTTGCCGAGGCTGGCCGTGGTCAGGCCGGAAGCGCCCTGCGCCTGGATCACCGCGACATCGGCGCTGGCGTCGTAGCCGACCACCTTGGCCGTGTAGGTGCGGCCGTTGCCGATGTCAATGACCTTGATGGAAGTGGCCCCGCTGATCACGTGGTTGTTGGTGAGGATCTCGCCGGTCGAGCTGAGCACGATGCCGGTGCCGGCCGATTCAGCCTGGGCCAGGCCGTCGGTGGAGACGACGTCGACCAGGCCGGGATCGACGCGGGACGCGATCTGGCCGGCGCTCAGTGAGGTCTTGGACGTCGCGGTCGCTGTTCCGGTCGGGCTGGAGCCCAGCCCGTTGACCAGCGCGCCCGCACCGACGCCGAAGGCCAGCGCGACCGCGCCGGTGATGATCAGCGCCCGGTGGTGGTTTCGCGGCGGTGGAGGCGGCGGTACGGGGTAGCCGTAGCCCGGGCCACCGAACGTGGGGCCAGAGAGGTAACCCTGCCCCGGTCCGTGTGGCGAGTTCTCCTGGTCGTAGTTCTCGCTCATGGCTTGTGATGCCCCCAACGGCTAGAGTGCCTGTTACGGCTTCATCAATCAGGTACACCTTGATGATGGGCCGCCAGCCTTGGGGGGAACGCAAGGGAACCCGATGTTATGCCGTAGGTTTCCTCCAGATCCTGTGAACGCGTTCAGGTTTCTTTCGCGGCGGCCAGCCGTTCCCGGATGGCCAGCGCCACGAGCGCCGGGACAAGGTCGGTTGACCTGCGCAGAACCCACGCGGTGCCTTTGGTCGCCATCCAGCCGATCTCGGCCAGGCGGGTCGGCGGCGGGCTGGTCGGCTCGGGATCCGGCGCCGCGCCGACCGGGAACCCGGTCGCCTCCAGCAGGGCGTGGAAACGTCGCGCGATCAGGCGGTGTCCCCGCTCGTTGGGGTGCAGCCGGTCCACGCTCCAGTTGCGCCGTTCGTACGTGCCCGGATCCCCGGCCGCGTCGAAGTGCAGGGTTCCGTGCCGCCTGGCGATGTCGTCGACGACCGCGTTGACGGCCCGCATCCGCCGCGCCAGCGGCCGGGCCAGCGCCTGCGGCAGCCCGAACATCGCTCCGGGGTCCGGCATCCGCATGGTCAGGACTTCGGTGCCCTGGGCGCGCAGGGCACGGACGACCCGCTCCACCGCCGCGCCGGTACGTTCCGGGTCGAACCCGCCGCGCAACGTGTCGTTGAGCCCGCACACCACGCTCGCGATGTGCGGCTTCAGGTCCAGCGCCGTGGGAAGCTGGAAGATTTCCACATCGGCTGACTGGCCGCCGAGCACGGCGAGGTTGTGCAGTTCCGGCTCGATGAGGCCGGTGGCCAGCAACGCGGGCCAGCCGCGCCAGCCTCCCTCGGGCGCCGGATCGCCCATACCAACCGAGATAGAGTCACCGAGCGCGACATACGTCGTCATTCCTGCGTCCCTTCGTCGTGTGCACTGCCAGGAAGGCCTGCACCGCCGCGTCCCAGCCGAACATCTCGGCGCGTGCGCGCGCGGCGGCCCGGCGTGCCGCTTCCGGCCGCCGCAGCAGTTCGCGGACTCCCGTCGCGAGGTCCTCGCCCGCGACACTCGCTCCCGCGTCGCCGATCACCTCGGGGAGCGCCGACTGCGCGCTGACCACCACCGGGGTCCCGCACGCCAGCGCCTCCAGCGCGGCCAGCCCGAAGGTTTCCGCGGGCCCGGGAGCGATCACGACGTCGGCGCTGGCCAGCAGTTCGGCGACGTCGTCACGGCCGGCCAGGAAGCCGGTGAACGTCACCGGCAGCCCGTGGCGCGCCGCCCGTCGCTCCAGCCGCCCGCGCAGCGGCCCGTCGCCAGCGACGATCAGCCGGGCCGGCACGCCCTGCGCCCGGAGCGTCGCCAGCGTGGTCAGCGACCGTTGCGGCTTCTTCTCCGCGGACAGCCGCCCGCAGTGCACCAGCAGGGGACTCGCGCTTGCCCGCGCGGCGGGGAGCGCACGCGGCCGGAACGTGTCCAGATCCACGCCCAGCGGCGCGCGCCTGATGTTCCGCGCGCCGATGCGTTCGAACTCGGCGGCCGCCCAGCCGGTGGTGCACACCACCTGGTCGTAGGCGCCGGCCGTGCGCCGGTTGAGCGCGCCTGCGAGTGCTCGAGCGAGGCCCGGGATCGGGAGGGCCATGGCGATCAGCGCGGCCAGGCTTTCGTGCGACACCATGACGGCCGGCACGCCGTGCCGGCGTGCCCAGTCGCCGGTCCACCGGAGGGTAGTCCGGTCCGAGACTTCCAGCGCGTCTGGCTGCAATTCGCTCAGGAGTTGAGCCACCGATCGTTCGTTCAATAGCACGCGGTACCCGCCGGCGAGCGGCACCCGCGGCCCGCGCAGCATGATCACCCGGCCCTGGCTGGTCTGCTCGTCCCGGTCCCGGTCGCCGGGGACGACAAGCACCGGCTCGTGCCCGGCGGCCAGATAGCCGGCGCCCAGCTCGCGCAACGCGGTGCGCAGCCCGCCTGACCTGGGCCCGACGAAGTTCGCCAGCCGGACGATCCTCATATGGCCGCCTTGGCCCGATCGTGCTTGCCCTTCGCCGCGGCCTGCTGGCTCGCTCGCGCGGTGCCGAGGACAGCCGAATAGTGAACGATCAGTTCGTCGGTGAGCGCCGCCCAGCTCCGGCCGAGCACCTTCCGGCGCCCGGCCGTGCCGAATGCCGCCCGCAGTTCGGGATCGGCGGCCAGCCGGGTCACCGCGGCCGTGCACGCGTCGGCGTCGCCGGGCGGGACCAGGTATCCGGTCACCCCGTCCTCGACCAGGTCGAGCGGGCCGCCCGCGGCGGGGGCGATGACCGGGAGCCCGCTCGCGGCCGCCTCCTGCAGCGTCTGGCCGAACGTCTCATACGGTCCGGTGTGGACGAACACATCCAGGCTGGCGTAGTAGACGGCCAGTTCGTCGCCCCTGCGCTCGCCGAGAAACTCCGCGCCGGGCAGGGCCTCGCGCAGCATCGGCTCGGCCGGCCCGGCGCCCACGATCACCAGCCGCACGCCGTCCAGGGCGGCGACGCCGGCCAGCAGTTCCACCCGCTTCTCGGTGGCCAGGCGGCCCACGTAGCCGACGATGAGCTCGCCGCCGGATGCCAGCGCGGCCCGTACCTCGGCGCTGCGTTTAGCGGGGTCGAACCGGGCGGTGTCGACGCCGCGGCCCCACAGCCAGACGTCCTTCATGCCGTGCTTGAGCAGCCCGGTCGCGGTGACCGTGGACGGTGCCAGCGTGCGCCCGGCCCGGTTGTGAATTCCGCGCAGCCAGCGCCACGCGAACGCCTCCGTGGCGCGGCCGAGGCGATAGGCCCGGGCGTAGGCGGGCAGGTCGGTCTGGTAGACCGCGACCGCGGGGAGCCCCAGCCGGTCGGCGGCATGAGCGCCGAACGCGCCCAGGCACACCGGACTGGCCAGATGAACGACCTCGGTGGCGTGGGCGGCCAGGGCGGTGCGGACCCGGCGGCTGGGCAGGCCGAGCCGGAAGCTCGGATAGCCGGGCAGCGGTATCGCCGGAATGCGGACCACCGGGTAGGGGAACTGCGGGACCTTCCTGCTACCTCGGGGCGGGCGCGGGGCGATGACCAGGGGATGATGGCCAAGGCGGGTGAGTTGTTCGGCGACCCGCAGGACGGTGTGCGCGACGCCGTTCACATCGGGCGGAAACGATTCGGTAATGATCGCGACCCTCATGGTCACAAGGTGCGATATTTATTTACTGGATCACCGCAATGCGCCGTGACGCCGAGACGAAGTCTCAGTGACATTCTGGTACCAGTCGGTCCGGATGAGTCGCTCGATATCCTCGCCGAACGGGCGGTCGCCTTCGATCGGGCCGATGATCTCGGTCAGCCGGTCCAGCAGCGCCCGGCATCCTTCGGGCACCGGGCGTCCGGACAGCGCAATCGCCTGGTAGCCGGCCAGCAGCTCACACGCCGTGACGGCCCGGGCGTGACGCAGCGCGCTGGAGAGCTTGTCGGCGGCTTCCCACCCGAACGACTGCACATCCTCCTGGCCGCCGGATGTCTCCATCAGCCCGACCGAGGTGGCGGTGGCCAGCCGCCTCATCGCGTGCACCTCTCCGGCAGCCCGCTTGTGGATCGGTCCCAGGCCGGCGTCCGGGCCGGGCTCGCGGGCGAGTTGCGCGGGCAGCCCGGTGACCGCGGGATCCATCAGCCGGTGGATGCGGGCCGATGCCACCTCCGCGGCGTGGCACACCGCGGCCGTGAGCTGGTCGCAGTGTGCGGCCAGGTCGATTCCGTGGAACCCCGCGGTACCGGTGAACCTTCCGTCCAGCCAGGCGGGGGAGTCGGTGACGCCGATGAGGGCGCGGCGCACGGCCGCCTCGAGCAACGCGCTGGCCCGGAGCGCCTGGGTGAGCACCGGCCCGGCCACCCGGAACGACACCGGCGCCTGTAGCGACCGGGGCAACGGCTCCGCGCCGGCGGCGGCGCGAATCCGGGCAAGCACACCGGCCAGTATTTCGTCGCCTCGTCCGCAAGCGGCGGTGTACGGATCGCGTGACGCGCCGACCGCCACGATGGACAGCGCCGCGGCTTCTTCCATGAGCGAGATGAGCGCGGCGGCCTCGCCCAGGCGGAGCACGCACAGGCCGGTCGAGCCGGGCACGCCCTGGAGCAGGGCGATGCCCTCTTTCGGACCGAGGATGTACTCGTCGAGTCCGTGGCGGCGTAGCGCCTGGCGCGCCGGTTCGGTGGTTCCATCCGGGCTGAGCACTTGCCCGATCCCGGTCAGCGGCCCGAATGCGTGCGCGAGCTGCATGATCTCGCCCGCGGCGCCCATGCCGGTACGCGGGACCGCCGGCACGATGCCATTGTCGAGGAAGTCAGCGAGCCGCTGGCACAGCGCGGCCGAGACGGCGGCGTCGCCGGACAGGAACGTCAGCAGCCGGACGGTGAAGATGGCCCGGACCTCCGGCTCATCCAGCCACGGCGGGCCACCGGTCGCCCGGGCCAGCATCAGGTTGCGCTGATGGGAGCTCTGCTGCTGCTCGGTGAGCCGGACCTTGGACAGCGCGCCCATACCGGTGTTCGCGCCATAGACCAGGTGCCCGTCGAGCAGCGCCCGCCTGGCCTCGGCACAGCGCTGCCGCACGACGTCGAGCACGCCTGGCGCGACCCCGACCGGCTGCCCGGCGGCCACGGCCCGGATCAGCCCGAGATCCGGTGCATCGACGGCGGTGATGGTCAGGGCCGGCACATCTCGGTCTGCCACCCCCGGAAGCTTAGCCGCGGGGACAATGAGCGAGCGGGAGCGAGCGCCGCGGCGGTTGCCGTCCCGGAGGGGCGGTAATTCCCGTCGTGGCTCCAAGCCGGCCGAGCGCAGCGAGGCCTTGGCGCGGAGGGAGAATGGAGGCGTGATTTCCACCAGTACTGACCTGCGCGGGTTCCTGCACGGGTTGCCCGGTGTGGACCGGGTCGGTGCCGAGGCACGGGCCGCCATGCTGGCCAGCCGGTCGATCAAGACCACGGCCAAGCAATGGGCGATCGACACCGCTATCTCGATGATCGACCTGACCACGCTGGAGGGCCAGGACACCCCGGGGAAGGTCCGCGCCCTGTGCGCGAAGGCCAAGCATCCCGACCCGGCCGATCCCCCCACTCCGACGGTCGCGGCCGTGTGCGTCTACCCTGACCTGGCTCACATCGCGGCCGGGGAGCTGGAGGGCACCGGCATCCACGTGGCCAGCGTCGCCACCGCGTTCCCCAGCGGCCGGACCAGCCTGGACGTCAAGCTCGCCGACGTGAAGTACGCGATCGCGTCCGGTGCCGACGAGGTGGACATGGTCATCGACCGCGGCGCCTTCCTGGCCGGAAACTACGACCTCGTGCATTCCGAGATCGTCGCGGTCAAGGAAGCGTGCGGCGCGGCGCACCTGAAGGTGATCCTGGAAACCGGCGAGCTGCTCACCTACGACAACGTGCGGCGCGCCTCGTGGCTGGCCATGCTGGCCGGTGCTGACTTCATCAAGACGTCGACCGGCAAAGTGCAGCCCGCCGCGACCCTCCCGGTGACGATGATCATGCTGGAGGCGGTGCGCGACTTCCGCGACGCGCATGGCCGCCAGGTGGGCGTCAAGCCGGCCGGCGGCATTCGCACCAGCAAGGACGCCATCCGCTACCTGGTCCTGGTCAACGAGACGGCGGGGGAGGACTGGCTCGATCCGGCCTGGTTCCGGCTCGGCGCCTCCAGCCTTCTGAACGACCTGCTCATGCAGCGCGCGAAGATGGCGGCCGGCCGCTACTCCGGACCCGACTACTTCACGCTCGACTGACTGGACGGACCTGCCATGCCCAAGTTCGAATACGCCCCCGCGCCGGAATCCCGGTCGATAGCCGGCATCAAGGAGTCCTACGGGCTGTTCATCGACGGCAAGTTCACCGACACGGTCGATGGGAGCATGTTCAAGACGATCTCCCCGGCTACCGAGGAGGTCCTGGCCGAGGTGACCGAGGCGGGCCCGGCCGACGTCGACCGTGCGGTCGCCGCCGCGCGTAAGGCGTACGAGCAGACCTGGGCGGGCCTGCCGCCCGCGCAGCGATCGAAGTACCTGTTCCGCATCGCCCGGCTCATCCAGGAACGAGCACGTGAACTGGCGGTGCTGGAGTCGCTCGACAACGGCAAGCCCATCCGGGAGTCCCGGGATGTCGACATCCCGCTGGTGGCGGCGCACTTCTTCTACTACGCGGGCTGGGCCGACAAGCTCCAGTACGCGGGCTTCGGGCCCGCGCCGAAACCGCTCGGCATCGCCGGACAGGTGATCCCGTGGAACTTCCCGTTGCTGATGCTGGCGTGGAAGATCGCTCCCGCGCTGGCCTGCGGCAACACGGTGGTCCTGAAGCCCGCCGAGACCACGCCGCTGACCGCGCTGACGTTCGCGGAGATCTGCCAGCAGGCCGACCTGCCGCCGGGCGTGGTCAACATCGTGACCGGAGCGGGCGAGACCGGCCAGGCGCTGGTCACCCACCCCGGCATCGACAAGGTGGCGTTCACCGGTTCCACCGAGGTCGGCAAGGAAATCGCGCGGTCCTGCGCGCGCCTGCATCGCAGGCACACCCTGGAACTGGGCGGCAAGGCCGCGAACGTCGTGTTCGAGGACGCCCCCATCGACCAGGCGGTCGAGGGGATCGTCAACGGCATCTTCTTCAACCAGGGACACGTGTGCTGCGCGGGCTCACGCCTGCTGGTGCAGGAGAGCGTATACGACGAGGTCATGACGTCGTTGCGGCGACGGCTGACCACCCTGCGGCTGGGTGACCCGCTGGACAAGAACACCGACGTCGGCGCCATCAACTCGGCCGCCCAGCTGGCCAGGATCCGTGAGCTGTCCGACGTCGGCGAGGCCGAGGGAGCGGAGCGCTGGTCCCCGCCCTGCGAGCTGCCGGCCAAGGGCTTCTGGTTCCCGCCGACGGTCTTCACCGGGGTGTCGCAGGCCCACCGGATCGCCCGGGAGGAGATCTTCGGCCCCGTGCTGTCGGTGCTGACGTTCCGCACGCCGGCCGAGGCGGTGGAGAAGGCCAACAACACGCCCTACGGGCTGTCCGCCGGGGTATGGACCGAGAAGGGGTCGCTGATCTTGTGGATGGCGTCCCGGCTGCGGGCCGGGGTGGTGTGGGCCAACACGTTCAACCGGTTCGATCCGGCGTCGCCATTCGGCGGATACAAGGAGTCTGGCTACGGCCGCGAGGGCGGTCGGCACGGGCTGGAGGCGTATCTCGATGTCTGATGGACCAGCCGGCGGGGCCCGGCTCGCCGTCCGCAAGACCTACAAGCTGTACATCGGCGGCGCGTTTCCCAGGTCGGAAAGCGGACGGTCCTACGTGGTGACCGACCACAAGGGCGGGTTCCTGGCGAACGCGGCCATGGCGTCCCGGAAGGACGCGCGGGACGCGGTATCCGCCGCGCGGAAGGCATTCGCGGGCTGGTCCGGCGCGACCGCCTACAACCGCGGGCAGGTCCTGTACCGGGTCGCCGAGCTGATGGAGGGCCGGCGGACCCAGTTCGCCGCCGAGGTCCGCGCGGCCGAGGGGCTGTCCGCGGCGAAGGCCGAGGCCGCGGTGGACGCCGCCATCGACCGCTGGGTGTGGTACGCCGGGTGGTCCGACAAGGTCGCGCAGGTCGCCGGGTCTTCGAATCCGGTCGCCGGGCCGTACTTCAACTTCTCGCTCCCGGAGCCGACCGGGGTGGTCGCGGTCCTGGCACCGCCGGAGACCAGCCTGCTTGGCTTCGTGTCGGTGGTGGCGCCCGCCATCGTGACCGGAAACACCGTTGTCGCGGTGGCCAGCGAGCGGTTCCCGCTGTCGGCCGTGACGCTGTCCGAGGTTCTCGCGACTTCCGACGTCCCCGGCGGCGTGGTCAACGTGCTGACCGGTCGCGTAACGGAGATCGCGCCGTGGCTCGCCTCCCATATGGACGTAAACGCCATCGACCTGTCCGGCGTCTCCGTCTCCGACCCCGCCCAGGCCGACGATCTGGCCGTCACCGCGGCCGGCAACCTCAAGCGCGTGATCCGCCCGCCCGACACCGACTGGCTCGCGACGCCAAACCTGGACCGCCTCCTCGCCTACCTGGAAACCAAAACCGTCTGGCACCCCGCAGCCCCCTAACGTCCCACAGCAGCCCCCTAATGTCCCACAGCAACCCCTAACGTCCCACAGCCCACAGGAGCCTCCCTAACCCACCCCGTAAGCCGGTATGTGCGCCGGATATTTCAGGAAACCACCCGATTTGCACCTCGGCTCGCCTGGAAGAAAAGAGCCTCGTGGAAATTTGGGCGCCGGAAAACGGCGCCTTTTCTTCCAGAGGGCTCTTATGTTCCACGTGGATGCTGCGCCAAATGGGACGAATGGTGAAATGTCGCGTATGCGGCCGCCGGTGTGGGCGCGGCGGTGGGCGGGAATGCGCCGCGGCGGATGGTGTGGGCGCGGCGGTGGGCGGGAATGCGCCACGGCGGATGGTGTTGACGCGGTGGGCGGAATGCGCCGCGGCGGACTGGGAACGCGGCGTGGCGGATGGTGTTGGTGCGGTCGTTGAGCACGAGTGTGGCGGGGCGGTACTCAGGGGTTTACATGCCTTGGCTGACGAAATCGCGGAGGCGCGGGCCGAACACCGCGGCGGCGGCGACCGAGGCGGCCAGCAAGGCGAGGAACGCCCCGAAATCCCAATTCGCGACGATGGTGATCACCAGGACGAAGGCGCTGGGACGGGTCAGGAAACCAACGAGCACCAGGGCGAAATTGATGCCGGTCCCGGCCGCCAGCAGGACATCGTGCGGCACTGCCGGGTTGAGCGCGAGCGTCGGCACGCAAGCCCGCATGACCAAGTACACAACGAGCACCAGCGAGACGATGAGCGTGATGTACTCGAAGCCGTGCCACAACCCATTGGTGGTCTGCCCCCCATATTCGAACCACGGCAGGAACAGCGAGACGAACAGCACGAGCGTCGCCCCCCCGGCCACCATGTCGGTCGATGACCAGCGGCTCATATCGACGCTGGCCGTCGTGGCAGCCGACGTCCGTAGCTTCGCATCCGGCATTTCCACCCCCACCCGCGTAGCGGGCCCGCTTCCGCCTTTGCTGGTACATATTCAACGACAGGGGATACGTCCGGCGCAATCCACCGATCCGGGGGGCTCTCAGCGTCGATAACGCCTTACAACTTTTGAGGCTGATGGTGCTGCCGGTAATGCTCAGCCAGCACATCGTCGCCGAAGTCATCCACCGGATTCCGCCATACCGAGTGGATATGCGCGCCGTTGTCCTGGGTGTTGTCGTGCTCGATGAGCAGCACCGGCCCCTGGATCCGGAAGTAATGCCGCGAGCCGGGTGAGGTGCCGCCCGCCCACGCGAACACCAGGTTCTCCCGCCCGGCCTCATCGATCTTCCGCAGCTGGGCCTCGGCCACGTCCGATGCCAGCCGCCCCGCGAACGCCTCGACGATCCCGAACAGCGCGTCGAGCTGCCGCGGGCCGAGCGCGTGTCCCGGCAGACCCTTCGGGCTGCTGCGCACATAGCTCAGGATGTCCCGCTCCTCGTCGCTCAGCACATACTCGGGTTCCGGCGCGAACACCGGATCCGGCCGCTCGACCGCACCGATCCTGGGCACGATCCGGGTGGCCAGGTCGGGCGGCGAGCGGTGATAGATCACGGCGGTAGACAACTGCGCCGCATCGAGCGAGTTCAGGAACCGGAAGCCGAGTTCTTCGTCATCGGCGAGCGGCGCCAGCGTTCCGGACGAGGCCGGCTGTGAGCCGAGCAACGACGGAGTGGGGGAGACATACCGGCCGCCCGCCACGGTGAAGTTGAGCGACACGTGGTGCCCGGTCACCTGCCATCCCCACACCCCGTCGTCCCCGGGTGCGCCGAACATCTTCAGGCTGTACCGGCCGGGATCGAACAGGCGCGCCGCGGGCGATTGCGCCGCGAGGGTCAGCGCTCGCAACACATGCTCCATGGCCATCACCGAGACGACCTTCGTGTAGCCGGGCGTGCTGGTGCCCGCCACGATCAGTTCGTGCGCGAGCTTGCGCTGCTCGTTGTCGAGGCAGCCGAGCAACAGCCCATCGCGTTCCTCCACCGGCAGGAAGGACCAGTCCCTGCGCCTGGCCTCGTCGGCGAAGGCGCAGCTTATCTCCTTCCGCTGGGCCTCGGTCAGGGCCGCGAGCAGCCGGGACGCGGCTGCGGCCATCTTGCGCGCGGTCTCCGGCGCGGAGGCTGAAGCAGTCATTCTCCCAGGCTGCCACAGCCCGGAAAATTCCCCGCGCGACACGCAACCATTCCGGTCCGTGAGGCGTATCCCTTATAGGCCTCGGGGGCGAGGATTTCATGACACGGCGGGATACTGTCGCATTGCGGGCGGTCTGGCTGGCGACACGGACGACCATGTTCGTGCTCGCCACCACTCCTGGCCTGCTCGGATACCGTGGCGACGTCGCCATCTACCATCGGTGGTACGACTGCTGCTTCGCACACGGCGCGTTCCCCGCCGCCGATTCGATGTGGCAGTACCCGCCCGGCGCCGCCGTCGTCTTCTGGCTGCCCGGCATCCTGCCCGGCAGCTACCTACGTGACTTCGCCCTCCTCATCCTCGCCACTGACCTGGGCATTACGCTCACGCTGGCCCGGCGTGGCCGAACCCTGGGCGGAGCATGGTACTGGGTGTGCGGCGTGCCGCTGATCGGTCCGGTGGCGCTGACCAGGTTCGATCTCGTGCCGGTCGCGCTGTCCGTCGCCGCGCTCGGCCTCGCTGTCCGTCCCGCCGTGCGCGGCAGCCTCATCGGGGCCGGCACGGCGATCAAGATCTGGCCGCTCGCGGTGGCGGCCGGAACCCCGCCCGGTCAATGGCGCCGGACCGTCATACCCGCCGCGCTGGCGGCCGGCGTGGTGTTCGCCACGCTTATGGGGGGCCTGCCGAGCTTCTTCGGTCATCAGGACGCGCGCGGCGTCGAGATCGAGTCGGTGGTAGCCGTGCCGTTCATGATCTGGCGGCAAGCGGGATGGCATGGGAACGTGGCGTTCCATTTCGGCTCCCAGCAGCTCAGCGGGCCTGACGTCGGATTCGCGCAGGACATTTCGGTAGCGGCCATGGCGCTGGCCGTCGCACTGTTCCTGGCCTGGCGCGTCCTCATCCGCGTCGGCCGCGCTCACTGGCGCCCCGAATTCGCCGTCGACGCACCGCTGGCCGCGACGCTGTTGTTCCTGGTCACCAGCTCGGTCCTCAGCCCGCAATACCTGCTGTGGGTAGCGGGCCTGGCCGCCGTGTGCCTGGCCGCGCCACGGACCACCCAGCGCCCGGTGGCGATCATCTTGCTGATCGTGGCCGGGCTGACTCAGGTCGTCTTCCCGATCGCCTGGAAGCAGCTCGTCCACGGTTCCGACCTCATCACCGCGGTCCTGACCGCACGCGACCTGCTGCTGGTGGCCGCGGCGGCGCTGTCCTGCGCGCGGATCTTCAATGCGAGCCGGTCCGCGGTAGATCCCGGCACGCGTTAGACCTGCGGCAGGACCGCGGCGAGCAGGCTGCCCATCCGGACCGCCGCGGCCTTTCCGGCCTCCACCACCTCGGCGTGGCTGAGACCGTGTCCGGCCAGCCCCGCGGCCAGGTTCGTGACGAGGGAGATGCCGAGCACTTCGGCGCCCAGGTGGCGGGCGGCGATCGCCTCCAGAGCGGTCGACATGCCGACCAGGTCCGCGCCGAGCCTGCCCAGCATGGCGATCTCCGCCGGGGTCTCGTAGTGCGGGCCGGGCAGCATGGCGTAAACGCCTTCGGTGAGGTCCGCGTCGACCGCTCGAGCCAGGCCACGCAGCCGCGGGCTGTACAGGCCGGTCAGGTCGACGAACCGCTTGCCGCGAGACGGCGGCGGGCCGGCCAGCGGCGACGCGCCGGTCAGGTTGAGGTGATCCCGGATCAGCACCGGTTCTCCGACGCTCAGCCCGGGCCGGATTCCGCCCGCCGCGTTGGTCAGCACCACCACGCGGCAGCCAGCCGATATCGCCATCCGGACGCCGTGCACGACCGAGGCGGGAGGCAGCCCTTCGTACAGATGTACCCGCCCGAGGAAGACCAGGACGCGCTGGCCACCGGCACTCACCGAGCGCACGGTCGGCGTGTGACCGGCGACCGTCGGCTCAGGGAACCCGCCCAGGTCGGCGAGGGCGACCTCGCTGTCCGCGGCACCCACCAGATCGGCGGCCGGGGTCCAGCCCGAGCCGAGCACAACCGCGACTTCGTGGGTCTGATAGCCGGTCAGCTCAGCGAGCCGCGCGGCGCTGGCCTCGGCGATGGCAAATGGATCATCCGTCACGATGGTTCATCATCGCGCATCGGCGGGTAAGCGCTGGCCGCGGGGCCTCCTCCGCAGCCCAAGCGGGTCGCGGAGGAAGCACCACAGCCGTTCGTGGTAAAGGGCTTGATTTTTACGTGCAGGTGAGACTGGCTGGCGCGGAGTTGCTGCCGGTGGCGGTGAAGCCGAACGTTGTCGACGCTCCCGCGCCGAGCGTGCCGTTATATGACATGTTCTTCGCGGTCACGCTCGCACCGGACTGGGTAAACGCGGCGCTCCACATCTGGCTGATCTGCTGACTGCCCGGGAACGTCCAGCCGACCGTCCAGTTGCTCAGCGCCGAAGATCCGGCAGTGACGGTGATCTGGGCCTGGAACCCGCCGGACCAGGCGTTGACCACCGAGTACGTGGCGGTGCAGGCACCGCCCCCGCCGCCCCCGCCTGAGCCGATCGTCCAGGTGAAGGCGGCCGACCCGGACGCTCCGGTACCGTCCCGCGCGGTGACGGTCACGTTGTATGACCCCGCCGTGGTGGGCGTGCCGGAGATCAGGCCGGTCGCGGAGTTGATCGACAAGCCCGGCGGCAGGCCCGAGGCGCCATAACTGAGGGTCTGACCGGACCCGGAGTCGGACGCCTGGACCTGGACGCTGGCCGCCGTTCCGACGGTGCCGGTCTGGTTGCCGGGGCTGGTGACGGTCACGGTGTTGCCACCGCCGCCGCCGTTGCCGTTCACGTTGACCGAGAACGAGTTGGTCGCCAGGCCGGCGCCGCCCTGCCACAGCTCGAAGCCCGCCTCGACGTCGATGAGCCAGTCAGAGCCCGTCATGAAGCCGCGGCTGACCGAGTCCTGGGCCAGCAGCCCGACGTCAAGGTTGCTGACCGAGGTGGTGCCGCTCGTCATCGTGTACGACACGGTGTTCCAGCCCTGATTGCCTTCCCAGACGTTGTAGGTGTGCCCGCCGATGCTCACGTTGGTGGCGATCTCGGAGCCGAACGGCTGGACCGGGCCGTTGTGGTTGAGCCAGATCATCAGCTCCTCGGCGTTGGGCTGTCCCTTGGTGGTGGACGTGTGGTTGAACCAGATGTCGTAGGCCACGTCGTAGTCGTTGCTCCCGCCCGGCTGGGTGGTGCTCCAGCTCGTGGTGACCTTGCCGGGGGTGAGGTTCGACACCTGGATCGGGGTGCTGGTCAGGCCGCCGGAGCTGCAGTTGCCCCAGTGGCAGCCCTGGTAGATCGACGGGTAGCCGCCGGGAGCCCCGCTGGTGCTGTTGGCGATGGAGGAGTTCGCCACCGTGAAGTCCGTGCCGCCGTCGGTGGTGATGCACTCGGGGGCGCTGGAGCCCCACTCGTTGTTCTGTACGGTGTACGTTCCGCCGCCCGCCGGAGCGGTCGTGGAATTGCACAGCGTGGTCGCGGCCAGTGCCGACGGCCCGAGGGCGGCGAAAGCTGCTGTTCCGCCAAGGACGGTCAGCGTCGCGACGATGATTGACAGCATGCGTTTGTGCACAGCTCTGTGAACAGACATAGGGAACCTTTCCTGCGGGTGAGTGTCATCCTGTAATCCGGCAGTCCGGCCGGGCAACGTCGCTGTCCGTGGCACTTACATAACCCCTGATAACCGGGGCACGAGCGTTCGCGAATAAGGATGAAATTTGCACTGAACGGCGGTGGTACCACCTCAGGGCACGCTCACCCCCCGCTCGGCTACGCTGTGCGTAGCCCGTGTCGTGCCCATACCACAGGGAGAATTCCTCTTGAGCGTCCCGGAGACGGACCCCGCCCAGCCCGCCGAAGGCGAGGGCACCCCCGAGGCCGCACCCGAGGCCGCCGCTGAGGCCGCCGCTGAGGCCGCCGCGCCCAAGGCGGTGGATCCGTGGAACGATCCGCGTCTGCCCTGGAGCGGTCGCCCGCGAAAGGCGGACATCGCTTGCTGGGCGGGCATCATGCTCTACGGCATCTTCATCTGGGCGACGCTGCCGCTCCGCACTTCGCTCGTCGGCAGGCATCCGGTGATATCCGAACTGCTGGCCGGCGGCACCGAGTCCATCATCTCCGCGGCGGCGTTCGCCCGGGTCGGGCACGGAACGGTGGCCGTGGCCGTGCTCGCCGCGATTCCCGGGCTGGTGAAGTTCGACTGGCTGTTCTGGTGGGCGGGCCGGCTGTGGGGCGAGAGGATCATCGTCCTGCTGTCTGGCCGGAGCAAGCGCAGCGTCAGGTACATGGAGCGGGTGCGGCGGTCCGGCCGGAAGGTCACCTGGCCGGCGGTGGTGGTCAGCTATTTCGTTCCCATCCCCACCGCGATCATCTACGTCGTGGCCGGCTGGGAGGGGATGGGGCTGGTCACGTTCCTCATCCTGGACACCATCGGCGCGCTGTTGTGGGCCGGGATGCTCGTCGGGCTGGGATACTCGCTCGGCCACCACGCGGTGGTGGTGGCCCAGGCCATCTCGCACTACGGGCTGTGGGCCTCGATCGGGCTCGCGGTGCTGATCATGTTCTTCCAGATCCGGTCCCAGCGCCGGTTCATGCGGGAGGTAGCGGAGTCCGCGAAAACGGATGGTGGCTGACTTAGGCCAGCTCCCGCGGCGCGCCGAAGGCTTCGAGCACGCTCGCCTCAAAGCGCGTGATCGCGCTGACCCGGTCGCCGGACAGCCTGAAGACCAGCAGGCCGACCGAGCGCCAGACGCCGTCGGCCTCGGCGCCGTACACGACGAACGCGGGCTGGCCGTTGGCGCGGGTCAGCGTGACGCGCTTGGGATGGCCCGGCCTGAACGGCACCATCTTCAGGAACCGGGCGGCCAGTTCCAGGCCCACGAACTCCATCGGCACCGGCGGCATGTTCACCAGGACGTCCTCGGTGAGCATCGCGATCAGGCTGTTCACGTCGTCGCTCTCGAACGCGACGGTGAGGCGGTCGAGGAGTTCTCGCTCGGCCGCCGATCCCGGCGTGGCCGGCGGCAGCCAGGTGGATCCGGCCGGGCGGACCTGCCGCTGGAGCGTCGCGCGGGCGCGCTTGAGCGCGCTGGTCACGGACTCCTCGGTCGAGTCAAGCAGCGTGGCCACCTCGCTGGCCCGAAAGCTCAGCACGTCACGCAGGACCAGCACGGCCCGCTGCCGGGCGGGCAGCAACTGCAGCGCGGTGATGAACGCCAGTGAGATGGTTTCCCGCGCCTCGTACCGGGATTCGGGACCGGGCTCCGGGTCGGGCAGGCCGGTCAGGAAGTCATCCGGGATCGGCTCCAGCCACACCACCTCCCCGAGCCGGGTCGGCTCGGGGACTTCGAGCCCCGGCGGCGGCCAGTCCGTCCGCGGCCGGCGCCTGGCCGTCCGCAGCGCGAGCAGGCAGCAGTTGGTCGCGACCCGGTACAGCCAGGTGCGGATCGAGGCGCGCTCCTCGAACCCGCCGAGCCCCCGCCACGCCGCCAGCATCGTCTCCTGGAGCGCGTCCTCCGCGTCGTGCAGCGAGCCCAGCATCCGGTAGCAGTGCACCAGCAGCTCGCGCCGGTAGGGGTCGACAAGCTCGGCGAACGCCTGGTCGTCTCCGGCCTGAGATCGGCTGATCAGGTCCGCGGTCACGGCGTCATCCTAACCGGCTCTGCTCGGCGGCCACTTCTTTTCCGGATAGCGCCAAGTTTCCCGGCCGCGCGGCATCTGCATCGCTGACAGCTCAATCGAGGCTTCAATCGACGCTTGGAGCAACAGACATGGAACACGCCAAGGAACGGTCCCCGGCATTGGTGCTGGTGCTGACCGCGGTCGCCTTCTTCATGGTCGCGCTGGACGCACTGGTTGTGGTCACCGCGCTGCCGGCCATCCATCGCAGCCTCGGCGGCAGCGTTGGCACCCTGGAATGGTCGGTGAACTCATACGGCCTGACGTTCGCGGCGGGGATCGTGACCGCCGCCGCGCTTGGCGACCGGCTTGGCCGCCGCTTGATGTACGTGGCCGGGCTGCTGCTGTTCACGGTCGCGTCGGCGGCGTGCGCGCTGGCGCCCACGGCGGCCGCGCTGATCGCCGCCCGCGCCGTCCAGGGGCTGGGCGCGGCCGCGGTCACCCCGCTGAGCATGACGATCGCGACCAGCGCGTTCCCGCCCGCCAAGCGCGGATCGGTGATGGGCATCATCGGCGCGATCGCCGGTCTGGCGGTGGCCGGCGGCCCGCTGGTGGGCGGGGGAGTGGTCCAGGGCCTCGACTGGCACTGGATCTTCTGGATCAACGTCCCGGTCGGACTGGTGGCCGCCGTGCTGTCGATCGCCAAGCTGCCGGAATACCGCGGTCCGGCGGCCCGCCTGGACCTGCCGGGCGTCCCGCTGGTGACGGGGGCCGCGGTGACGCTGACCTGGGGGCTCATCCAGGCCGGTGACTCCGGCTGGACGGCCGCCAGGACGCTCACCTTGCTGGTCGCCGGGGTAGTTCTTCTGGCCGCGTTCGTTGTCAGGGAGCGGCGGGCCGCCGCGCCCATGCTACCGCCGCGGCTGTTCCGCTCGGTGCCGTTCGCGGCCGCCAACGGCGCGGCCTTCATGATGAACGCGGCGATCATGGCCGCGGCGTTCCTCACCGTCCAGTACTTCCAGCTCGGCATCGGCTACGGCCCGATGGCGACCGGGCTGCGGCTGCTGCCGTGGACCGCCACCCCGATGATCGTCGCCCCGCTCGCCGGAACGCTGGCCGACCGGATCGGCACTCGCCCGCTGCTGGTCACCGGGCTGCTGCTCCAGGCGGCCGGCCTGGGCTGGGTAGCTGAGATCGCCGGCTCCGGTTCCGGTTTCGGTTTCGGTTTCGGTTTCGGTGGCTACGGGCGCTTCGTCCTGCCGCTGATCATCGCCGGCGTCGGCATCTCGATGGCCATCCCGACCGTGACCGCCGCGGCTCTCGGCACGGTGGAGTCAGCTGACATCGGCCGCGCGTCCGGCGTGGTCAACACCCTCCAGCGCTTCGGCGGCGCATTCGGCATCGCGATCGCCACCGCGGTGTTCAGCGCGCACGGCCACCTCGGCTCGGCCGCGTCCGTGACCGCTGGCTACCGCCCAGCACTCGCCGTGGCGGCCCTGCTGTCCCTGATCGGCTCGGTCATAGCCCTGGCCGTCGGCAAGCGCCGCCGCGCTAGCGCGCCCGTGCCCGCGCCCTCGACCGAGGCGGTCCCGCACGTTGTACCACAACCCGTCAGTCGCTAGCCCCGCTAGCCCTCGCTAGCGCTCACTAGCCCCACTAGCCCTCACTAGCCCTCACTAGCTCTCACGGATGAATGTGGCAGCGACCCGGTTATAACCGGGTCGCTGCCACAACCATCCGATCCGCGGTCCGTCAGCGGACGCCGTAGAAGTGCTCCAAGGCCAGCTGGTCCAGGCGCTCGTAGGCCATTCCGCGCCGGGCCAGCGCGGCCACGTCCACTGCCGACGCGGCGGCCTGTACATCCCGCCACGTTTCGCCCTCGGCCAGCGTCGGCGACGAAAGCTCCGCGATCCGCGACGACCGCAGCGCTTCCTGCACCTCCGGGTCGGCCCGGAACCTCCGCACCTTGGCCCGCAGGATCAGGTAATTCCGCATGCACGCGGCCGCCGACGCCCACACACCGTCGTCGTCCTCGGTACGCGGCGGCTTGTAGTCGAAGTGCACCGGCCCGTCGTACCCGCCCGATTCCAGGACGTCGACCACCCAGAACGCACCCCGCGCGTTCCCGGCGCCGAACCGCAGGTCCTGGTCGTAACGCGGTCCGTTCTGCCCGTTGAGGTCGATGTGGAACAGCTTGCCGTGCCACAGCGCCTGGGCGATTCCGTGCGCGTAGTTGACCCCGGCCATCTCCTCGTGCCCCACCTCGGGGTTCACGCCCACCATGTCCGGATGGGCCAGGGACCCGATGAACGCCAGGGCGTGGCCCACCGTCGGCAGCAAGATGTCGCCCCGCGGCTCGTTCGGCTTCGGCTCGATCGCGAACCGCAGGTCGTTGTACCCCTGTTCGCGGACGTATTCGCACAGTAGGTTCAGTCCCTCGGCGTACCGGTCCAGCGCGGTACGGATGTCCTTGGCCGCACCGGATTCGGCGCCCTCCCGGCCGCCCCAGAAGACGTAGGTGCGCGCGCCCAGCTCGGCGGCCAGGTCCAGGTTGCGCATCACCTTGGCCAGCGCGAACCGCCGCACGTCGCGCTCGTTGGCGGTGAACGCGCCGTCTTTGAACATCGGGTGGCCGAACAGGTTCGTGGTGGCCGTGGTGACCACGAGGCCGGTCTCGCTCAGCGCCTTACGGAACGCGGCGATCCGCTCATCCCGCTCGGCCTCGGTGGCGTCGAAGTCGAACACGTCGTTGTCGTGGAAGTTCACGCCGTACGCGCCCAGCTCCGCGAGCTTGTACACGGCGCGCTCGGCGGGCATGGGCGGCCGGACCGCCGTACCGAACACATCGACCCCTTGCCAGCCGACAGTCCAAATGCCGAACGAGAATCGGTCTTCCGGGCTGGGCACGTACTCTTCGCTCACCGAGGCCTCCTTTGGTCTAGTCCAGCTTTTCACGCCAGCCAGCGGTGGCGTCGCGCAGCACCCCGTACCGGCGCCGCAGGGCCGTGTCGGGCTCGGCGGTGAAGTCTTGTGTTCCGGCCCGCGGCCAGTCCGGCGGCTCCGTCGCGCCGGACAGCGCCCACGCCGCCTGGCGGGCGGCGCCGAGCGCCACGTACTCTCCCGGCTCAGGCACCGTGACCGGCACGCCGAACACCGCCGGGGCGATCGCACGGACCGCGGGGGACTGGGCCGCACCGCCGATGAGGATCACGCGCTCCGCGGTGACCCCGCAGGCGGCCAGATAGCCGATCCCGTCCGCCAGCGACAGGAGCACCGCCTCCACCGCGGCGCGGGCCAGGTTCTCCCGGGTCGCGTTGGCGCTGGTCAGGCCACGCAGCACTCCGGTCGCATCCGGCCGGTTCGGACTGCGCTCCCCGTCCAGGTAGGGAAGCAGGGTCATCCCGCCGGCGCCCGGCTGCCCGGTGAGCGCGAGGCGGTCCAGGCTGGCTACGTCGATGCCGAGCAGGCCGGCCGTGACGGTCAGCACCCGGGCCGCGTTCACGGTGGCGACCAGCGGCAGGAACCGCCCGGTCGCATCCGCGAAGCCGGCCACGGCTCCGGTCGCGTCGGCGGCGGGCGCGGGTGTGACCGCGTAGGCGGTTCCGGAGGTGCCGATCGACACGACGACCTCGCCCTCAGCCAGGCCGAGACCGAGCGCGGCGCCCATGTTGTCGCCGGTGCCGGCCGACAGCGCCGCGCCGCGTTGCGTATGGCCGACGATCTCAGCGGGCGCGGCGACCCGCGGCAGGCCCACCGGCCGGCCCAGTGCGGCCTCGGCCATGTCCGGCAGCCATGTTCCGTCGGCGGGAGAGAAGTAGCCGGTGCCCGAGGCGTCCCCGCGGTCCGTCGTCGGCTCCGCCGCGACGTTTTCCAGCATCCGCCAGGTCAGCCAGTCATGGGGGAGCATGACACGGTGCGTGCGCTTGGCGGCTTCTGGTTCGTGCTCGGCCAGCCAGCGCAGCTTGGTGATGGTGAACGAGGCGGTGGGCACGCTGCCGGTCCGCCGTGCCATCTCGGCCGGGCCGCCGAACTCTTCGGTGAGTTCCACTCCCTGCCGCGCCGAACGCAGGTCGTTCCACAGCAGCGCGGGCCTGATGACGCGTCCGGCTTCGTCGAGCACGACCATGCCATGCTGCTGCGCGGCGATCCCGATCGCGTCGGCCTGGTCGAGGAGGTCACGACCGGCCTGGCCGAGCGCTCGCCACCAGTGTTCCGGGTCGACCTCGGTGCCGGGCGGATGCGGCGCCGCCGCCTGCCCGGCTATGGTGCCGTCCTCGGTCCGGCACAGCAGCACTTTGGTGGACTGCGTCGAAGAGTCCACGCCGACGACGAGCATTGGCGGCTCCCTTGAAACTTACATGGGGTCGATGATCCGACGACACTATCGGCCTCCGGCGCGGCTGGCGCCGGGGGGCGTCGCCGCGTCAGCGGCGCCGGTGCGTCAGCTACGTCGCGGCACGCGGCGTCAACATGGATGTACCACAGACTATGTACCTAGCCCGCGGTGTTCCCGATGTCCGAAAATTTCGTTACAAAGCGCAATTGGGCATAAGACTGGGTGGCTGCACGTATCAAATGAACGTGCATTTGGCCTTGCAAACGATATGCAGTGTCGGGCAAAATTGCTTTTGCGCCGATCATTCGGGTCTGCGCACACCGCTCCCCGGGGTAGCGATGAGCCTGAACCAGCTTGGATTGCCGACTCGCACGAAGGTGGACCCTTCGGCGCGCGAGCCGCTCGATCTGACTGCCCGGCTGCAATGCGCGCCGGGTCGGCCGAGGGTGGTGCGGATGCCGTCCGACTGGTGGGATTCTCCGGCGGTGGCCGCCTGGCCGCTTGGCACCAACGCGCAGTCGGCACGGGCCGCGCGGCGGTTCACCCGGGACACTCTCCGTGACTGGGGACTCGGTTCACTGGCCGATGACGCCGAGGCGATCGTCGGTGAGTTCGTGGCCAACGCGGTGTCGCACGCCGCCCGTGGCGCACAGGCGGGACAGCAGTATGGCCAGCAGCTGGGCCTGCGGTTGCTGCGCCGGACCGGCGAGGTGATGTGCGCGGTGCTGGATCCCAGCGACCACGCTCCCGTGCTGCGGAAGCCAAGCCGCACCGATGAAGCGGGCCGTGGTCTGCAGATGGTAGACGCGCTGAGCGACGTCTGGGGCTGGAGCCCGGTGGTCGGTCGCGGCAAGGCCGTCTGGGCCATCCTCTTCTGCGCCTGACCTGACCTGCGACTCACCTGATCGCCCCCCTACCATGCCCTACCCCCGCGCCCGAGCGCGCCCCGCGCCCGAGCTCCCCGCGCACCCCCGCGCCTGCCGCGCGCCGCGCCCCCCGCCCGACATTTCAACATATGCCCGGTTCTGCGCCTAACCCCGCGCGCCTCCGCCCCGGTGTGCTGCCCCCCACCTCGCCCGCGAAAGCCACATTCCCTCCATATCGCCGGAAGTAAGTTCGATTAACGCGGAATATCCGTGCTAGACGGAAACAAACAGGTCAAATACGACCGTCTATCTTCCGCGCAGCATTAAAATTCCGCGTAAGTCGACGGCGGCGTGCCCATCCGGCTCCCAGCGCTCCGCAAGCTCCGCTACTGTCGCTTACCGCAGGCAACGCTCGACCAAAGCCACGAGCAAAGCCACGACCCAAGCCGCTCGACCCAAGCCGACGGAAGGTTATCCTCGACTATGCCCTGGACCTGGCGCTACGAGAAGTCAGATGGCACCTCGATACCGGCCGACGATCTTCAGGAGGCCATCTTCGCGAGCCAGGGTGACGCGGAGAGCTGGCTGGGCGAGAACTGGCGGGCGCTGCTGGCCAACGGAGTGGACCAGGTCACGCTGCTCGACGACAGCCGGGTGGCATACGGCCCCATGAGCCTGCACCCGGAGAACTGACAGCGTTTCCCGGGGGATGAACACCAACCCCCCGGACCCCGCCCGCGACGCTTCCCGCGCCGTTAGTTTCGCCTGGCCGGAAAGGCCTTTCAGGCCCTTTCCGGCCAGGCGACCGCGAAGCTCGCTAACGCTCGCCGCGGGCACCCGCCGTATGGGCTCCCACGGCCGTTAAAACTACGGTCGAACCTGCGGGCTGCTGGTCCGCGCCGGGTCTCGCTCCGTCACGTCGCCGAGCACCTCGTCGATCCGGCGCATCAGGTCAGGCTCCAGCCGGATGCCCGAAGCCTTGCAGTTCTCGGCGACCTGCTCCGGCTGGGTGGCCCCGATGATGGCCGCGGACACGTTCGGGTTCTGCAGCGTCCAGGCCACCGCGAGCTGAGCCAGCGACAGCCCGGCCTCGTCCGCCAGCGGCCGCAGTCGCTGCACCGCTTCGAGCACCGGGTCGCGTAGCCACCGCTGGATGAAGCCGGAGCCGCCTGGATCGGTAGCCCGCGACTCGGGCGGCGGCTCCGCCCCCGGCGCGTACTTGCCGGTCAGCACGCCCTGAGCGATCGGTGAGAACACGACCTGGCCGAGGCCTTCGCGTTCACATAGCGGAATCACCTCGGCCTCGATCACCCGCCACAGCATGTTGTACTGCGGCTGGTTGGACACGATGCGGTCCAGCCCGAGATCAGCCGCGGCCGCCAGCGCGGCGGCGATCTCCTCCGCCCGCCACTCCGAGACGCCCACGTAAAGGACCTTGCCCGCCCGGACCAGGTCGTCGAAGGCACGCATGGTCTCCTCGACCGGCGTCTCATGGTCAAACCGGTGCGCTTGGTACAGGTCGACGTAGTCCGTGCCCAGCCGGCGCAGCGAGGCGTGCAGCGACTCGGTGATGTGCTTGCGGGACAGCCCCCGGTCGTTCTGTCCGCTGCCCATCGGCCAGTAGACCTTGGTGGTGATCTCCACCGACTCGCGCCGCACCCCCGCCAGCGCCCGGCCGAGCACCTCCTCGGCCCGGCCGCCAGCGTAGACGTCGGCCGTGTCGAACATCGTGATGCCCTCGTCCAGGGCGGCCCGGACGCACGCCACGGCGGCTTCCTCGGCTACCTGGGAGCCGTGTGTGATCCAGTTGCCGTACGCGATCTCGCTGATCTTCAGCCCGCTGCGGCCAAGGTGGCGGTACTCCATCAGATCTTGTCTCCCGGCTTCACTTGTGGGGATGGCATCCGGAACCTGCGGAGCTGGATCATCCGCATGACCGCGTATGAGGTCAGGCCCCGCGTGGACTCTCCCGGCAGCCGCTCGGCCATGAGCTTACGCAACCCGCGCCGGACGAACGATCCCTCGACCGCCATGATCAAGATCAGCACGAGGATGAGGGGGGACAGATAGCTCTGCAGTGCCTTACCAGCGAACAGCGCGGCCACCAGGATCACCAGGATGTACATGTAGTACTCGCTGATCCGGCGGCGGGAATCCACGTAGTCGCGGGTCAGCTTCCTGGCCGGGCCCTTGTCCCGGGGATTGAGCGCCCAATCCTCGCCGCGCTTCATCGCGTCGTACTTGCGGGACCGGTCGGTGCGATCACGGGCCTTGTCGGCGGCCGTGCGCGGTCCGGCTGGTCGCCGGGAGCTGCCGATCGGCTGGTAGCGCCCGCGTTCGGCCTCGCTCCGCTTGGGCGTGGGACGGCCCTTGGCGGACTCGGCCGCGGGCCGATCTCTCTTATCTGATGCCGGGCTGTCCGGGCTCTGCGCGCCCGGGGATTCCTGGGCCGTGCCGTCCGGCGCCCCGGCGCTTCGGCGTCGGAACACGGCCCTAAGCATATCGGCGGGGGTGCAGGTGATCGTCACTTGCTCAGGCGGGTATACCGAGACTTGCGGGGCGCATTGGGACGTGGTAGCCGGCGTGCTGGGGACCGCGTAGGGTGGATTGCGACTAGTCGTACTTGCCAGAAGGGGACGGCCGCACGTATGGGCGTGATGAAGCGAGTCTCGCTGGTCTTCAAGGCCAAGGCGAACAAGGCCCTGGACCGGATGGAAGATCCGCGCGAGACCCTGGACTATTCATATCAGCGACAGCTCGAGATGCTGACCAAGGTCCGACGGGGAGTCGCCGACGTCGCCACCTCGCGTAAGCGCGTCGAGCTGCAGATGAATCAGCTGCAGCAGTCGTCGAACAAGCTCGAGGACCAGGCGCGCAAGGCGCTGTCGATGGGCCGCGAGGACCTGGCCCGCGAAGCCCTCGGGCGCCGGTCGTCGGCGCAGTCTCAGCTCACCGACCTGCAGGCGCAGTATGCCCAGCTGCAGGGCGAGGAAGAGAAGCTGACGGTCGCGTCGCAGCGGCTCCAGGCCAAGGTGGACGCCTTCCGGACCAGGAAGGAAACCATCAAGGCCACCTACACCGCGGCCGAGGCGCAGACCCGGATCAACGAGGCCTTCTCCGGCATCTCCGAGGAGATGGGCGACGTCGGCATGGCCATCCAGCGGGCCGAGGACAAGACCGCGCAGATGCAGGCCCGGGCCGGCGCGATCGACGAACTTCTGGCATCGGGCGCCCTGGACGACGCCATCGGCGGCCGCCGCGACGACATCCAGGCCGAGCTCGACCAGATGAGCGCTACCAGCGACGTCGAGCAGGAGCTGAGCCGGCTCCGCGGCGAGATCGAGAACACCGCGCCGAAGCAGCTCGAAGGCGGCCAGAACGGCGCCCGGAACGGCAGCCAGGCCGCTAGCCAGGCGCCGAACGCCCAGAGCGGCCAGACGCAGAACCAGGCCCAGGCTCCGACCCAGTCGGCTGGCCTGCCAGAGGACGGTGCGTGAGCATGATCGTGCGCATTCTCGGCGAGGGTCAGTTCAGGGTCGACGACGAAGCTGCCGGCGACCTCAACCGTTTGGATGCCGAACTCGAGGCCGCCGTGGAGCGTGGCGATGAGCCCGCGTTCTCCGCGGCGCTGCACGGGCTGCTGGCCGAGGTCCGCGCCAAGGGCGGGGCGGTTCCTCCGGACGTCCTCGAGCCGTCGGAGCTGATCCTCCCGGCCGAGGGTTCGAGCATGGCCGAGGTACGCAAACTGCTCAGCGACGACCTGCTCAGCGACGACGGCCTCATCCCAGGCTGACGAGGCTGACGAGGCTGACAAGGCTGACGAGCCCCGGCTGACCCGGGGGCCGAGGAAGAATCCACGTTCAGGAAGCTAACGAAGCTAACAAGGTCTGCAGCGAGCTTTCAGCTTACTTACAGCGTCCATCGGATACATTGCAGCCAGATACGCTGGTATTAAGGCCCCCAGAACCAGGCGGGGCCGGACGGAGGTGGCGCCATGGCGCGTACAAGGTATGCGCCTGACCGGGGGCTGACGACGCGGATGACCGCGACGATCTTCCTGCTCGGGCTGGTTTTTGTCGCTTTCATCGCCGCGATCATCGGCATCGGCGCGGCGACCCATGGGTCTACGGCTGTCATCGCGCTGTTCGCGATCGTCCTCGGCGGTGGCTTCATGATCGGGTCGCTGTTCTTCTCGGACAAGATCGCGCTGGCGACCGCCGGCGCCCGGGAGGTCAGCCCGAACGACGGTCCGATGGCCCGCGACCTGCACGCCATCGTGGACCGGATCTGCGCGCTGGCCGACATGCCGAAACCCAGGGTGGCGATCGCCGACACGGACATGCCGAACGCGTTCGCCACGGGCCGGAACGCCGACCATGCCGTGATCTGCGCGACCACCGGCCTGATGCGCAGGCTGAACCACGAAGAGCTTGAGGGCGTCCTCGCCCACGAGATGTCGCACGTGGCGCACAAGGACGTCCAGGTGATGACGATCGCGTCGTTCCTGGCCATCGTCGCGGCCCTGCTGATGCGGATGGCGTTCTACTCCGAGCTGTTTGGCGGCGGCCGCCGGAACAACAACGACCAGAATGCCGCGCTGATGCTGTTCGCGATCATGGCGGTGAGCATCGTCGTCTACGCGGTCAGCTTCCTGCTGATCAGGTTGCTGTCCCGGTATCGCGAGCTGGCCGCCGACCGCAGCGGCGCGCTGCTCACCGGACAGCCCAGCGCGCTCAAGAGCGCTCTGATCAAGGTCAGCGGGGACATGTCCAGGATCCCGACCCGGGACCTGCGAGCGGCGGAAGGGCTGAACGCGTTCTTCTTCGCGCCCGCGATGAACCTGAACGCCGGGGCGAGCCTGTCGAAGATCTTCTCCACTCACCCGAGCCTCGAGCGCCGGCTCGCCGAGCTGGACAAGGTCCAGCGCCAGCTGAGCCAGGCGAGGTAGGGAAAGAGGTAAGGAAACCGGCCGTGGGCTTTCTCGACACGCTGCTGGGCCGCACCAAGCCGGTGCAGCCGAAGCTCGATGACCTGTTCGCGCTGCCTTCGGCGGCTATCACACTCGAGGCCGGAACCAATTTCAAGCCGACCGGTTCCGGCTCGGTGTGCTTCCGCGCGGTCGAGGGCCGCTCCTTCTCCGACGTGGAGAAGGATGTACGTGATCTCCTCAACGCCAGCTCCAGCGCCGAGGGTGGCCTGCCGGTCGAGGTGTCCAAGGATTCCTACGGGTTCACCTGGCTGGTCAGCTCGCGCATGTCCGACGAGCTGGAGGCACTGGTCACCGACCTGCACGCGGTGAACTCCTCGCTGGTGGACAACGGGTTCGGCCCGCAGTTGCTGTGCACCCTGGTCGCGTTCCGGGACGACCAGGAACGTCGGCTGGCCCTGATCTACCTGTACAAGCGGGGCACCTTCTATCCGTTCGCCCCGCTGCCCGGCGAGCGCCGGGACAACGCCCTGGAGCTTGAGGTCAAGGGCGTGATCGGGGATGACCTGAAGTGGGAATCGGATCTCAGCCGGTGGTTCCCGGTGTGGGGAGCACCAGGGATGTAGGAATGCCCGCCGAGCGCATACTGTTAGATGCAGACGACGGCGCAGCAGACCGAGACCAAGGAGCAGACACTGTGACTGTTCAGCAGCAGGAGACCGCGCAGGGCATCGTCCTCACCGAGGGTGCCGCCACCAAGGTGAGCACCCTGCTCGCCCAGGAGGGCCGCGACGATTTGCGGCTGCGGATCGCGGTACAGCCGGGCGGCTGTTCTGGCTTGCGCTATCAGCTGTACTTTGACGAGCGCCAGATCGACGGCGACATTGTCAGCGAATTCGGCGGCGTTCAGGTGGTAACTGACAAGATGAGCGCACCGTACCTGATGGGTGCCACCATCGATTTCGTGGACACCATCGAGAAGCAGGGCTTCACGATCGACAACCCGAACGCGACTGGTTCCTGCGCCTGCGGCGACTCTTTTCACTGATTGATCTAGCGCAGTCCAGTAGGCTGCTGAGGTGCGTATCGCCGTTACCGGGTCGATCGCTACCGATCACCTGATGAAATTCCCTGGCCGGTTCCATGAGCAGCTGGTCGCGAGCAAGCTGGACAAGGTTGCCTTGTCGTTTCTTGTCGAGGATCTGGAGATAAGACGCGGCGGGACGGCGGCCAACATCACGTTCGGCCTGGGTTGCCTTGGCCTGCGCCCGCTCCTGATTGGCAGCGTCGGCCCCGATTTCGCCGAATACCGCGCCTGGCTGAACGAGCATGGCGTGGATACCGGCGGGGTGCGGGAATCCGAAGTGCACCACACGGCGCGGTTCACCGCGACTACCGACCAGGCGGGTGACCAGATCGGCTCGTTCTACGCGGGCGCGATGACCGAGGACGTCGGAATCGAGCTGGGCCCCCTGGCGGACGCGCACGGGCCGTTCGACCTCGTCCTTATCGGTCCCACCAGTCCCGACGCGGTGCTGAGCTTCACGGCGCAGTGCCGGGCGCTCGGTATCCCATTCGCCGCCGACCCGGCTTGGCAACTCGCCCGGTTCGACGGTCCCCAGGTACGTGAGCTGGTGGACGGCAGCGCATACCTGTTCACCAACGAATACGAAGCCGCGCTACTCGAGCAGAAGTCCGGCTGGACGCCTGCCGACGTGCTGGATCACGTCGATGTTCGGGTGACCACGCTCGGCTCAGCCGGGGTCCGGGTCGAACGGGCCGGCGAGGCGCCTATCGAGGTTGGCGCCGTGCCCGACGCCGTCCTCGCCGAGCCCACCGGTGCCGGTGACGGGTTCCGCTCCGGTTTCCTCGCGGCGGTGGCGTGGGGCCTGCCGTTTGAGCGCGCCGCCCAGCTCGGCAACATGATGGCCGTGCATGTCCTCGAGACCATAGGCACTCAGGAGTATCAGCTCAAGGCCGGAACGTTGTGCGACCGCTTCGCTGCTGCCTACGGCGACGCCGCTGCCGCCGATATAACCTCAAACCTTTCAACCTATTAACGACCCGCTTCCTCCACTGAACCAAGTCCCCCGCCCACAGTGGAAACGGCCCACACCCCAAACTCCCCACCGTTCCCGGCTCCCCGTCCTTCCCCGGCTTCCCCACGGCCCCGCCTTCCCGTCCGCTCCGGCTTCCCCGTCCTTCCCCGGCTTCCTCAGCTTCCCCACCGGCCCCAGCTTCCCCTCGGCCCCGGCTCTCTGTTCCCCCCGCTCCGGCTTCCCCGTCCGCCCCAGACTTCCTCGGCTTTCCCATCGGCCCCGGACTTCCCCGTCTGCCCCGCTTCCCCGTCTGCCCCGCTTCCCCGTCGGCCCCGCTTCTCCGTCTGCCCCGCTTCTCCGTCTGCCCCGCTTCCCCGTCGGCCCCGCTTCCCCGTCGGCCCCGGCTTCCCCGTCCGCCCCGGCTCTCCGTTCCCCCCGCTTCCGCGGCTCCCTGTCCGCTCCGGCCTGCCCATATCCGACATTTCATGATTTGGCAGGCGGATGCCGTGGAGGATTGGGGTCTGATGGAAGGTTGGGCGCCGGAAACCGGCGCCTTTCTCTCCGCGAGGCTCCAAAGCTCCACGGTTCCGTGTCCGCTTCGTGACGAATGGTGCGGTTCGGGGACCTATCAGAAAGCGTCAGCGACATGATTTCGGATGAGCGTTCGATCTCAGCGTGTCAATTGCGCACTCGAGCAGGCTAGAGCTTGTCAATTGCGCAATCGATCCGTGTCGGCAATGCGGCAGGATGCATCATGTGAACCGCCAGTCCCACTGGACGCCTGGGCCCCACGCCAGCGCCAGGCTGGCCGCTGGCAATGGCCCGTGATGCTTGGTGAATAAACCACCGGTTCAGCTCTTGCCCAAGCCCAAGCCCGCACCCTGCGTCCGACGTTCCGCACCCGCGTCCCACGTTTCGCACCCTGCGTCCGACGTTCCGCACCCGCGTCCCACGTTTCGCACTCTGCGTCCGACGCTCCGCACCCGCGTCCACGTTCCGCACCCGCGTCCCACATTCCGCACCTCGGGTTCCGCATTCCGCAAGCCCGCGTCCGTGCTCCGTCTCGCTCTGCGCTCTGCGCCCATCCGCGTCCAATGCCGGTAACTTTACGGCTCATCGGAGCCGGATCGGGCTGTATGTGCCGTTGTCGGCCGTTCCGCGTATCGCTTATGGGATTTGCGCGGATAGCGCTGGGAACGAAAACCGGCCCCGGGGCTGTAACCCCGGGGGCCGGTCTGCTGTTAACTGGGACGGTGCTGGACCGGCCCGCCTAACGGTCGGTCAGTGACTCCGGAAGGACTGGATGTAGAAGTCGGGCGAGCCGACGCCGGTGGCATCGTCGTAGCCCTTGACGGCCGGCAGGGCGGCCGCGCCCTCACCGTTGATGCCGAGCGTACGCAGGAACGTGACGATCGGGCCGGTCTTGGTGAACGGATCGGTGTAGTTGTTGCGAACCTCGGCGAGGAAGCCCGGGCCGCGCGGGTGGTCGGTCACGTCGTTGTAGGCGGACGTGCCGTACCGCTGGTAGATGGCCGGGTTGGCGAAGCCGAGGGTGTGCCCGGCGGCCTGCTGTGCGTCTGCCTCAATGCCAGCGAAGGTCGGGCAGGCCAGGCTGGTCCCGCCGATCCTGCTGAGCGAGAACGCGAGGGTCGTGCCGTCCGGCTGCAGGTCGGTCTGGCCGATGAGGAAGCCGGTGCTGGGGTCGGCCAGCGCCGCGACGTCGGGCACGACACGCATCGGCTGCGTGGCGGTGGCGCCGTTGGGCAGCGAGAGGGCGAGGCTGTTCGGCACCACGCCGGCCTGGTAGGACGGCTGGGTGTAGAACGTGCTCACGCCGCCGCCACCGGAGCCGTCGTAGTCAGCCGGATACGAGCCGGGCGGGGTCTCCGACCACGACGCACCGTTGGGCGACAGCTTGTCGATCAGCGTGCCCCACGAGGTCTCGAACTCGTAGTTGGCGGCCGGGCCGATGGCCAGGCTGGTGCCGCCGACCGAGGTGACGAACGGGCTGGAGTCGGGGAATGTGGTCTGGATGGTGTCCGAACCAGGATCCTCATCCGGGCTCTCGTAGCCGTTGTCGCCGGAGGAGAAGAAGAACCCGATGCCTTCGGCCGCACCGGCTTGGAAGACCTGGTCGAAGGTGCTGGTCAGCGTGGCGGTGTCGAACGGCTCACCCCACGAGTTGCTCACGATGCTGGCCAGGTGGTTGTCCACGATCAGCGCCAGCGCGGCGAGCAGGTCGCTGTCGGTGCAGCTTGCCGCGCCGACGTAGGTGACGTTGGCGTCCGGCGCCTGGCCGTGCACCGACTCGACGTCGAGCGTCTCCTCGCCGTACCACCCCGCCGCGTCGCACTCGTTCGGGGCGGTGAGAGTGAACGTGCTGGCCAGATCCTGGGTGTACTGGCCGGTGCGGAACGGCTGGTCGCCGGTGACCTTGGCGTACTGGTTGGCGTCGCTCAGCATGGTCGGGGAGGCATACGCGTCGACGATCGCGACGGTCTGGCCCTTGCCGGTCATGCCGGACTGGCCGACATGGTAGGCGCCGCGAATCTGGCGGGGCGTGTAACCGCAGTTGTTGTACGGCTGACGCTTGCCGTAGGCCGACGGGTCCTTGAGCGCCAGAATCTGGCCGTAGTACTGCGAGCACGGGGGAGCGACCCAGTAGTTCGGCCCAGGAGGCGGAAGCGTGTCCGCGGGCTTCATGTTGTGGGTGGCCGTGTCAAGGCCGCTCACGCTCGACACGTCGCTCGCGATGGCGGCGGGCACGCTCGCGGCCTGCTGCGGCGCCCGGTCGGATCGCTTGTCCGGCCCGCGGAACATGCCGAACGTCACGCCGAACGCCGCTGAAGCCTGCTGGAGGGAACCTTGTACCTGGACGTAACCGCCGATGCCGGCCGCCACCTTGGTGACCCGCAGCCCGGAGCCGGTCAGCCAGCTCTCCACGGCGCTGACCTGCGCCTGCGTGGGCCCGTACCGCGCGGCGACCTGCGCGGCACTGAGGTAATGGCCATACAGCGCGTTGCCAGGAGTGGACACGGCGGTCGCGTAGGCGGCCAGCCCGGATTGATCCTGTCCGGCGAGATAGACGTTCGCGGTCACGTTTCCCGTCGCCAGCGCGGACACGTGCGCGGATTTGATGGCCCACGCCGGGTGGGTGCCCGCGATTGGTACCCGCGAGCCTGGCTGGGCCGTGGCGGTGCCTGTCACCACCCCAGCGACGAGGACGGATCCTGCCGCTGCCAGCATGGCAGCGCGCAGGTGCCGATTGAGATGTGGCACTATCTGGCTCCCTTGTTCGGGGGGTACTTAGGTCGATGCGAAGCCACCAGTCTGGCCGCATCCGACGATGCTTGGTGCTGTTTGAGCGATTCAGACATCAAGCAGTACCTTTGCGTGATCTATCGGCATCGCGCAAGTATCAACTTGGTAACTGCGAAATAGCTGCGAAGAATTGGCCTCATCCAGGGCCGTTCGGCCGACCGCGATCAGGCCACCATGATCGGTCAGGGGCGAGAGCCGGCGGTAGCGTGGTTTCATGCCTTACCACGGCCCCCCGGCGCTGACGTTCGCCGACGCGTTCACCCACTGGACCCTTGATCCGTGGGTGCTGGCCCTGGTGCTGGCCCTCGGCGGCGGATACCTGGCCGCGATGCGCCGGGTACGGCGCGGGAGTGTCAGCGATCAAGGCGGTGGTGATAACAGCAAGAATGATAACAGCAAGACCAATAACAGCAAGAGCCCATCTGATAACAGCAAGAGGGATGCTGATAACAGCAAGAAGAATCGCTGGCCGATGGCGCGGCCGATCTGGTTCCTGGGGCTCGGCCTGGGGCCGCTGGTCCTCGCCACGATGTCCTGGACGGGGGTCTACCAGAGCGTCCTGTTCTATGCCCGCGCCGCGCAGACCGTCCTGCTGCTGCTGTTCGTCCCGCTGTTCCTGGCCCTGGGGCGGCCGATCACCCTGGTTATCGCCGCGTTCCCCGGCCCGGGCCAGAAAATCGAAGCCGCCATCCGCTCCCGGGCCGCCAGAATACTAACGTTTCCGGCCATCACCACGTTCGCGCTGGTCATCGTGCCGTTCGTGATGTACTTCTCGCCCTGGTACACGGCGGCGTTCCACAGCACCGCGGTCCGCGAACTGACCTATCTGGCACTGATGACGCCCGGCTTCGTGTTCTTCTGGACGTTGCTGCGGGTCGATCCGGTGCCGAAGGCATATTCCTACGCGGTATCCATGTGGATCACCGGCGCCGAGGTGATCGGAGACGCGGTGCTCGGCCTGGCGATAATCGCCGGCAACGGCCTGATCGGCGCGACCTGGTACCACGCGGTGGCCAGGCCGTGGGGGCCGACGTTGCGGACCGACCAGGTCATCGGCGGGGGAGTGCTCTGGATCATCGGCGACCTGGTCGGCCTGCCGTTCCTCGCCGCTCAGTTCATCCAGTACATGCGGGAGGACGCGTCCGAGGCGGCGGAGATCGACGCCCGACTGGACGCCGCCGAATCCGGGACCCAACCCGAGACCGAACCCGGAGACAAAACCGACGGCCTGTGGTGGAAGACCGACCCGCGGTTCAGTAACCGCGGCGGATGAACAGGGCCCAGCCGCTGTCCAGCTCGCTGTAGCCGGCGAACTCGTGCGACTTCATCGTGCACCAGGACGGGATGTCGGTGTACGCGGCCGGGTCGTCGGCGAGCACCGCGACCACGCTGCCTACCGGCACGTCCCGGATCTGCTCGGCGAGCATGATGATCGGGATGGGACACTTCCGGCCGAGCGCGTCGATGGTGAGCGCGGCAACGGGCACCGGGGGAGGAACCACAGGCCGTTCGTCGTTAGCCTGTTGGTTTGTACGGCCCTGGTTCGGACGGCGCAGGGCGAGCCGGAGCTTCACCTTGTCAATCATGCCCGCCTGGCGCGCTGGTACGCCCGCGGAATCCGGAAAGAGCGGGGGGTCCTGACCAGTGGTCTCCGGATGCGCGATACTGTTTGCACGACACGCTGTAGCAGAACCGAGGAAGGCCCCTCGCTTTGACTACCGACCCAGTTCCGGGAGGAACCCGCCGGAGACGCGCGGCAACGCGGGCACTTGTGCTCGTCGCCGTGGTCATCGGCCTGACCGGCTGCACGACGAACAACACGTTCACCCGGTTCGGTTTCCCCGACCCGGTGACGAAGGAAGGCAACACCGTCGTCACCCTGTGGCAGGGATCCTGGATCGCCGGTATGGCTGTCGGGGTCCTGGTCTGGGGCCTGATCCTGTGGGCGGTGGTGTTCCATCGCAAGCGGGGGGACCGGCTGCCGCCGCAGGTTCGGTACAACATGCCGATCGAGATCATGTGCACAACGGTTCCGTTCGTGCTCATCGCCATCTTGTTCTACTACACTGCCAAGGACGAGAACTATCTAGACAAGCTGCCGAAGAACCCCGCCGTCACCGTCAACGTGACCGGATTCCAGTGGAGCTGGGCGTTCAACTACCCGAAGTACAACGTGACCACGACCGGGAACATGGCGAACCCGGACCAGCCGATTAACCCGCAGAACAAGCAGAATCTGCCGGTGCTGGAGATCCCGGTCAACGAGACGGTCCAGTTCAACCTGGCGTCCACCGACGTGGTGCACGCGTTCTGGGTGCCGGAGTTCCTGTTCAAGCGGGACGTCATCCCGGACCACCCGAACCACTTCACGATCACCGCGACGAAGACGGGGACCTTCCTCGGCCACTGCAGTGAATTGTGCGGCGTCTATCACAGCCGGATGCTGTTCTGGCTGAAGATCGTGCCGCAGCAGCAATTCCAGCAGTACATCGCACAACAACAAGCTCAGCATTCCGGGAGCACGCAATGAGCACCGTCGAGCAACCGGTAATAGCAGCGCAACAGCGAGTGACGCACACTAAGGGACAGATCCTGGCCGGCTGGCTGTCGTCAACCGACCACAAGATCATCGGGCACATGTACCTGATCACGTCCTTCTTCTTCTTCCTCTGCGCCGGCGTGATGGCGCTGATGATGCGGATCCAGCTGCTGGGGCCGGACCAGCATTTCGTGTCCGACCAGCAGTTCAACGAGCTGTTCACCATGCACGGCACGCTCATGCTGCTGCTGTTCGCCACGCCGTTGTTCGTCGGATTCGCCAACGAGCTGCTGCCTTTGCAGATCGGCTCGCCGGACGTGGCGTTTCCCCGGCTGAACCTGCTGAGCTATTACCTTTTCGCGTTCGGCGGACTGATCCTGCTGGGCAGTTTCCTGGCGCCGGGCGGCTCCGCGGCATTTGGCTGGTACGCGTACGCGCCGCTGACCAGCGCGGTCTATTCGCCGGGCATCGGCGGGGACATGTGGATCATGGGGCTGGTCCTGTCGGGCTTCGGGACCATCCTGGGCGGAGTCAACTTCGTCACCACGATCTTCTGCATGCGGGCGCCGGGAATGACGATGTTCCGGATGCCGATCTTCACCTGGAACGCCCTGCTCACCTCGATGCTGATCCTGATGGCGTTCCCGGTGCTGGCCGCGGCGCTGCTCGTGCTGGAGATCGACCGGCGGCTCGGCGCGCACGTCTTCGACGCCTCCTCCGGCGGGGCGATCTTGTGGCAGCACCTGTTCTGGTTCTTCGGCCATCCCGAGGTATATATCCTCGCGTTGCCGTTCTTCGGCATCGCCACCGAGATTCTGCCGGTGTTCAGCCGCAAGCCGCTGTTCGGCTACAAGACGCTGATCGCGGCCACGATCTCGATCGCGGGCCTGTCAATGACGGTATGGGCCCACCACATGTTCACCACCGGCGCCGTGCTGCTGCCGTTCTTCTCCTTCATGACGTTCCTGATCGCGGTGCCGACCGGGGTGAAGTTCTTCAACTGGGCGGGCACCATGTGGCGCGGCCAATTGACGTTCGAGCCGCCCATGCTGTACTCGATCGGTTTCCTCGTCACGTTCCTGTTCGGCGGCATCACCGGCATTATCCTGGCCTCGCCGCCAATGGACTTCGCGGTGTCCGACTCGTATTTCGTGGTGGCCCACTTCCACTACGTGCTGGCCGGCACCGTGCTGTTCGCGATGTTCGCCGGATTCTATTTCTGGTGGCCAAAGATGACCGGCCACATGCTGAACAGCCGGATCGGCAAAATCCAGTTCTGGGTGATGTTCATCGGCTTCCACATGACGTTCCTGGTGCAGCACTGGGCGGGCGTGCAGGGAATGCCGCGGCGCATTGCCAACTATCCGGGACTGCCGGGCGATGTCACCACGCTGAACATCATCTCCTCGGTGGGATCGTGGCTGCTGGCGCTGTCGGTGCTGATGTTCCTGTGGAACGTGTACGTGTCCTGGCGGAGCGGCGAGCGGGTCAACGTCGAGGACCCGTGGGGCTACTGCAGCTCGCTGGAGTGGGCGACATCCTGCCCGCCGCCGCGGCACAACTTCTACCGCATCCCGCGGATCAGGTCGGAGCGTCCGGCGTTCGAGCTTCACTACCCGCAAATCAAGGCGGGAGTGGCGTCCAAGGGTGTGGACCAGCAGATCCCGGCCCTCGAGAACGCGAACGAAAATGTCGTCGAGGATGACAGGAGCCTGACGCGATGAAGGTCGAAGGCTGGCTGTTCATGGGCTGCGGGATCTTCTTCGGCGGCTCAGACATCGTGTACTGGTACACGTCGCACGACCCGACGGGCAGCACCGCGCTCGCGCTGGCCGTCGGGCTCGCGCTGCTGACCGGCTTCTACCTCCTGTTCACCGGCCGCCGGCTGCCGCTGCGCCCGGAGGATGACAACTACGGCGAGATCGAGCAGGGCACCGGCGAGATCGGCTTCTTCCCGCCGCGTAGCTGGTGGCCGCTCGCGCTCGGCTTCTCCGCCGCCGTCACCGCGGTCGGAATGGCCGTCGGCTGGTGGCTGTTCCTGATCGGCATGCTGTTCACGGTGTATACGTCGATCGGCTTCGTCTTCGAGTACTACCGCGGCAACTTCTCGCACTGACGGCTTATTTAAAACCATTTAACTGAACGGCTGTGGCTCACCCTCTGAGCACCTTCCTCGTGGCGGTTCCGGACGGCCCAGTCCGTGTTGACCGGGGGCCTCGGAGAGTATTGTCCCTGGCCTGGTGAGGTCGTCCAGTTCGGCGGCGACGCCGGCGGCCTCGGCTGCGCCGATCCGCTGGAAGATGTCCCGTGCCTGCCCAAGGTTCCCGGCGGCGTCGCTGGTGCGGCCGAGGGCTAGGGCGCAGCGTCCCAGGCCGGCCAGCGCGCTGGCTTCGTCGCGGAGGATGCCGATCTCGCGGGATAGGTTCAAGGCCTGCCGGTGATATTCCGCGGCCCGGCCGGGATCACCGCGGACACGGTACAGTTCCCCGGTCTCGTTAAGAATCTCAGCCTCGCCGCCCCGGTCACCGATGTCGAGGTAGATGTCCAGCGCCTCCTCCAGCGCCTTTGCCGCACTGCGGTAATTCCCGGTCATCCGCCGCGCGATCCCCAGAAAGGTGAGGGCATTGGCCTGACCGACCCGGTTGCCGATGTCGCGGGAGATGTCCAGTGCCTCTTCCAGCGCCTGCGCCGCAGCACGGTAATCCCCAGTCACCCGTCGCACCGCCCCCAGGGCGGTAAGGGCATTGGCCTGACCCAGCCGGTTGCCGATGTCGCGGTAAATGCCCAGCGCCCCTTCCCCTGCCTGCGCCGCAGCACGGTAATCCCCAGTCATCCGCCGCACCATCCCCAAGGAGTTGAGGGCGATGCCTTGACCCAGCCGGTTGCCAGTGTCGCGGGAGATGTCCAGTGCCTCTTCCAGCGCCTGCGCCGCACCGCGGTAATCCCCAGTCATTTGCCGCACCATCCCCAGCTCGCTGAGGGCATTGGTCTGACCACTGCGGTTGCCGATGTCGCGGAAGACGGCCAGCGCCCGTTCCAGTGCCTGCGCCGCACCGCGGTAATCCCCTGTCGCCCCCCGCACGCCCCCCAGGGTGCGTAGGGCGTTGCCCTGACCCAGCCGGTCGCCGATGTCGCGGGAGATGTCCAGCGCCCGTTCCAGTGCCTGGGCCGCACCGCGGTAATCCCCAGTCACCCACCGCACGTCTCCCAGGTCGTTGAGAGCGTTAGCCTGGGCCAGCCGGTCGCCGAGGTGCCGGGCCGCCTCGACGGCGGCAGCGTGGCGGGTGATGGCGCTGATCCAGGGGCCGTCTAGGCGCAGCAGGGATGCCGTGGCGGCGGTAAGCGCGACGACCCGGGCGTGCTGCCCGGCTGCGGTGACCTGGTCCAGGCAAGCAAGCAGGCTGTCCCGTTCGGCCCGTTCCCACCCCAGAGCATGGGTTCTGTCGCTCAGGTTGGGGACCTCAGCCGGTATTGTCTGCGGTGCTGGTGCGGGACTGGTGCGGGCATGTCGGGCGATGAGTTTCTCAGCGAGCGCGGCGGTGTGCTGGTAATAATCCAGCAGTCGGTCCAGCGCCTGCTGGCGGCTGGCGGCCGGATCTGTGGTGGCCAGGTCGTGGGCGTAGGAACGGATCAGGTCGTGCATACCGTAGCGGCGGTGGCCGGTCTCGGTCAGCAAGCCCTCGCCGTGCAGGGCATCCAGTAGTCCGGCGGCCTCCCGCAGGGAGATTCCGGCTAGGGCGGCGGCGGCGTAGGCGTCGGTGCTGGTGCCCGGGTGCAGGCCCAGGCGGCGGAAGAACTGCTGCCGGGCCGGGTCCAGGTGCCGGTAGGACAGCTCGAACGCGGCGGCGACGCTGTTGCGTTCGGCGGTCAGCGTGAGCACGCCCGCCCGGACCTCAGCGGCCAGGTCCGCCGGCGTCCAGGACGGATGCCGGGCATAGACCCGGGCTAGTAGCGAGACCGCCAGCGGCAGGAACCCGGCCAGTTCCGCCAGTTCTGCGACAGCCTGGTCCGGGCCTGCGGCGGCGCGGGGAGCCAGCCGGGTGAACATCACCCGCGCCTCGTCTGCGGTAAGGACCGGCAGCAGGACCGGTGCGGCTGTGCCGGGCAGGTCGCCGAGGTGGCGGCGGCTGGTAACCAGCACCAGGCAGCCTTCGCTGCCGGGCAGCAGAGGGGTGACCTGCGCGGAGCTGGCGGCGTTGTCCAGCACCAGCAGCGCCCGCTGCCTGGCCATCCGGTCCCGCCACAAGGCGGCCCGGTCTTCCAGGTCTTCGGGGAGATTCCGGGCGTCGACCCCGACCGCGGCTAGCAGCCCAGCCAGCGCCGCCTGCGGGGTGACCGGGTCCTGGCCGGGAGTGTGAGCGTGCAGCCCGAGGAACAGCTGCCGGTCCGGGAACCGGTCTTTGAGCAGATGGGCGGCGTGTACGGCCAGCGCGGTCTTGCCGATGCCGGGCATCCCGCCGATCGCGCAGATCGCCACCGCCCCGCCAGATCCGGCGGTCGCGGTGACCGCGGCGGTGATGCGGTCCAGTTCGTCTCGCCTGCCGGTGAACGCCGCCGTATCCGGCGGCAGCGAGTACACCATCCCTGGCGCAGATACCTGCCCGGCATCGGTGCCTGGCCTGCTGGTAACCGCTGCGGTGCCGTCGGCTGGCGGCGGGATGTCCTGGCGCAGGACCCGCTGATGCGCCGCGGTCACCTCCGGACCCGGCCGGACTCCCAGCTCCTCATCCAGCCGCCGCCGCAGCGCCTCGAAGGCGTCGATCGCGGCGGCCTGCTGCCCGGCCCCGGCCAGGGCCACAATCAGCCGCGCGTATACTCGCTCCTCCAGCGGCTGCTCGTGCGCCAGTTCCTCCAGCAGCGGCAGCACCCGCTGATGCCAGCCCACCCGGCACGCCGCATCCGCGTAACCAAGCACCGCTTCCGCCCTCCGCCGCGTCAGGCCCGTCACCGCCGGATGCCCCCGCAGCACCGGTACGCCCGCGACGGGTTCCCCGCGCCACAACCCCAGTGCCTGCGCATAAAGCCCGCACGCCGTCGCCGCGTCTCCCGATGCCGCCATCGCCCCGCCCCGCTCGGCCAGCTCCCCGAACGCCGCCGCGTCCAGCTCACCGGCCCCGGCGCGCAGCCGGTAACCCGCCGGGCCCTGTTCCACCAGCCCGTCTCGTCCTGCCGGGTCCAGGATCCGGCGCAGCCTGCTGACACGCGCCTGCACCAGCTCCGCCGCGGTCGCCGGCGGCTTCGGTCCCCACAGCACGTCGATGACCGATTCCCGGCACACCAGCTCGCCAGGCTGCACCGCCAGCAGCCCGGCCACCGCCGCCTGCCCAGGCGGCCCCAGCCCCACCGCCAGCCCGTCCCGCCAGGCTGCCAGCGGGCCAAGCACCGCCAGCCACAACCCGCTCCCGTGCCCCGCGGGCGCCCCGCCATGTCCGGCACGCGCCCCGCGGGATGCCGAGCCGGCCGTGCCCCCGGCTGCCAGCGCGGCCGACTGCCGGGCATCCAGGCCCAGCGCACGGGCCAGCGCATCCAGCGACCCCGGCCGCGGCCGCCTGCTGCGGCCCTGCTCCAGATCACGTACCGCCGCCACGCTCAGCCCCGACCGTTCTGCCAGCTGCCGCTGCGTCAGCCCGGCCACCCGGCGGTACTCGCGTACTAAGACACTCAGCCGCGCACCCGCCGCGTCCCGCACACCACGCACCACAACCGTCCCTTCCCGTTCCCGGCTAGGGCCCGCGGACCTCAGCTCCACAGACCGCGCCTGGACTTCAGGTGTCCGCCCCATTATCACGCTCACTGTCATCAAGCAGTACTACGGTCCTGCGCTCAGCCTGAGTTCTGTCCCCGGCCCACATGACGAGCAGGCATTATGCGCCGCGACGGATCGCAGGGTACGGGAAACTTTCTGGCAGCCGCCCACCCGCCCGCCGCCTGCCGCTGGCTCCATGCTTGAGTCAGGGGAGGCACATGAGCACGCGAGGACAGGCACGACATCGGTGAACATGCTCTGATGACGAAGTATGGTTATGAGCCCGCGGCCCGAATTGGTGTGCTGATAGCCGAAGGGCGGCGGCTAGCGGGACTGACCCAGCAGCAGCTTGCTGATCTCGCGGCGGTCAGTGTCGGCGCCGTCCGGGACCTGGAACAAGGTCGTACGGCGAAGCCGAGACGTGACGCGGCCCAGACGCTTACGCGTGTGCTGGGGCTCGACCCGAGCCAGCTAGCCGGCACCACGTCCTTGCCGCCAGGCGGCAAAGATGCGAGCACGTCGGCCCAGCACGGCCGGATCGCCCCTGATGACATACGGCTGGGCGTGCTCGGGCCGCTGATGGTGTGGCGGGAGGGTGCGTTGACCAGCCTCGGCGCGCCCCGCCAGCGGGCAGTGCTCGGACTGCTGGCCGTGCATCCGGGCAGCGTGGTGCACCGGGAGACCATCATCGACGCGATCTGGGGCCACCGGCCGCCGGCCAGCGCCGTGGCGATGGTCCAGGCCTATGCCAGCGGACTGCGGCGGCTGCTCGGTCATGGACTGCTGGCTTCCGACGGCACCAGTTACCAGCTGACGGTGACCGGCGCTCAGCTCGACGCGCTGGCGTTCACCGGCTTGGCGGATCGGGCCTCCGCCGCGAGGGCGAGCGGTGACCCGGCGGCGGCCTGCGAATGGTACGAGCGGGCGCTCCGGCTGTGGCGAGGAGAGGCGCTGTCCGACATCGGTACGTTGCGAGGGCATCCGGCGGTGACCGAACTGGCGGAGCGGCGACGTTCGGTGGTCCTGGACTACGCCGAAGCTGCCGCCGCGACGGGCCGGGCCGAGCGGACGCTGCCGCAGCTTCGAGCGCTGACTTGCCGTGACGAGTTCGACGAACGCGCGCACGCCCGGCTGATGCTCGCGCTGGCCGTGTGCGGGCAGCAGGCCGCGGCCCTGCGCGTGTTCGACAAGCTGCGGCAGCGGCTCGATGACGAGTTGGGGATCACTCCTGGCGCCGACCTGCGCGATGCGCATCTGCGCGTCCTGCGCGGGCAATTCTCCCCACGCGGCCCCGCAATCGTCGCCGGGCGCTAGGCGCCCGGCGACGCCACGGCTGGCTGCCCGTCAAAGAGGCGGCAGCGCCCATTCCTGGATGGTGGTGAACGAACAGGGTTCCAGGACAAGCGCGGTCCCGGCGGCGGCGCTGTTCCCGCTCGGTGCCAGGCACTTGCCCGACTCGGGGTTGAGCAGCGATCCGTCGGGCTCGATCTGCCACTCCTGGGAGTTCATGCGATCGCAGGCCGCATAATCTATTTCGGTGCCGTTGGCCGTCCCTGAGTCGTGGACGTCCAGGCAGTCGCCCGAGGCAGCCGAGATGCTCCCGTCCAGGTGGATGCTCCAGGTCTGGTTGCTGTCTCCGTCGCAGTCGAACAGCGTGGCGGCGTGGGTAGAGGACGATGTGTTCTGGCCTATGCATACCGCGCTGTTGGCTTGCGGCTTGAACTCGCCGGTGGACCTCGGCACCTCGTAGGGCAAGATCCAGTCCTGGGCCGCCGACCCGTTGCAGGTGGAGATCTCCAGTTGAGTACCGTTGGTGGTGCTGGAGCCCGGGTCGGTGAGGCACTTGCCCGATTCTGGATTGATCAGGGACCCGTTGAGCCCTGACCGCCACTGCTGAGCCCCCGTCTTGTTGCACTGGAAGTGATCCACCAAGGTGCCGTTGGCGGTTCCGCTGTGCAAGACGTCGAGACAGCCGCCGGCGATCTGGATGGTCCCGTCATCCGCCACGGTCCACACCTGCCCGGTGATACCGAAGTCGCAGGTCCACACGTCAACCTTGTTGTTGTCGGCGGTGCTGCCGTCGTTATCGTCCAGGCACTTGGCCTGAACACCGGAGCGAATGTAACCGGCGTTTTCGCCGTTGTAGGTGAACGGGATGTTTGACGCCGGCGTGCCGTTGCCCGCCGGCCCGTTGTACCCGGAACCGGCGGTGCACCACAACGTCACCGTGCATGTACCGTTTGACCCGCTGGTGACGGGGTTGAGCAGGCCCGGGTACTGGTACGGGAACTCCGCGGAGGTGGAGGTGGTCGGCGGGATGCCAGCCAGTGCGTAGGCACCCGTGATCACGGCCGTCGACACGCTGGTGCCGCCGCCCTCGAGCCAGCCGGTCTGGTTGTAGCTGTCGTAGTAGGCGACCGGCGTCTGCGACGACGTGGACGCCGCCACCGCCGAGACGTCGTTGTCGAGCCGGTTGCTGCAGCCGGTGTTGCCCTGCCAGGTGGGCTTGGGCTCATACGCCGAGCACCCCGAGCCGGTGCCCGACCACGCGGTTTCCGTCCAGCCCCGTGACACGCTGGAATCCGGGTCGAGCACCGTCCCGCCGACGGCGGTGACGTCGGGCGACGCGGCGGGGTAGCTGACTCCGTATCCCGCGTCTCCCGCCGCCGCGACGACCGCCACCCCTGGATGGTCGTAGAACTGGTCGTAGCCCGTCGAGCCGACCTCGCCAGATGTCTCGGGCGTGTAGTAGCTGTTGTCGACGAACTCAGCGCCGTCGCTGACCGCGGTGTCCACCGCGGTGCCGAGGTCGGGAATATCGTCGGCCTGCGCCTCCACCAGCGTGATGTGGCACATCGGGCAGACCGCGGACACCACATCCATGTCGATCGAGGCCTCCTGCGCCCACCCCGAGTTAGCCACCGGCGAGCTGGACAGGTCCACCTTCTGGAAGCACCCGTCCGCGGTCGTGCACGGCGGCAGGCCGTACTGCGCACGGTAGATGCCGAGGTCCGCCTCCGCTGTCGGGTCGTCGAAGGCGACCACGATCGCCACCCTCGCCCGCATCCCTTCCGAGCCGGACGCCAGGCCGTAGGCGGCCTGCAGGTTCGCCGGGCTGTAGCCGACCGGCGTAGTGGCGAGCACTCCCTTGACGGCCGGGTCCCCAGCCGGCCTCGACGCGCTCACCAGCGCGCTGCACGACGCAACGCCCGGCGTGACCGACGGGGGGCACGCACGCTTAACCCCAGCCTGGAGCGCGAAGCCCGGGCCCGCCTGGGGAGGCTGCCCCATGCCGGCGGTAGCCGCATGAGCCGGCGACCCGGCCATGCCGGCCGCCGCTAGGCCCGAGCAGAGCAAGGCGGCCACGAAGCCCCTGCGCATCATCACGACTTTGACCATCCGGAATTCCTTTCCGTGAATCTGGTATCGCATCATGAAGATGCGTGAAGTGATCTGACATATCGCACTATCCAGTTTGCGAAGACCGGGCCGAATGATCCGCACGCGGTGCTAGGCGGTGTGCCCGCGAAGTTACCCAGATCGCACACGGCGCCCGGGACGCTCCCGGCGCCCGAGACGACCGAACTTATTATGTCGCCAGTTTTACCTTCGCCACCAAGCAGGTTGATGACGCTATTCACGATCGAGTTCCCGGAAGCGCCGATCGAGTCCGCTGCGACGGTACCAAGTTTGCCGACCCCGAAGGCAAGATTAGCCTCGACGAATGCCTGAAAGAAGTTGGGAACCTGGAGCGGTGACGCGACCAGTTGGGTAGCGATGCTGCTACCGAACGCGCCTACCGCGGTATTCAGCAGAGTTATCCCTGCGTCCGTCGAGATACCGCCGAGGGAACCCCCTATCCCATTGATCAGGGCATCGATGAAGATTGTATTCCCGCTCTTGCTCTTGCCATGTACGAGGTCGTTGACGACCGAGCTCCCCGCACCGGTCGCGAAGCCGATTCCCACTCTCACGCCAGTTGGCAAATGCCCGTTGCCAGGCTCAGGCGTTGTCGGCTGCTTCAGACCAGAGCTGGGGTCCTTGGTGAGGGCACCGTCGCCGCCGCCATTCCCGGGCGTGGTCCCGTTTTCATTCAGTCCTTGTTTCATTCCCTGGAGGCTCTTATCCAGGTCTTTGAGGAGCTGCTGTTCGTCCTCTTGCGGGTTGTTGACCGTGTCGTTGGCTGAAACGGCTTTCGGGTTTCTGACTTCGTGGGGCTTATTCGGGTCCTCTGGCTTCGGCGTTGGGTGGCGCGGCACCGGGGTATGGCGATTCGTGAAAGGGTCCTGTGGTGGAGGCGGCGGCGGAGGCGGTGGGGGTGGCGGAAACGCGAAGCACAACCAGGGTTCCACCACGCAGATGCCGATTGCACCCCCGATGCCACAAAGCCATCCGCAGCCGCCCGAGGGCGGCGATGACGGTGATGGCGGCGATGGCTGCGGCGGCGGCAGGATTGGGGGCCGCCATCCGCAAGCTGGCGTGTCGCCTTCCATGCCGGCGCATGGATACGGGTTGGTAGGTGGTGAGCAGATCACGTCCTGGCAGCCGCTCGCCGTCGACTGTATATTGACGAAGTTCATATATACGAACGTATATACGAAAGCGCACTCGGGGTCGGTGTAGCAGTCGATGACTGTCGCGTCGTGGTAAAGGCATCCTAGTGACCAGCAGATGCCGTGGCCGGTGGGGTCGGTGTTGGTCAGAGGGTTGCCGTCGGCGTAGCCGTAGGGGGTGGGGCTGATAGCTGACGGCTGCGGCATGCCGGCCGCGGTGGTGTCCTTGCTGGTGAACGCGCCCGTGGAGGGGGAGTACCAGCGGGCGGACATGTCGGTGTTACCCGTGGCGGGGTCGGTGTACTGGCCCTGGTAGCCGAGTGCCGGCATCGATCCTGCGCTGGCGGTGACCGCGCCGTACGGGGAGTAGGACGCCGAGGCTGTCAGGCTGGCGGTGGTGCTGGCCGTGCCGAACGCGGCGGTGACGTCGCCATGCAGGTCGGTGAGCAGGGCGTTGCCGGTGCCGGCGCTGGTCCCGGCGGCTATGGGAGCGCCGGCCGGGGTGTAGGTATAGTCGCTGGTGCCGTCGGAGGCCAGGGTGTCCCCGGCGCCTGAATAGGCGAAGGTGGCGGTGCCGGCGCTGGTGCTGCGGGTGGTCAGCCGCCCGAGGGCGTCGTAGGAGTAGCTGATCCCGCCGGGCACGCCCACCGTCTGCCCGTAGGCGTTGCTCGCGTAGTCCTGCGTGGCACCGGACGGCAGAGTGACCGAGGACAGCGCGCCTGACAATGTGTACCCGTAGCTGGTCGTGCCCGCCGACGTGGCCGAGCTGACCGGCTGGTCCTGGGGGTTGTAGGTGTAGCTGGTGCCGTCCGCGGCGGTCAGATTCCCATCGCTGTCATAGGAGTACGAGGTGGTGGTGCCGCCGGTCGTCGACGAGGTGAGCTCATTGGCCTGGTCGTATCCGTACGTGGTGGAGCCGGCCCCGGCGATGCCGGTGGTGGTCTGCGAGGTCAGGTTCGAGTTCGCGTCGTACCCGTAGGACTCCGAGGCCAGCGTGCTGCCCGACGCCGAGGTGACCGTGTCGGACGCGAGACGGTTCAGGCCGTCGTAGCCGAAGGATTGCTTCGGTCCGGACGCGCCGCCGGCGGAGTACCCGATCGAGGCCGGCAGGCTGTCGGCGTTGTAGCCGTACGTCATGGTGGAGCCGGTCAGCGGGTCGACCGCCGTGGCCAGGCGGTCCGCCGAGTCATAGGTGTAGCTCGTCGTGCCGGCCGCGTCGGCGCGGCTGGTCATCAGCCCGTCGGCGTTGTAGCCGAAGCTCGAGTTTCCCGATGGGCCGGAGGCGGCGGTCAGCTCGCCGGCGTCGTTGTAGCCGAACTGGTCGGTGCCGCCCGGCGCGGTGGCCGAGGTCATGTGCTGGTCGAGGTTGTAGCCGAACGACTGTGCCGTCGTGGGCGCCGCCGCGCCGGAGCCGTTCTCTGCGGTGAGGTCACCGAGCTGGTCGTAGCCGTAGGACAGGGTGATCCCGCCGGGCTGGGTCACGGTGGTCGGCTCGCCGTCGGCGTTGTAGGCGGTGGTCCAGGTCCGGTCCGTCGCCGCGGTGGCGGCGGGGGTGGCGGGCTCGATCACCGATTCGGCCTGGTTCCAGGAGTTGTAGGTGGTCCATGTGGTGTTGCCGCGCCCGCCGGTGACCGAGGTCTGGTTCCCCGCGGGATCGTAGCCGTAACTGGTGGTGTCCGACGCCGACGAGGACACCGGCTGGGTCCGGCTGGTCAGCTTGTCCGCCGCGTCGTAAACGGAGGTCGTGGCGTGATGGTTGCCGTCGGTGGCACTTGTCTGGTTGCCGTCGGCGTCGTACCCGTAGGACTTGGTTGACAGCGGGGTGCCGACCTGCGGGGCCGGCGGCGGCGGACCGTACTCGTCGGAGGAGACCAGGTTCCCGGCCGGGTCGTAGGCGGAGGTCGTGTAGGACTGGTCCGGGTTGGTGACCTGGGTCTGGTCGCCGAGGTAGTTGTAGGAGTAGCTGGTGGTGTTGCCGTAGGTGTTGCTGGTGGAGGCCAGCTCGCCGAGGCGGTCATAGGTGTTCGTGGTGACCGACCCGTCCGGGGTGGTCGCCGTCAGCGGATCACCGAGATAGTCGTAGGTGTAGCTGGTCGTGTCGGACTGGGTGCCCGAGGATGTCCGCACGTCCTGGGTCGAGTTGGCCAGCTCGCCGAAGTAGTCATAGGTGGCGGAGGTCTGCGCCCCCGCGGGGCTTGTGGCGGAGAGCCGCTCGCCGGCGGAGTCGTAGGTGTAGGTCCATATCCCGGCCGCGGACTGGCCGGTGAGCTGCGGGTCGGTCTGCGAGATAAGGTCGCCGAGCGCGTCGTAGGCAAAGCTGGTGGTGTTGCCGAGCGGGTCCTTGGCGCCGGTGAGGTTGCCGTTGCCGTCGTATACGTAGCTGATGGTCGCGGTGACCGGCGTGCTGGAGCCCGGCGGGGTGTAGGCGGGCTGGGTGACCGAGGTCTTCCGGCCGTCGTTGTCGTACCCGGTGGTGGTGATGTTGCTGTCCGGGTCCTCGACCTGGGTCTGGTCGCCGTAGGAGTCGTAGCCGTACGTGGTCACCGGCCGGGTGGTGGCCGGGGTCTGCGCCGTGTACGAGACGGTCGACACCGGCGGCCCGGTCACCTGGTCCAGGTTTCCTGCCTGGTCGTAGGCGTAGTTCGTGGTGTAACCGGCTGGGGTCGCGCCGGACGCGTTCCCGTCCGGGCTGACCATCGACACCCGCTGACCGAGCTGGTCGTAGGTCCAGCTCGTGGTGTCGGTTGCCGAGCCGTTCTGAACCGACTGACTGGTCAGCTCCCCGGCGGTGTTGTAGGCGGACTCGGTCGTCGTCGACCCGCCCGCGCCGCTGACCGTCTGAGCGGTCACCAGCCCGTCGGCGTTGTACGAATAGCTCGTGGTCCGGTCGGCGTACCCGGCGGTTGGCGTCCCCGACGGCGGCGCGTCCGCCACCGTGCTCGTCACCTGATCATCAGCGTTATACGCCCACGTGGTGGTGGTCTTGTCGGCCGCGGTCACCGGGAAGTCGCTGACCGCCTTGCTGATCAGATTGCCTGCAGGGTCATAGTTGTAGGCGGTCTGCCGACCCGGCGGTACCGTCCCGCCGGTAGCCGGCGGCTGCTGCTGGGTGGATATCAGGTGCTGGTCACCGTCGTAGAAGTCGTTCGTGATCCGGCCCATGGCGTCCGTTGTCGCCTTCAGCAGCCCCTCCGGGTCGTAGGTGTAGGAGTCGAGCACCAGGTCGCAGCCCTCGCTAGCGCCGGGCACCTGGCCAGCCGGGCAGGCGGGAGATGGGACGGACTCGCTGGTGGATCCGGTATGCAAGGTGACCTGGGTCACCTCGCTGAACTCGTTGTAGGAGTAGTGGTACTCGTTGCCATTGGCATCGGTGATCGACGCGACGTCGCCCATCGGGTCGTAGCTGTACCCGGTCGTCGCGCCGGCCGGGTTCGGGCCCGGCGCGCCCTGCGGCGGAGGGGTGCCCCCGGTGCCGGTAGCCCCGGCCGGACCGGTGACCGACGACACCTCGCCGTCGTCGTTGTAAGTCCACGTGGTGGTCCGAGCCGGGTCGTTACCGGTGAGGTCGGACTCGACCTCCGACAGCGGATTCCCGTCCTGGTCATAGGCGAAGGTGTCTTGCCGCGTATGCGTCACCCCGGTCACCTGGCTGGTGACGGCCGGGTAGGTGACGGTGAGCCGCTGGTTGTCCGCAGTCCACGTGTACGACGTGGTAAGTCCCGATGGATAGGTGTCGCTGTAGGTGGTCGCGGTCAGCGGCCGGCCCAGCGTGTCGTAGGTATTCACGGTCCGCGCGCCGTCCGGCTGGATCACCTGCGCCAGGTCCCCGTCGGAGTAATAGCTGTAACTGGTCACCGCGCCGCCGGGCGTGGTCTGCGAGACCAGCAGCCCGGCGGGTATCGTCCCGGTGCCGCCGTAGGCGGTCGTGGACGAGGTCGAGTAGGCGTAGCCGGTGGTCCGCCCGGATGGGAACCCGGACGTGGGCGGCATCGTCGAACCGCTCAGCTCACCCGCGGCGTTGTACGCGTACCTGGTCAGGTACGTGGTGTCGGTGGCCGACGCCGACCGGGCGTCAGCCACGCCGGTGAGCTGGTTGTTGCGGGGGTCGTCCGGGTTGGCCGCGTTGTAGGAATATGTGTAGTAAGTCGTGCAGCACGACAACGACCCGCCGGCCGGTTCCACCGGATTCCAGGTTCTCGACAGCACGTTGCCGTGCACGTCGTTGGTGTAGGTGAACAGGTTCTCGTCCGAGTCGGTCATGGCGTTCAGGAAGCCGGCCTGGTCATACCCGTAGGTCCGCGGCGGGTCCCCGGCGGCCGGCGAGTACGACACCAGCCGACCGCCGTTGACCGCGTCGTAACCGTAGACCTCCTGGTATCCCAGCGGGGTGGTCACGTTCACGTACCGGGTCACCGACGGCAGCGCCTCCGACGATGCGATGTATCCCGACGCCTGCGGGAGGCTGTACTGCCAGGTTCCGCCGGCGGCGTCGGTGTAGGAGGAGACCCGGTCATTCACCGTGTCGTAGCTCAGCTTGGCCGCCGTCCTGCCGCTGGGGGCGGTCATGCTGGTCAGCTCCGGTGACGCCTGCTCCGCGAGCGCGTAATGCTCGCTTACCGCAGCTGGGCCGAGCGCGTGCGGGTAGACCGCGACCTCGCCGATCGACCCGTCGAAATGCCCGTACGGGTCGGTGGACAGCACCGGCGAGGTCTGGCTGATCGCTTCTGGCCAGCTCGACCAGAAGCCCGCCCCCACGGTGTCGTAGTCGTTGGCCTGCTGGTTGATCTGCCCGGGCAGCGTGCCTACCAGGCCGCCGTCGAGGTAAAGCGACTGCGACGACGCGGAGCCGGTCAGCACCGCGTAGTGCCAGTTCCCGTCGTTCACCGCGGCGGAGGAGCTGACCGGATCGACCGACCCGTTCCACAGCTCCCCGTACAGGTGCCCGTTCCCGCCCACGTACAGGGCGGGCACGTGCGTTGCGGCGTCGCCCGTGGCGGCCGTCGCGGTGATCGGGTCCGCCTGGTAGGAGAACAGCACGCCGCCCTGGCCGGTGTCCTTGAACCACAGCTCGATCGTCACGTCCGTGCTGTCGGACAGCAGGTTCTTGGCCAGCGACACATAGGAGCTGGAGCCGTTGAACGACGCCGCGGTCGCCCCACCGCCCGCCAGCGGTCCCGTCGCCCCCTCGGTCACGCCCGAGTACGTGCCGTTCGTGCTGCCCAGGTTCACGTCGACGCTGTCGGTCGCGGCTGTCGAGCCGGCCAGGTCGCCCAGCCGGTAGTAGGACCTGGGACCGGAGTCCATCACCGCGGTCGCGTAATGCGACCCCGTCGTGCCGTAGGCATATCCCGCGCAGTTCTGCGACGGGTCGCATACGCCGGTCAGTTCGTCGCCGGTGTAAGAATAGGTCCAGGTCAGGGGGGCCTGACCGGAAGCTGGAGCGCCGGTTGCCACGCTCGCCACGTGCGGGTACGCCGCCCCTGACGGCGTCGACCAGATGAGGGACAGCGACCGGCCGGACGCGGTATCGGTGATCGTGACGGGCTGGCCGCTGGAATTATCGCTGAACGCCTGGGTGAGCCCGGCCGGGGTCATGATCTGCGCCAGGCGTCCGGCGCTGGTGAACCCGTACTGGGTTCCGCCGGCGACGTCGAACGTCCAGGTGCCGCTGGGGTTGTGGGTCAGCACATCCGGGCTTCCCGGTGGCGATGCGTACTGCCCGGTGCCGTTGCTGCTGGTGCCGGTGTAGCCGAACCGGGCCTGGCTGCCGTCCGGCATGGTCACCGTCACGTCGCCGGACCCGTCGTTATCCGGGTTAACCGCCGTGTCCAGTGCTGATGACCAGCCCGCACCGAACGCCCGTGACATGACCGGATCCAGGCTGTTGTAGGTCCGGGTGATGTTCAGCGGCGGCCCGGGCACCGCGACCGAAGCGTCCGTCTCCGACGTTGTGTAGTTCCCCGATTCGGGGTTCACCGGGTCCCCGCTCGACCCCCCCGACACGGCCGCACCCCCCGAGGAGCCGAGCTGGGCGGATATGCTCGGCTGCGGCACCTGCGGGGTGATCGACACCGGGCCCACCGTGACCGACGCGCCGTTCGTCGTCGCGGTGACCTTCCACGTGTACGGCTCGTTCCAGGTCAGTGCCGGTGACACCGTCCAGTACGGCGTGAAGATGCTGCCCGAGCTCACCGTCCCCGCTGGGCACACCGTGCCCGGTAGCGGGGTGCAGGTCAGGCTGAACTGGTAGGTGATCGTCGTGTTGGTGGTGGAGAACGCGCTGGTGGACAGCTCCGGGGTGTCCGTCGGGCTGACGTACCCGGTCGGCGGGTAGACCGCGGTGACCACCGGCGGCGGTTGCGGAACTGTCAGGCCGATCGCGAGCGGCTGGATGCCCTCGGAGAAGAACGAGGTGGACCCGTTGTACATGCTGAAATTGAGCACATAGCCGCCTACTGGCAGCGCGTTCACCTTCGCGTCCACCACCACCGACGAATTCGGCGCCACGTTGGACGGCATCGCGGTGGACACTGGACGCGACGCCACCAGCTTCCCCGACGCGTTGTACACGTCGTAGGACAGCTCGTAGCCGTTGCCGTTGTTCAGATCCCAGGTCTTCGACCCCTGGTTCGTCACCTTGATGGGGATCACACCGCCCGTTGTCGGCGTGACGATCTGCATCGGGATCCTCGACGCCAGGCTGTAGCTGGCCGCGTCGGCGCTGAAGGTCACCGCGAGGTAAGGGTCCCCCCCGTTGCTGTTGTCGCTGGCGAACTTCTTCCACCCGTAACTGTCGGTCGACGACGCGCCGAGCGCCAGGCCGTTATTGGCGATCGTCTTGTGCGTCCAGCCGTTCACCAGCGCGGTCCCCGCCGCATTGAGGGTGAATGACTGCCACTTGTCCGGGCACGGGGAAGCGGTCTGCGGCTGCCCGAGCGCCACCCACCCGGTCGCGAAGCTCCTGGACGCGATCGCCGGTCCCGTAGACGGCCCGGGATAAGACTTGGCCCCGGATACCGACCACGACGAGGTGACGGGATAGACGGAGACGGGCCGTGGTGAGCAGGAATATGACCACGTGTTGAAGGCACCTAGCTGGGCGCTGAACACATAGTCGTTCGTCAAAGAAGTGGAAATACTGTCGAACCTGAGGAACGACTTGGCCACGTCCGTGCCGCCGTCCCACGTTCCCACCTTGATCTCGGGGTCCGACGAATAGTCCGCGCTCCCCGGCGACTCCACGTAGGTCGTGCCGTCGGAGTTGATCACCGACAGGCTCGGGTTCACCGTCACGGGGAACACCCGCGCGCCGCTGTGCAGCCAGGCCGCGTCCAGCGTCATCCGTATCGCGGACTGGCCGCCGGACTGGATCAGCGTGTAACTGACTCCGGAGGAATACGCGCCGTCACCAGAATGCGGATTGACGGCGGAGTCGGTCATGTAACCGGGCCGCACCACCGCCGTCGGCTGGCCGGCCGAGGTGACGAACTCGATGGGTCCGCCCGGCGCCTGCACCGCCCGCAGCCCGGTCAGCGACAGCGGGAACACCCAGCTCACGGGCGCGTGGCGGGACCGCAGCACCACTTGCTCGGTCAGCAGCCCCGATCCCGCCACATACCGCACGTCGCTGTCTGGCAGCAACCCCTGGTAGCTCACCGTGTCACCGGACGCGGCCCCCGCCACGTGCCCGGCTCCGGCGATCCCGAACCCAATCGCTTGCGAGCCGGCGACCGCCATCCGCACCAGCGTCCCCGAGTCCGCGTACGGCGCGAACTGCTCCGGCTCTGCCGCCGCCTTCACCTGCCATCCTCCAGGTGCCGCCGCCGAACCGGACGGAGACGGCGCCGACGGGGATGGCGAGTACAGAGACGGCGAGGAGGACGGAGACGGCGTCACGTCGCTGGCAGCGCCTGACCCGTTCGTCCCGTTACCGGTCGGCACCAGATCCGTGTCGATGCTGGCCCACGATCCGTTCGCGAGCTTGTAGTAGCGAGGCAGCTCATACGCCATCGCGGTTCTGGTCCCGTCGGCGTTCTGGTACATCAGCTGATCCGGGGTCGTCTGCGACGCCAGCACGCGGCTCGTCTTGGCATTGAATCCCTGTCTGGGAGCCGCCGTCGGCGCTACCACAGCCCGTACCTGCTCACTCCCGGTGTTCTGGCCGCGAACCGGGAACGTCAGTGACCGCGGAGCCGCCGATGGCGGTACCGAACTCCTGGGGCGACGCGACGCCGACAAGGCTGCCCGCGCTTCTGCCTCCCGTTCCTCAGCTGCCAGAGCCTGCCGTGACTTCGGCACGGAAACCGGCGTCGGCACCACCCGGCCATCCACCAGGTGGGCCATCGTCGCGGACGCGGGCGCCCGGTGCGACAGCGCCGCCGCCGATCCCCATACCTGCTGCACCGGCGCACCCCGTGACGGCGGCGGCGATACCACCGCTATGGTGACCCCGATAGCCGCGCACATCGCAAGCGCCGTCCCCGCGGCCGCGATTCGGTGCGCAGCGGACTTCGGCCACAGGGCACGGCGCAGCCGTCGCCAGAATCTACCGGAAACCAGACTCGATACCAGCGAACTCAAAGCGCGGCCGACAGCAACCAGACCCATCACGAATACGCCTCACTCCGTACGGGTGCTCCCGGCGTAAGCATGCGGTGAGCCGTTACGAGGAACTCTCAGCATCGGCCATACGGCGTCCCGTACCTTGCGCTCACGAGGATCCGGTTCCTGACGTGCTCAGCGTCCAGATGGGCGGGTAACAACCCGCGCGAGCAGGCTACGGGAACCGGGATACGGCTACGGGATTCCGGCATGCGCGTGTGGCACTTAACCGGGTACCTCACCAGCGTCGGTGAGGCGTTTATTCCAGGCGTATCAACGTCAGCAACGCAGGCGCGCCGCGCTTGGTGTGGCGGCTCCGACCGGGCAACGTCGACGCGTAGCCTTGTGGTCGTGGCCTCAGCGTTCGACTTCAGCGATCACAAGGCGGCGGCATACGCGCCGCAAATGAGCCTTGACATGTACTTGGCATTCCCGGAAGACGCCAGCAAGCTGATTGAGGTCGTGGATGGCTGGATCGTCCGGTGCGAATCTGCCGGGCCAAGCCATCAGGCGATACAGCTGAACCTGCTCAGCGCGATCCGGGAGGCCGCCGGGCTCAGGGACCGGGCCAAACAGGCCTGCCACCGAGTGCTCGGCGACATGGACATCCTGATCGCCGACAGCCCGAAACTGCACTTCCGTCGTCCCGACGTGGTCGTCTACCGGTGCATCGACGACGACCGGGGGAGATGGGGACGCAAGCCGATAGCCGCCGATTGCCTGATCGCAGTGGAGATCGTGTCGGCCGACTCCATCACCACCGACATTCGGGACAAGCGCGCGGAGTACGCCGCCGCCGGCATCCCGCACTACTGGATCGTCCGGATGACCGACAACGACGGCCCCGCGATCTCGGTGGAACGGCTCCTGCTCACCTCGGACGGCGAGTACGCCAGGGAAGGGCTCGCGATCCGCGGCCGCGACTTCCACGCCATCGACACCATCAGCCCATTCCCGCTCAAACTCACCTGGCAAGCGCTGGACGAAGGCTTGTAAACCAGCGTCGAGGCACCACAGACCGTTCTGAAGCCACTGAAATGAGAAGAGATCCTGCCAGCTAGATCAGATGTTGCGGCAGGCATACGACGACATGATGCGGAAGCCTAGAGCACCTTCGGTGCTCTAGGGCTGCGGAGTCCCGGTCCTGGACAGCTGGCGCTCGATCATGGCCAGGTCGTAGTCGCCGGTGATCCGGCCCTGCTCCATGGACCAGGCGGCCATGTCCACGCGGAACGCGCGGTAAACCGGAACGATGGCTGCCTCCTCGAGTTCAGTGAGCGGCCAGCCGTGGTTGGCGAGCCAGGCACGGTAGGCGTCAACGGCCTCCGGTGACCGGTAGGTCCGCGCGATCGCCAGTTCATACGGGCGCGAGTCCAGGTGGGTGAGCCCGAAGTCGATGACACCGGCCAGCCGGCCGCGCTGGTAGTGCACGTTCCATTCGGCGAAATCCCCGTGCACGACGATCAGCGGCAGGTCGTCGGCTCCGACGCGGGCCAGCGCCTCCCGGGTCCGGGTCGCCGCAGCATCCGCCCAGGCCCCGAGCCGGGGACTGGCCTCGGTCAGCGCGCTCAGGCACGCCTGCCAGTCGAGGCTGGTGTGCACCGTGACATCGGTGTGCTGGGCCTGCCAGTCCGGGCGCTGCCCGATTCGCTCACCCAGGCCGCGCAGGGCGATGTGCAGGTCGGCCAGATCCCGTCCGCGGCGGCGCCGCTGGAAGGCCGTCTCAGCGGCGACGGCCTGGCCCGGCACGAACCGGGTCGGGCAATACCAGAGGCCACCATGGCGGATCAGCGGGCCGGCCGTCTCGGGAACGACCCACCCGGTCTGCGCGAGATGTCGCAGCACCGCGTGTTCGTAGGACAGGTCCGCATAAGTCGCCCGCGCGTGATAGCGGCGCAGGGCCAGGCGCTCCCCGTCCCGGGACTCGATCAGCCAGCTCGCGTTCTCCGCGGGAACATCCTTCATGACGGTGACCGTACGCGGCCGCAGCCCCAGCCGCTCGAGCACCTCGGCCAAGTCACCCGGCATACACCCATTATGCGCAGCCCTTGGTTTACAGCTGTCACGCCCGATCCGCCGGGCGAGTTCCGCTCAACATTCTTGAGCATACTCGGCTAAACCTTGATTGCCTGACGGCCGCGCTGGTGGTTCACTGGCTGCCATGGCGGTGAGCGAAGCCCATACGGTCACCGAAAGCCCTGCGGACCGCCGGAACGCCCGGCTATACCTGACCGGGCTCGGGTGCTCCGTGATCGGCAGCATGGCGCTGAGCCTGGTCGCCGGGATCTGGGTCAAGTCGCTGACCGGGAGCAGTTCCGCGGCCGGGCTCGTGTCAGCGTGCATCTACCTGCCATCTCTGTTCGGCCCGCTCGCCGGGATGGCCGCCGACCGGGTGGCGCGGCGGCGCCTGCTGGTCTGGCTCAGCGTGGTGTCCGCGGTGGCCGACCTGCCGCTGCTCGCGGTCCGGTCGGCGGCGTGGACCTGGATCATCTTCTGCGTGATGACCTGGTACGGGACACAGCTCGTCCTCAGCGGCCCGGCGGAGAACGCGCTGTTCGCCGAGATGCTCCCGCAGGATCTGCGGCAGCGGGTCAACGGCTGGCGGCTGGGCCTTCAGGAGTCCGGCCGGCTGGTCGCGCCGCTGGCGGGCGCGGGGCTGTTCGCCCTGGCGGGCGGCGGCGCGGTCGCGCTCGTGGACGCCGCGACGTTCGTCGTCGCCACGGTCGCGACCGCGCGGTTGCGGGTGCTGGACGAGGCGCCCCAGCGGCCGGAGAGAACGCGCTGGCAGGCCGACCTGCTGGCCGGGTACGCGCACATCCGGCGCACGACCGCACTGGCCACCGTGCTAGGCGCCGGCGCGGTGGTGATGGCGCTGTCCGGCGCGCTGGTGGCCGCGCAGTACAGCCTCGTGCAGGGTACCGGCGAGCCGCCCGCGTTCCTCGGCGTGTTCAGCGCGTGTCTCGGCGGCGGGTCCATCGTGGCGAGCCTGGTAAGCAGCCGGGTCCTGCGGCGGGTCGGCGAGGGATGGCTCGCCGTCTTCGGCATGGCCGACTTCGCGGCCGGCAGCGCGCTGCGTGCCACCGGCATGCTGTGGTGGGCGCTCGCGGGCACCGTGGTGCTCGGTTTCGCGCTGCCGTGGGTGTTCCTTGCCGTTATCAACCTTGCGCAGCGGGTCACGCCGACGGAGTTGCAGGGGCGCGTCTCGGCGGCCGTGACGCTCGTCATGTTCGGTCCGCAGGCGCCGATGCAGGCGATGGGGTCGCTGGCGATCCGGTACGGGACATTCCGGCAGCTCTTCGTCGGCGGCGCCATCGTGGCGCTTGCGTGCGCGGCATACCTCGCGCGGCGCGCCGGCGACTGTCGCACCGGGCCGGACTCCAGCCGCGGCAGGCGTCAGCGGCCTGCGGCGTAGATCCGCCGTACCACGTCTTCGATGCCGGGTTCCTCCACGGTGAGGTCGAGCACTTCTGCCTTTTCGGAGACGGCCGCCAGCACCTTCGCTGCCGTGGTCTGCTCGGCGTCGAACGCGAGCCGTTGCCGGAGTCCTCCGGCCTCCGAGGAAAGGTGCCGGGCAGCGTCCAGGCCAGTCAGGTCCGGCATGGGCTCGGTCAGGTCGACCACCAGCACCCGCTCTGCGCCGACGGTCCGTGACAGCCCAGGCAGATCCCCGTCATAGGCCAGGCGGCCGTGGTCGATCACCAGGATCCGGTTGCACAGCCGTTCCACGTCTCCCATGTCGTGGGTGGTGAGCAGCAGGGTGGTGCCATGCAGGCGGCGCTCGCTGACGAGGAACTCCCGCAGGCGCTGCTTGGAGAGCACGTCCAGGCCGATGGTCGGCTCGTCCATGATCACCAGCCGCGGTGAGTGAAGCAGCGCGGCGGCGACCTCGGCGCGCATTCGCTGGCCCAGGGACAGCTGGCGCACCGGGACGGACCAGAAGCCGCCGAGCTCGAGCTGCTCGACAAGCTCAGCGGTGCGGTCGCTTTCCGAAACTCTGGTGAGCGCGTGGATCGCGGCCAGGATTCGGAACGACTCGCGCACCGGCAGATCCCACCAAAGCTGCGAACGCTGGCCGAACACCACCCCGACCTGCCGTGCCAGCCGCCGCCGGTCCGGTACCGGGCGCAGCCCGCACGTGCGCACGCTGCCAGCGGTCGGTACGAGGATGCCGGTCAGCATCTTGATGGTGGTCGATTTCCCGGCACCGTTCGCGCCGATGTAGCCGACAGCCTCGCCGGGCTCGATCCGGACGGTGAGGCCATCGACGGCAGTGAGCTGTCGCCTGCGTCTCCCATCGCGTATCCGGAACACGCGGGTGAGGCCGTCGGTATCGATGATCGCGCCGCTCAACCGCCGCCTCCCTGATAGTGGCGAACTCCCCAGCGCCAGCACAGCAGCCCCATCAGCCACGACCACACCGCGGCCGCGGGGGTGCACCAGCCGAGCCAGGCCGGCAGCCAGTCCGGGCCGGGCAGGCCGAGTATCGTCACCGTCGGCAGGTAGGCGGTGAAGGCCATGGGGAAGAAGAACCCGAACACGAGCTTGAGCGGCCGCGACCAGACCGATGCTGGCTGGGTTGCGGCATAACGCCCGCCATACACGAACGCGTTCGTCATCTCCGCACCGTCGAGCAGGAAGAACTGCACCCCGGCCGCCCACACGAACAGACCCGCGAACGTGCCGTACCCGCTGACCAGCGCGAGCACCAGCAGCACCACTGTGTGCGGACCCCATGGCACTCCGGCGGTGGCCAGGCCGACGCCCAGCGCGGCGCCGCCGACCGCTGCCCGGGCCAGCCGGCGCAGGGAGATGTCGCTGGTGATCAGCTGTAGCAGGATGGGCTGCGGGCGCAGGTAGAAGGCGTCCAGGGTGCCGGCCCGCAGGTAGTCCGGCAGGGTATCGAGGTGGCCGAACGACAGGTCGGCCAGGGAGAAGGCCAGGTCAGCCAGGCCGAAGACGAGCAGGATCTGCTTGAAGTGCATCCCGCCCAGGGCGGTCACATTGCTGAACAGCACCCATACCTCGGCCAGCTCGACCAGGCCCACCAGCGCGGAGCCGCCGAGGTCGAGGGCGAAGCTGGTCCGGTAGATGCGCTGCGAACGGGCGCGCGAGGCGAGGACGGCGCGGTACGGCCGCAGGCCTTCCAGCAGCCTCCCGCGCAGAACGACAGTTTCACCCACCCTGCACCTCCAGCTTCCGCCGGCCGGCGCGGGTGAGCAGCTGGCCGGTAACGGAAAGCCCCGCCAGCCACGCCAGCTGCGCCAGAACAAGCCCGGCGGCCCGGCCAGCGCCGCCGAGCCCGGACAGGACATCGATCGGATACATCATGACGGAGGGGAACGGCGTGGCGGTCGCGAGGATCCGCAGCCAATGGGGAAACAGCGCGATCGGCACGTAGAGCCCGCCGAGAAAGCCGGAGGCGAGCATGTAGACGATCTGCAGGCCGCGCGTCTCCACCAGCCAGAACCCGGCTACCGCGATGAGGTAGACCGTCGCCGCGGAGATCACGATGCCCAGCACCATGCTGACCGCGCCTAGCAGGTAGAACACGGGAGATGCCGGCATCCGCAGGCCGACAGCCACGGCACCGAGCAGCACCGACGGCAGCCCGCGGGGCAGGAGTGCGAACAGGGCCCGGCCGGCTTCCGTGGCGATCGTAGCCGCCTGCAGGTCCACGGGCCGCAGGAAGTCGATCGCGACCTGGCCATCCTTGACCCGTAGCGCAAGGTCGGTGCGGCCGGACAAGTTGACCGAGCCGAGCATCCCCTGGGAGAGCCATACGTAAGTGCTCATCGAGGCGGTGTCGTACCCATGCAGCCGGCCGCCCGCGGCTCGGACGGTGGCGAACAGGATTGCCACCTTCAGCAGCCCGAAAGTCAGGTTGGCGACGAGACCGCCCAGCGCGGCAAGCCGGTACGCCGACTGACGACGGAAGCCGGCCGCTAGGAGCCGCCAGTACACCCGGGCCGTCGCGCGCATAGGAGTCCTGATCCTAATTCCGCGTCCAGTCAATCCCGAACGAATATCGGGAAGCTCAGGGCCCCGAGCCCCGTAAGCAACAGCAATCTCATGAGCATCACGGCGTTCGAGGGTTAGCGCTTCGGCGGGTCGCGAGCGACTGCCGGTTTTGCCAAGATATGACCGTTATTAATGAGAATATAAGTTTCCGGACCCTATTCCCCCGGGAAGATCAACTCCAGAGATATGACAAATGCGGGTCCGCGAAGAATCCGCGGACAATGCCCGGCATGTTCTTCAGGCGGAGGAGCGCGTTGCTCGCCAGGCTCCACAGATG
>JAFARZ010000356.1 GCA_019245115.1 Streptosporangiaceae bacterium | reverse complement strand
CCGGCCCCTGGTCAACGGGTACGGTCCGACCGAGAACACCACCTTCACCGCGTGCCACGTGATGACCGACCCGGGCCAGGTAGGACCGGCGGTGCCGATCGGCCGGCCGATCCAGCACACCACCGTGCACGTCCTGGACCAGCGCGGCCGGCCAGCGCCGATCGGCGTGACCGGCGAGCTTTATACCGGCGGCGACGGCCTGGCGCGCGGGTATGCCGGGAACGCCGCGGCGACGGCGCGGGCATTCGTGCCGGACCCGGCCGGGCACGGAGGGCGGCTGTACCGAACCGGGGACCTCGCTCGCTGGCGCGCCGACGGGACGCTGGAGTTCGCCGGCCGTGCCGACGATCAGATCAAGATCCGCGGGTTCCGGGTCGAGCCTGGTGAGGTCGAGGCGGTGCTCCGCACGCATCCGGGAGTGCGTGAAGCGGTTGTCCTGGTCGCGGGCGAGGGCGCACAGCGGCACCTGATCGGCTACGTCACGCCAGCCGACGGCGTGGATGCCGGTACGCTGCGGCCGTCAGTGCTGCGCGACTTCGTCACGCAACGGCTGCCGGATTACCTGGTACCGACCGGATTCAAGGCCCTCGGCCGGCTTCCGCTGAACGCCAACGGCAAGGTTGACCGTGCCGCACTGCCCGCGCCGGAGCGAGAGATCCGGGGGCCGGCCAGCTCACCGCGCGGTCCCACCGAGGAGCGGCTCGCCGATATGTGGCGGATACTGCTGCCCGCGGCGGACAGCCGGCTGAGCGTCGGCCGCGAGGACAGCTTCTTCGCGCTGGGCGGCAACTCCCTGCTGGCGGCGCGCCTGATGTTCCGGATCCGCGAGGAATTCGACGTAGAACTGGGCTTGGCCTCGTTCTACGAAGCACCCACTCTCGCCGCCAGTGCCGCGGCCATCGACGCGACCCGGCCGGGTGACCAAGTGGCGGTCCCGGCGCCACTTGGTCACCCGGCCACGCCGTCCAGCATCGGGCGCAGGGACCGCAGTGCCTACCGGGTGGCCGTCTCGCGGTCCACCCTCGCGCCGCATCTGGTGCGCCTCGTCGACGATTGGGCGCTGTGGCGAACGGTGTGCCTGCGTGCGGCGGGCTTTCCCGTCAGCCTGCTCTCAGCGCTGGGAGACACCGGGCTCGCCCGCGCCGCGGACGCCGCTCTCGCTGCCGAAGCCGCGGCCGGAGGCCCAGGCAAATTCAACACAGCGGCCGACGCCTACGCGGCCGAGTTCGCCGCCGCCGTCCGGCGCTCGTCCGCGACCCTGCACGAAGCGGCCCGCCTGCCCGCGCTGCGGGAAGCGGTCGCCTGGCAGAACCGGCACGCACTGACGACCGGCATCGACGTGCTGGTGCGCCGCGGGCCCGAGCCCGGTAAACGCAACGCCCAGCGCAGGCAGCATGAGGCGCTCGTCGCGAGCTATCTGCAGCGCTACTGCGCGAAAAACGACACCATCGGTTTCTTCGGACCGGTGAGCTGGTCGCTTATCGACGATGGCCCCGGCATTCGCATCACCCACGCTGCTCCGGAATCATCGATTGCCGCCCGCGCCACATATCTGGAGGGCTGGGCGGTGCGCGCGATCATGGCCGCGCATGCCGCCGCGCTGCGCCCCTGGCTCGTGCCGCGGCGGATGCCGTTCGTGGGTGTCGACGGCACACGGCTCCGTCTGCCGATGGCGCCGGCGGTGCCGCTCACCCCGGCGGATGCGGCGGTCATGCGGGCATGCGACGGACTGAGGGACGCCAATGAGGTCGCGGCCGTGGTGCTCGCCGATTCCTCCGCCGGGCTGAGCGATGTCGCGGACGTCTTCGCCGTGCTGGGGCGGCTGGCTGACAGCCACCGGGTGGCCTGGCAGGTCGACGTGGCCCCGCAGGACCTCTGGCCGGAGCGCTCCATGCGAGCGCTCCTGTCGCGGGTCACCGACGACGGCGTACGCAGGCCGGCCGAGCAGGCACTCAGTGAGCTGATCGCGGGGCGGGACGAGCTGGCCAGCGCCGCCGGCGACGCGGAGCGGGTGGCCGAGGCCATGGCTCACCTTGAGGAGACGTTCACCGGCCTGGCCGGCATCCCGGCCACCCGGCGGGCAGGCGAGACCTACGCCGGCCGCACGCTCGCCTATGAGGAGTGCCTGCGGGGCGACACCATACGGCTGGGCGCGGATGCCCTGGATGGCATGCGCGCGGCGCTGGGGCTGGTGCTGGACGGCGCACGGTGGTTCACCGCGACCTGCGGCGCGCTGTACGCGCGGCTTTTCGAGGAGGCCTACCGGCAGCGAGCCGCCGGACTGGGCACCGGCACCGTGCCGTTCGCCGACTTCTGGCTGATCGTCAACGACGCGCTGTTCGACGACCGCGGGCACCACATCGAGCCCGTGGTGCGCGAACTGAGGGAGCGCTGGTCGGCGATCCTGGATCTGCCGCCGGGCGCCCGGCGGATCCAGCTTCGGTCAGCCGACCTGCGAGAGCGGGTGACATCGGCGTTCCGGGCCGAGTCGCTGCCCTGGCCGATGGCGGTGCACCACAGCCCCGACCTGATGATCGCCGACGCGGGCACCCCCGGTGGCCGGCTCACTTGGGTGCTCGGCGAGATCCACCCCAGCATCGTCACCACGCGCTACGCCACGTGGCTGGAGTTCCACGATGCCCCGGCCGCCGTTGCGGCCGCCTTGCGGCACGATTTGCGCGGCCCGAGCGTGTGGGTCGCCGAGACCGCCGAGAAGGGCGGCACCAACACACGGCTGTCCAACGTGCTGCTTTCGGCTGGCGACATCCGGCTCGTCTTCGCGCACGATTCCTGCGGCTACGATCCTGCCACGACCGTGATGGTCGGCGATTGCGACCTGATCAGCTCCCCTGCTGGGCTGCTGGTGCGGCGTCGCGACGGGACATTCGAGCGCGGCGTGGCGGAGGTCGTCAGCGATCTGCTCAGCGCCGTGATCTCACACTGGTACGACCTGGTGCCGTCCGGCGCGCACGCGCCGCGCGTCACCATCGACGATCTCGTGGTGAGCCGGGAGAGGTGGACGCTCACCGCCAGCGATCCCGCGTTCGCCGATGTCGCCGATGAGAGCGTCCGCTACCTGCGGGCCAGGGCCTGGGCGGCGAGCCTGGGACTGCCCCGGCACGTGTTCATGCGGTTCGCCGGCGAGCGCAAGCCGATCTATGCCGATCTGACCAGTATCGCCTCGATCGATCTGATCTCCCGGGCGCTGCGTCGGTGCCGCCAGCACGTCGGCCCCGACGCGACAGTGACCGTCACCGAGATGCTGCCCTGCCCCGACCAGGCGTGGCTCACCGACGCGCAGGGTCTGCGTTACACCGCCGAGTTGCGCATGGTGGCGGTCGACCAGGCAGCGTCAACTCAACAAGGGGAGGCTGATCGTGGCCGTTTACGAGTTTCCCACGTCGTTCGCCCAGCGCCGGATGTGGCTTCTGGCCGAGATGGACCCCGGTGAGCCCGTCTACAACATCGCGTGGGCACTGTGGCTGGACGGCGCGCTGGAGGCCAGCGCGTTGCGGCACGCCTGGGACGCCGCACTGATCAGGCACGAGGCGCTGCGCACGACCTTCAGGAACGAGTCCGGCGTGCCCGTGCAGGTGATCGAGGACGAACCGGATGCGCAGCCGCTGCCAGTCACCTCCGTCGAGCACCTGGCCGCGAGCGAGCGGGCGCCGGCCGCCCTGGGGCAGATACGCGAACTCGCCCGCACGCCCTTCGATCTGGCCACCGGACCGCTGGTCCGCGCCGCTCTGGTGCGGCTGTCGCCGGAAGCTCACGTGCTCGCTGTCGTCATGCACCACATCGTCGCGGACGGCTGGTCGTTCCGGGTCTTGTTCGACGAGCTGTCCGCGGACTACGAGGCGATCCGCGGTGGCGGAGACCCGGTTACCGAGGAACCGCCGATCCAGTACGCCGACTATGCCATCTGGCAACTCGAGCACGCCGAGGAGGGCGGATTCGCGTCGGGCGAACGGTTCTGGCGGGCCGCGCTGGCCGGTGCCCCGATGGTGCTGCCGTTGCCGGCGGACCAGCCGTACCCGGCCCGCCAGACGTCCGCCGCCGGGGGCATCGATGCCGCGATCGACGACAGCCTCGCCGGCGCGCTCAGGCAGCTCGCCGCCCGCCACGGGACCACGCTGTTCGCCGTCTTGCTGGCCGCGTACGCGGTTGTGCTCGCCCGATTGACCGGCAGCGACGACCTGCTGGTGGCGGTGCCGATGGCGGCCCGCATCCGGCCGGAGACCGAGTCCGTCGTCGGGCTGTTCATGAACACGGTCACGATCAGGGTCCAGATAGACCGCAACGGGACGCTCAGCGACCTGGTGCGCTCAGTCCATACCGCCGCCACGCGGGCGCTCGCGCAGCAGGAACTGCCGTTCGCCAGGGTGGTCGAGCTGATCCGGCCCGCTCGCGACCCGGCGCGGCTGCCGCTGGTCCAGGTGATGTTCGCGATGGAGGAGTCGTGGGTCGTCCCGGATCGCGGCGGGCTGCGCTGGCGTCCGGAACTGATCGAGAACGGCACCGCCAAGTTTGAGGTGGAGCTGACGGTCACCGACGCGCCGGATGGGCCGCGGGTGCGGGTCAACTACAACAGCGATTTGTTCCACCCGGCCACCGGCCAGCTCGTGGCCGGCGGTTTCGGCGCGGTCCTGCGGTGTCTCGCTGACGATCCTGACCGGATCGTCGCCGACACGGAAATCATGTCGCCTGGCGACCTTGCCCTCGTCACCAGCGTCTGGCCGGACAGCGGCCCGGTCGCTGACCCAGACGCGACCGCCGTGGCCATGCTGCGAACGGCCTGCGCCGGCGACTCGGTCGTGGCCATGGACGCCGGTGCCGCGCTGGGCGGAGAAGGCACGACGCTGACCGGCGACGACGTGCGCGACCTGGCGGACCGGATCACCGCCGCGCTTCGCCAGCGCGGCGTTGGCGTGTCGGACCGGGTCGCGATCCTGCTCGCCCGCGGCGCCCGGCTGCTACCCGCGATCCTCGGCACATGGTCGGCCGGCGCGTCCTATATACCGCTCGACCCCATCTATCCACCACAGCGTCTGGCCACGATGCTCGACGACGCGGCCGCCGCCGCGATCATCGTAGACACCAGCGTCCCCAACGCCCCAAGCCCGCCCACCGAGGCGCAGTCGATCCCCATAGTTGATCTAAAGGAGCTGGTCAACACTCCTTCGGCCCCGGCGGCGAGCGCCAGCGAGCTTCGCTCTATCCGCCGGGAAAACACTGCTGTCACAATTTTCACCTCTGGGTCGACGGGGCGACCGAAGGCCGTCAGTGTTACTCAGGGCGGCATCGCGGCGCTGCTGAACGCGGTGCGGCCGATGCTGGCGCTCGGGCCACGGGATCGCTTCGTCGCGGTGTCGACCTTCGCGTTCGACATCGCCCTGGTCGAGTTGCTCGCGCCGGTGCTGGCCGGCGGACGCGTCGTGATCGCCGATGCCGACCACGCACTGGACGCCGTTCGGCTGCGGGAACTGCTGATCGCCAGCGGCGCGACGGCGCTGCAGATGACACCGGCCGGCTGGCGGATGCTCGTCGACGCCGGCGGGATCCCGGCCGGGGTCAGGGTGCGGATCACCGCCGGCGAACCGCTGCCCAGGGACCTCGCCGACGCGATCGGCGCTGGAGACGGCGTTCGCCTGTGGAATCTGTACGGCCCGACGGAGACCACGATCTATTCGGGGGGCGAGGGCGTCAGCCCCTCGCCCGCGCCGATCGAGATCGGGTCGCTCATCGCGGGAACCCAGCTGTACGTGCTCGACGCCGGGCAGCGACCGGTTCCGCCCGGCGTGACCGGGGAGGTCTACATCGGTGGCGCCGGGGTCGCTCATGGCTACCACGGCGCGCCCGGCATGACCGCGGCCCGCTTCGTCCCCGATCCGTTCAGCGGACGACCCGGCGCACGCCTGTACCGGACCGGCGACGTCGGCCGGTGGCGCCGATCCGGGCGGATTGAGCTGGCTGGCCGCGCGGACCGGCAGATCAAGATCCGCGGCTACCGGATAGAGAGCGGCGAAGTCGAGGTGGCGCTGCGGAGCCATGACGACATCGCGCAGGCCGTGGTGTCGGTCCGCGGCGAGGCCCCCGACGTCCGGCTCGTCGGCTATCTCGTCACCCGTTCCGGCATCGGGCAACCGCCCGCCGGGCTACGCGAACGCCTTCGTGAGGTGCTTCCCGACTATATGGTGCCGGCTGCCTTCGTCGTACTGCCCTCGCTGCCGCTCACCGCCAGCGGGAAGATCGACCACCGCGCGCTTCCCGAGCCGGACTGGGGCGTGGTCCCCGGTCAGGTCCCGGTCGCGCCACGGACGCCGGTCGAGTCCCGCCTCGCCGGGCTCGTCGCCGAACTGCTCGCGCTACCGTCGCCGGTCGGCGTCAGCGACAACTTCTTCGCGCTCGGCGGACACTCGCTGACGGCGACCCAGCTGATGGCCCGCATCCGGACTGCCTACGGCGTCGATCTTCCAGTTCGCACGCTCTTCTCAGATCCCACCGTCGCCGGCCTGGCCGCCGCGGTCTCCGCCGCCGGCGGCGGTGTGGCAAACCCCCAGACGCTCGTATCCCGCGACCGGAGGTAGGTCCCGATGCGCTTCACCGTGTCGTTCGCGCAGCAGCGGCTGTGGTTCCTCGACCAGCTCGCGCCCAACGAACCGACGTACAACATGCCGTACGCGTTCTGGCTTGACGGCCCGCTCGACGCCGCGGCGCTGCAGCGCGCGATGGACGCGATGGCCGCACGCCACGCTGTGCTCCGGACGAGCATTGTCGCCTTCGATGGCGTGCCCGAGCAGGTTGTCGCCGACAACGGCACAGTGCCCATCGAGCGCATCGAGTTCCCGGCCGGGCTGGACGAGGGCGAGCGCGCCCGGCAGGCCGAGACGATTGCGGACAACATGGCTTGCCAGCCGTTCGATCTGGCCGCCGGGCCGCTGATCCGTACGGCGCTGATCGCCGTCGGGCCTGACCGGCACCTGTTCGTGCTGGTCATGCACCACAGCATCAGCGACGGCGCGTCGATGAAGATCCTTATCGGCGAGCTGTCCGCCGCTTACCGGGCCGAGGTGACCGGCGTGCCCGCGTCGCTGCCGCCGTTGCTGATCGAGTATGGCGACTACGCCGTATGGCAGCAGGACCGCATGCGTGGCGAGGAACTCGGCCGGCAGCTGAGCTACTGGCGCGAACAGCTCCGCGGCGCGCCGCAGATCATCAGCCTGCCAACCGACCGGCCCCGGCCGGCCCGCATGTCCACCCGCGGCGGGGTTGCGTCGATCTATGTCGACGCCGCGACGACCAAGCGCCTGGCCGCGGTGGCGCACGGCGCCAACGCCACCATGTTCATGGTGTTCCTAACCGGCTTCGTGGCCGTGCTGTCGCGCTACGCACGCCAGACCGACATGCTGATCGGCACCCAGGTGGCTGGACGCACCCATACCGAGCTGGAGCCGATCGTCGGCATGCTCACGAACACCATCGCGCTGCGGATGTCGCTGGACGGCGATCCGACCTTCACCGAGCTGCTCGGCCGGGTCAGGGATACCACCGTGGACGGACTGGCTCACGAGCAGCTCCCCTTCGAGAAGCTGGTCGAGGAATTCGCGCCGGACCGCACACTCGCGCATGCGCCGCTTATCCAGGTCCAGTTCGTCTATGGGTCGCTTACCCCGCCGATGCTGGAACTCCCTGATATCACCACGCGCTCCCGGGCCTTGCTCACCTCAACCGCCAAACTCGACATCACCGTGTACGCGGATGCCCGGGACGGCCAGGCCACCGGGCTGGCGATGGAATACAGCACGGATCTGTTCGATCAGGCATGGGCAGACCGGTTCCTGTCGAGCATGGCCTCCCTGCTGGAACACGCCGCGGACGCTCCCGGCACCCCGGTAGCCGACCTGCCGATGCTGTCGGCGGCGGAGCGCGATGAGCTGATCATCGGACGCAATCGCCAGTCGCTCTCCGCCCGCGATGCCGACGGCGACGCGCCCGACGGCGCGGACATACGGCGCTTGCTCCAAGCGTCGGCTTCCCGCGTCATCGATGGTGACACCTCCCTGCCGATCAGCGACCTGTGCGATCGCGCCGCCCGGGTCGCCCGGACGCTAGCCGGCCACGGAGTCGGCGTGGAGGCGGCGGTCGGGCTATGCCTCGATCGCGGCATCGGCATGCTGACCGCGCTGCTCGGCGTCTGGTGGGCCGGCGGCGTATACGTACCTCTGGATCCAGGCCTCCCGCAGGCGCGGCTGAGCGCCATGGCCCGCTCCGCCGACCTGCGCCTCATCATCTGCGACACCACCTACTATGACCTCGCCCTGTCAGTGTCCGATGGCATCGAGGTGATCCGCGTCGACGACCCGGCCACCACGGCCGTGCCGCCGCTCGCTCCGGTGCCCGTGGCCGCCAACGCGCTCGCGTACGTCATCTTCACCTCCGGATCGACCGGGCAGCCGAAGGGCGTCGGTGTCGAGCACGAGGGATTCGCGAACCTGCTCGCCTCATTCCACCGCATGCTCAAGCTCGGCGGTGCGGACCGCGTCCTCGCCGCGGCCGCGATGTCGTTCGATATCTCCCTCTTCGAGATCATGCTGGCCCTGACCTGCGGCGCCGACCTCGTGATCGCGACTGCTGACGAAGCTCGCGAGCCTGATCGGCTGCGGTCGCTGATCGAGCGGACCGGCGCGAACGTCATGCAGGCGACGCCGCAGACGTGGCGTCTGCTGGAATCGGCTGGCGGCGTGCCCGCGGGTCTGCGGCTGCGTCTGAGCGGCGCCGAAGCGATCCCGCCCAACCTCGCCGACCATCTGCTGGCGCCCGGTACCGTGCTGTGGAACCTGTACGGCCCGACCGAGACCGCGGTGTATTCGTCGGCTGGTGTCGTAACCAGCGCCGCGCGGGCGGCCGACATCGGGCCGCCGATCGATAATGTCCGCGTCTACATCCTGGATGATCGCCTGATGCCGGTGCCGATCGGGGTGGTCGGCGAGGTCTGCGTGGGCGGCCGGGGGGTTACCCGCGGTTATCACAACCAGCCGCGGCTCACGGCGCGGTCGTTCCGGCCCGACCCGTGGGGCGTCGAGCCGGGGGCCCGCCTGTACCGGACCGGCGACCTCGGCCGGTGGCGCGAGGACGGGAGCCTGGAGCTTATCGGGCGAAACGATTTTCAGGTGAAGATCCGTGGCTTCCGGATCGAGTGCGGCGAGATCGAGGCCGTGCTGCGCGCACATCGCGACGTGCGCCAGGCGGTCGTCGTCGCCGCTCCACGGGCCGATGAGCTTGCGCTGGTCGCGTACATCGTCCCCCGCCGGGGCAGCGCCTCGGCGCGGCCCGGCACCGACCTGCTTGAGGAGTTGCGCCCGCACCTGCGCACCAGGCTGCCCGACTACATGATCCCGGCGCTGGTGGTCGCGCTGCCCGCGCTGCCGCTGACGCCGACCGCGAAAGTCGACCGGGCCGCGCTGCCCGCCCCGGAATGGAGCGCCGTTACATCGGCGGCCAACCACGCCGAGCCCCGGAGCCCGGTCGAGGCGGCCCTCGCCCAGATCTGGAGCGACCTCCTCGGCGCCCAGGCGCCGGTCGGCATACACGACAATCTTTTCGCCCTTGGGGGGCATTCGCTGACCGCGACCAGGTTCGTTGCCCGCGTCGCCGACACCTACGGCGTGGACGTGCCGGTTCACCAGGTCTTCGCCGGTCCGACGATCGCGGAGCTAGCCGAGATCGTCTCCGCCGACCCGCAGTTCGGGCAGGCCGCGGCCACCTCCCGCCATGTCCAGCTTGACGCCCTCAGCGACGAGGACCTGGACGAGTTGCTGCGCGCGGCGCTTGCTCAGCGCAACCGGCGCCGGGCCAGCGCGGACGGCACCGATTCGTAACACAGAAGTTTACCTCGCGGAATTTAGGAGCCCTCTTTCTTCCACCTTCCACCGCGAGCAGATTACATATAACGACCATATCTCGACCCGGTCAGGAATGCGCGCGGTCGGAAGAACGGATTGGCCGGGCCGGGCGGCCAGGTTCAGGTGAGGTGATTTGCTCGACTATCTGTGCGGCGAGGACACTGACTTTGACGTTGGCGCGCTGGGAGGCCCGGCGCAGCAGGTCGAACGCCTCGTCGGGTCCGCACAGATGCTGGGCCATCAAGATCCCCTTGGCCTGCTCGATCACGGGCATGCTTTCCAGCCTGGCCTGGAGCCGGGCAATTGCGGAATCATGTAGTAGTTCCCGCTGGGATCGGCCCTGGCTGCTCTTCTCGATGGTGGCCTGCAGGCGCGCCTTGGCTTGTTCGAATCGTCGCGCCTGAGCGTCGAACTCCAGCCGTGCGGCCTCCAACTGGGCCGCATCGAACGGCTTGGAATCACCCTGGCCGGTACCCACGATTCGACGCTACCAGGCCACGCCCGGCCGCCGACAGGCACGGCCGAGCGAACACCTGGCAAGCTCTCAGCGCGGGCTGAGAGACTGGACGCTCGCGGTCACGGCGAGTATCTTTGTCTTCACGGTTGTCGAGCCAGCCGCCCGGTGTTTCGGGCTGTTCGCTGGCACGGCGATATCGACCTGGTCCACCGGAAAGAACATGTCCCACGCGGGGAGGTGGGTCCAGGTGCCTGACTTCAGATATTCCCCAATGCCCAGCGGCGTGGCCGTGGTGGCAGTGTCCGTCCCGATCGATGTCACCACCGCTGAGCAGCTAAGGGTGGTTCTGCTCCGAGCAAGCAGCCACAGGCATGCGGCGGTGGTGGTGGACCTGACGCAGACCCCGTCCTGCGATTCCGCCGGGCTCCGCACGCTGGTCAGAGCGCATCGGAGAGCCCGGGCTGAGGGCGGTGAGCTGCGGCTGGTCGCCCCTGCCGACGGCACCGTCATCCGGACTCTGGTCATGACCGGACTGCATCGTCTCATACCTTGCTTCAACCGCCTGGATCAGGCCCTGGATCTCCGGCCTGCCGCCCGCGATCTGACCGATGCGCTCGCCCCTCCCCCCCGGCTTGCGCAGGCCATCGCCTCACGGCGGCAGGCCGGACCAGGCGGCGCGAACTGATGTCCCGGGACATGCTCGAGGCATCGGTTACGGCGGGGGAAGCCGGTCCGGTCATCGTGCTGTCCGGTGAGGCCGATCAGACCTGCGCTGGGCAGCTGAACGCCCTGATCAGCGGCCAGATATCGGATGGCGTCCGGCAGCTGACGATTGACCTGTCGGGATTGCGCTTCGCCGATACAGCGTCGATCCGGACCCTGGTGCTGGCCGCGAAGGCGCTGAAGGAACGGAACGCGAACCTGGTCCTGTTGCATCCGCAGCAACCGGTTGCCAGGACGCTGGCGTTGACCGGCGCAGATCAGCTGATCACGATCCACGCGACAGTCAATGGACTGCCGTGACCGGCAACGCACTTGGTAGCGTTCGGCAAGTGAGCACGGTTGCGGGATATGGCCGTTACTGACCTTGAAATGCTAGGGTCTGTCTCCCGTCGGAGGCGTGTAGCTGGTTGCGAATTTAAGTCGCGGTCCCGCGGTGTTACCGGATTGCCCTGAATGTCTGGTACGACCCGAACGGGGGATCTGGATTAAGACGGAAAATCCGTGCTAGACGGAAAATAAGTGTACGAATTCGGCCGGTAAATTTCCGTGCAGCACGAGAATTCCGCGCTGTTGGAGGTGAAGGCGGCCGCTGCGTGGCGGGAGATCCATCGACCCGGCCGGGAGCGCGGGACCAGACCTACGCCCTTCAATTTAATGTATGTGCGCGGCGGTTGCGCTCGACAACGTGGAGAAAAAGGGCCTCCCGGAAGATAGGGCGCCGGTTTCCGGCGCCTTTTCTTCCGGAGGGCTCCGATCTTCCCACTGAGGGACCTTGGTCTTGGAGGTCTGCCCGGCTGATGTCTGGGTTGGCCGGGGGTGGGCGGAGTGGCTGCGTTAATCAGTTGCGGTGTGTGCTGCTGGAGGGCCACAGTTAGCGGGTCGGTGGCACAGGCCGCCGATG
>JAFARZ010000254.1 GCA_019245115.1 Streptosporangiaceae bacterium | reverse complement strand
CAGCCGCCGGACAAGCTCCTCGCTTTCCTCGAAAGCCTGTGACCCGGCCATCAGCAATTATCTGGATCCTGAAAGCCCGCCTGGATCATAACCAGCAGTGAAGCGGACGTCCTCTGGATAATTCCGGGTTCTGGACAATATGTGTTATCTCGACGTCGAGATAACACGTAGTCGCTGTCCAGGTCGCCGTACTCGCCGTGCAGGTAATCGGCATACAGCCGGATCAGCTCCGCGCTGACCGGCACCGTCCGGCCATCCCTCGACTTGGACCGGGCCCGGTTGCTGTTCAGCCGGTGCACAACGGCGATCTCGCATTCCGCGGCGGCGATATCCTCATGCCGCAGCCCGAGCGCCTCGCCGATCCGGATGCCGCTATCGTGCAGCAACGCGAACAAGAACCGGTCCCGCAGCCGGTCGCACGCGTCCAGGATCAGCTGGGTTTCCGCCGCTGACAGCACACGCGGCAGCTTCCTGGGTGCTTTCACCGAGACCACCCGGCGCGGCTGCGGCCTGCCCTTACTCACGTGATACAAGAACGGCTTCCACCCGCCGCGGCGGCCCGGCGCTTGCCAGGTCACCAGCAGCTCGCCCAGGTCCACGCCATGCCGGGCCTGGTATAGGTAGAACGCCGACAACGCGGATAGCTTGCGGTTGATCGTCACCGCGCTCACCGCCGGCTCGGTCCCCGGCAGCAACGCCACCGTCCCGTCCCTGCCCGCTACGGGAAGCCGCAGCCACGCGATGAACTCCCCGATGTCCTCCAGCCGCACCTCCCGCCAGTCCTGCCCCCGCGAGCCCAGGAAAGAGAAGAAGTCCTTCAGGTCATGGGCGTACGCCTTGACCGTGTTGGGGGACCGTTCGATATCAGACAAGAACGCCAGGTACCGTTCCACCGGCTCGACCGGCACATCGTCATCGCCGAGCACCGTCCACGACTCGCACGCCGAGCCGGGCACCACCACACGCTGCACGAGCACAGCTACCTCCACTTCATCCACGTAACAGACGAAGCAGGAGATAACCATGTCAACTACGCGTCCCGCATCCCCCCGGGGGCTGCGTGCCGGACATCGAGGACAGGCAACTTAGGCCTAGAGATAACCTTCATTGGCTGGATAGTCGCGCTCGCGATGGCCTTGCGCAAGGCGAGTCCGCCCATCGTCCAGGTCTTCAACATGGTGAACGCTCCCGCCAGCCCGCCGTCAGTCAACGGCTACTTGGCTCCCCCGCATCTTGGCTCTGAACCGCATTTCCTCCCACCGGTCGGCACAGGGCCGCAGGGAGAATAGCGCCTGGCCACGAAGCGGTGCCGTCCGGCGGGCGACCCACAGGGCCGAGACTCGCTGGCCACGTGGTAGACGAGCTCGTGTATCCGGGGCGGCGCGCATCAGGTTCCGACCACACGTGTAGATTGCACAGTCGAACCGGCTCCATCACGATGGTCAGATGACTCTGCGGCGAGCCAAAATACGATTGGCATCACCATAAGGCAGTGGAACGCTGGACGGAGCAGCCGGGGACGAGAGATTCTCTTGGCATGACGCATCGGCCTGGGGTTGGCGACGAGGACGAGACCGCGGTTCCTGGGTACGACACCGTATTTCTCTCGCTCCGAGGGCTCGGAAAGGCTGCCTACCAACATGCCGATCTGGGCGTGCGGTGGAATCGGCTGGGTATCGCCGTGTACGGGGTCGAGGTTGGGACTGTTTCGACCGCGGTCGGCGGCTGGGCGTCGTCGGGTTCGTCAGGCTCATCGCGGCTCGTGGTGTGGATCAGTGTGACCGCGGCACTTGCGATCGGTGCCGCATGGCTTGCGGAGCCGACTGTCACCCTGTTGACGCGTTATCTCCAGGATTGGCATGGTCGTCGTTCGATGGGTCAACGATTAGCTCCTCGACGCGGTCGCGGGGGCGATTGCGATACCGACCGCCTATCAGCAGGCCGAGGAGTGTGGTCAGCAACGTGGATCCCGAGCCTATGCCAACCCTGGCCGCGACCGGTGTGTGTTGCATGATGAGGTAAGCCAGCGCTGCGGGGGCGGTCAGGATCAGGACTAGGGCGACAGCGGTCACCATGACGAGGAAGGCGACCCCTGTGACCTTCTTCCATCTGTCTCCGATGTCGTAGCAGAACTGGAGCACTGGAGGGTACCGCCGCGGTGACAGGGCAGGTTCGGTATGCGTCTGCTGTGACGACTTGCTTTCCCCCTGTACGGGCACATGCCCGCGCGGAGCGGGAGCGTGTGACGTGTTCCCGCTCCGGAGCACTGCCGTGCCTTGCCGTCGTTCTCGACGCCTCCTAGTCACGTGCCGCGATCGCCAACTTCTGCGCCGGTGTGTGAAGACTGTCGCTGAACATGTGCCATTTGGGTTCGAGATGCCGAGGGATCCATAGCCCAGACCGAGAGGCCTGCGTACGGTGGCTGTCCCACTGCCGCCCTCCTCCCTGCTATGCTCCGGACAGCAAGCTTATTAGTAATTTTGGTGCTCTATAGTGGTACACCCAAGTCTGGGCTATTCTGGAGCAGAGCACAAGCCGCGGGGTTATGATGACCGCATGGAGTACGGCTTGAGACCAGGGCAGCAGGTACGTGGCTTATAGGGGGCGCCTCGTAGCGGCGCGAGTCAAGCGGCTGCGGCAGGAGCGGGGATTGACGGCCGACGCACTGGCAGTGGCCTGTGTGGAGAAGGGCGCGGAATCCCTAACCAGGAGTGCCATAGCCAAGGTCGAGGCGAATCGCCGGCGGCTCAGGGCGGATGAAGCAGAGACGATGGCGTTGATTCTGGAGGTCAGCGCGACGTATCTGCTGGGCCTGGAAGGCTCTCGTGTATTCCTTAGCTTCGCCGAGGAGGAGCGCGAGCTTGCTGACGAGATAGCCGAGCAGCTGGGTGATCGCTGGTTTGACGTCCTTGATCCGGCTCGGCAAAGGAACCAGGCCACTACGCAACTTGAAGCCGACATCAGGGCTTCGGACGCTTTTGTCGTCTTGCTCTCTCCCAGTTACCTCGTCTCACCCCAGTGCCGTCTGGAGCACGACTTGGCGGTACGCCTGGCGGGTCAGCAGGATGCCACCCCCAGCACCGCGTTTATCCATGTGCTGAAAGTCCGGGAAACGCCATATTCCGATGCCGGACAGCTTCGCGCTTACGACTGGGCAGACCTGACGAGTCCGGACAGCAGGGACGCTGACCTGGATCGCCTGGCGATCGCGCTTGAGGCAAGTATGCCCTCTGGTGCCATCCAGCACATCCGATCAAGCTCCGGTTCGGCCGAGCATGGTGTAAGGCCGACTGGGTTTCGTGACCGGCATGCCGAGCTCGCGATGTTGGTCGATGGTCTGCTCAATTCCCGCGGCCCGCACTTCTGGTTCGTCATCGCCCCGCCTGGGCTGGGTAAGACCACGTTTCTTGCTGGCCTCAGGGAACAGGTGGCCGGACTGCATCCGCGATGGGCAACAGATCTGGTAGACATCCGTGAGCAGCCTCCAGATGTGCGCGGCGATGCAGGAGCCCTGCTTGCTCGCTGCTTCGGACTGAGTTCGCACGTCACGGCCGAACCTGAGACACTCCGCGGTATTGCGCAAGAGATCAGCCGAGGCGGGAGGCCCCATCTCTGTCTGCTGGACAGCGCGGAACTTCTTCCAGAGCAGACAGCTCATGCCTTGCGCTCCGGCCTCAGCGAGATTTACCGTCTCGTGCAGCACACCGGTAATGTCAACGTATGGTTGGCAGTCATCGTGGCCAGCCGACGGGATGACGGATGGCGAGGGGTTTTCCCTGATCCGCGATTCTCCTTCATGAAGCTGGCCGAGTTCGATGTCGATGTGGTGGAAGACGCATTGCGTGAGGCGGCTGGCCCGGATCGCGGCAGTAGGTACTCAGACGCGCGATTCCGCCACATCGCCGAGCTCGTCCGCAGGCTCACCGAAGGGCTGCCCGCACTGCTTGATCCGGCCCTGCGATGGATAAGCGCCGAGGAGTGGCTCGACGTGGAGCGACTGGAAGAGCAGGAGGTCTTCGAGGAACGCGTGAGACCGTATGTTCACGATACGTTGCTCGCGGCCGACAGCATCTTGCCACAGGCTCGTCAGCTGACTAGGACGGCGATACATGCCCTGACAGCCGCACTCCAGATACTGGCGCCCTATCGCATGTTCACGCAGTCGCACTTGCGATACCACCTAGAATCGGATGAGGAATTTCGGCATGCAGTTGAGCGGGCACAATGGAAGATCGAAGATCTGTGGACGGCCATTAGTAGCACGGCGTTGCTGCAGCGACCTCTGGATGAGCCCTGGCAGGAGATCCATGCGGCGATCCGCAGGCTCCTCTATCGGTATTTCTACCACTCCGACGACGAGCGTGCCGATGCTCATCGGACGGCCCGGAAATTTGTCGAAATCTGGAGTGGCAGGCAATTCGGAAAAGAGCAGGTCATTGGCTTGGTCGAATGCTTGTGGCACGAGGCAGCCGTGCTCCGCCTTGAGCGTCCCGCAGAGCTAGCCCGTAATCTGATTGACTCGGCGGGGAGGCTCTCTGGCGAACTGCGTCCCTCTGGTGCCTACACCGTCAGTGAGCTCCGGGCATATGCGGCGGAGCGAATACGCAATGACGAAGAATTTCAGGAATCCATCGGAAACGACGTCGAATTGGTCGGCAGGCTGGTTGACGCAATTGTAGCGAAGTCATAGGAGTCAGCATGACCGAGGAGAACATCTTTCCAGCCTATATCCCGCGGCAGGAAGAGTGTGAGATCCTGGACGTGGTCGATCTGTTGCGGCAGGACCGGCTGAGCCGGGCGGTCCTGCTGTACGGCCCGGGGGGCGTAGGGAAAACACGACTTGTGCGCGCTCTCGCGGAACGACACTCAGCCGATGGAATGATCGCATGGCTCGACCCCATCGACGTTGATGATACTGAGTACTGGCTGCTATCCAACCTAGAAGCGACTGTCGCCCGTCAACTGGATCCAGAGAACCAATACTTCGGGCCCTATCGAGCATATCTATCGCAGTTGCCCAGCTATACTCGGACGCACGCCAGCCCAGAAACTGTGGTGAGCCATCTCGGTCGGATCAAGCGGGTCTTCGCGGAATGTTATAAGAACTTCATCGCGGGAAGCGGTAAGATGGTGGTTCTGACCTTTGACACCGTTGAAGTAATTCGTGGTATGTACCTGCTCCCCACGCTTGCCCAGTGGATGAAGATGCTACCGGACACGCTTTTCGTTCTGTCCGGGCGCCCGCCATCTCATGACAGCGGGGACGAAGACCCTATCCAACGTGAACTCGGGGATCCCTACCAGCGAGTACCTGTCACCACGGTGCGCCTAGGAGAATTCACCCAGCAGGCTGCATCGGAATATCTGGAGAAGAGCCACGTAACGGCGGGTCTCCTTACTGAGGAAAAAATGAAGCTGGTCTTGCTAACCAGAGGCCATCCGCTCTGGCTAGCCCTTACTGTTTCTTACCTCGATACAAAGGGCATTCCCGAAGAAGTCGAGACGTCGCTTGAGGTCATCGAACGGAACATGCCGTATGGCCGGACGATGACTGAAAAGGGTCAGCAGTTGAGGGAAGCATTCAGGCACCGCCTGGTGGCTCCGTACCGGGGGACTGACTTCTGGTCTGAGGCCGTGAAGCGCTTGGCCGCGGTGCGTCAGGGCGTAAACGCGCCGATCTGGCAGCAGCTCATGGTTGACCGGCCTTTCCCGGCAGAAGTGTCGAGCTGGGGAGAGGCATGGGCCCGCCTACTAGAGATTCCCTGGATCCGGCAGCGTGCCAATCGTCATTTCGTGACGCTGCACGATGCTATGGCCGAACAGTTGGCGCAGCGAGTTATACCGGTGCACGATCAGGACGGCGGATGGCGCAGGGGCCTTTGGCAACGAGTTATCCAAATCTACAGCGCCCAGGCCGAAGTCAAGGAGGCCGAACTTGCGGAGCAGCGGGCTGCGCTGGATCGGAGATTCAGGCTCTTTGACGCTAAGTCACTGCTGCGGAACCAGCGAGAGGATGAAACCGGCCTTGAGGGCGCCTTTGTCCAGGAGGCAGCCCAGCTGGACGCACGCAAACGGGAACTCGACCAGCTCAAGACGGTTCGCCTGCTCTATCAGGGCCTGATCGACTTCTCTGTGGGGTGTGTCGAATTCCTTCGGCTGCTCGAAGCGGCCAAGCGCGATCATGATGTCTTGTTCCAAGAATTGCTCGCCATTGCGGTGGAGCGGTTCCTGCCCGGCAGTGTCGAACCGCGCATCTTCGATGATGTAATCAGCGGCGTAATCAACGAGTTCCGTCAGTGGCTGACTTCTGAGCAGCCAGGAGTTTACATCGAGGTCAGCCTGAGCCTGGCGGACTACATGATCAGGACTGAGCAGCCGGATCGGACGGTTAGGCTGCTGGAGCATCTTCCGATGGCGGACGCGAGTGTCGACCAGCTATATCGCCTGAACAATATGCTCGGAAACGCATATCTCCGCCTCCCCGGCCAGGTCAGAGAAGCGTTGCCCCGGCTCCGCCGGGCTTTGGCACTCGCCGAAGGAATCGAGCTGGAATCGGCCGACCGGCACCGGCGCATCGCTGAGGCGCATAAGGAGCTAGGATTCTATTGTCGCAACGTCGGTTTGTGGCAGGAAGCGGATAAGGCTTATGAGCGAGCCCGCGATGCAATCTTGGTCGCGCTGACCACACGGGGTTCGGACGACGATCGTGCCGAGATGTCCTCCATCTACAACAACTGGGCATATGTTAAAGGGCTCGGTGGATCGTACCGCGATGGGATAAATTTGATAGAGAGTGCGATTACAGTGCGTCGGCGTCTGCAGAGGCGCCTGGAGGAGGGGATCTCCCAGAGCGTCCGTGGCGAGGTGTTCAGATATCAGCAGCGGTTCCAACGGGCTTGGGAAGCGTATTCGGCGGCCGAATTTATATTTGATGAGCAGCGAAGTAACGCGTGGCGGGGAATGATCTATCAAGAGCAAGCCATCTGCCTGTTCCAGGCGGCCGAGGATGGTGTTGATCTCGAGCCAGGTTCTGATGCGATGACCCGAGCCAAGGACCTAATTTCTCGCGCAGTCACTATTTGCCGGGATCAGCATGTCAGGGGTTATCCCTCGGCGCTCAATCGCGCAGGTCGCATTTACGGGAAGGAAGACCCCGACGTTGGTCTGCAGTATCTGGCCGAGGGCATCGAGCAAGCGCACGCGCTATCTGACGGCTGGTTCTGGTTCGCGAACCTAGTCGAGTACGCGGAACTGAGCTACCGCGCCTGGGTCGAGACCAAGCGGAGAGAATACCGTGACGGAATCGCCCGCCAGGTACCCGTTATCGAGCGCGCGATGACTGAGTATATCGATGAGGCCATTGATGAGTATCAGTATCCGGATCTCCGTGGTAGGTGGGATATCGTCCGCGGTCATCTGGCTATCCATGACTGGCTGGTAACCCGGGAAGATAAGTTGCTCAGCGGCGCGCTAGAGGCTTATACGCAAGGCTTTGGGCTGATTGCACAAGGCGGACACGTGGGGTCGTCAGGTACCTCTGTGATCCCCGGAGAATTCGAGACGTTTGGGAAGCTATTCGCTCATCTGCCTCCGGACATCCAAGCATCGTGGCGGGAAGCGTTGCGTCAGGCATGGAGGGATCTGGAGGAAGGCTCTACACAGCTGCTAGCTCGACTTGAGGAGTTGTACTAAGGGCCCGTAGGCCCCATCATCGAGAAAGGGGTCTCATAAGGCCGCCTGGAAAGGCGCCACACATGCTGACAGCGCAACCGGGGCGACGGGCTGTCGCGGTCTCGGCTTTTGACCTGCCCGATGCGCAGCAACTGCTCCTGCACGGTTGCGAAGACTGTGCCTGCCCGGTCACCACCGAACTTCCGCCGCCGGTTGCCGACAGGCTGGATCTGACGCTCTCGCAGGGCTCGCGCTGGACGTGCGGCCCGGAGATCTTCGAGGTACGACTTGATGCCGAGCATCGGCTGCTCTTCAATCCCGTCGGCAGCGGCGGAGTTGTTGTTGTCAACGACCCGGCATACCGGATCTTCCGTTGCTTCCAGCAGCCCTCCACCCTCGCGGAGGTGCGAGCAGCGCTAAGAGATAGCAGGGACGATGCCGACGCTATCTTTGATCGGCTGCGCCAGCTGGAGATCATTTACCCAGTCGGGCAACCAGTTGTTCGCCCTGTATTCGAAGTGCCTAAGGTGTTGACGGCATGGCTGCACATCAGCAACGCGTGCAACCTCCGCTGTCCGTATTGCTACGTGAACAAATCTGCTGAAGGAATGGACGAACATGTGGGCCGCGCGACCATCGCTGCTGTCGCCCGATCGGCCGTCGCGAACGGCTTTCGTGGCCTAAAGCTCAAGTACGCAGGGGGCGAGGCAAGCCTGAATAGGCGCCTCCTCGTACGTCTGCACACTTATGCCAGGACACTCTCGGCTCGCCACGGACTGGAGTTGTATGCCACGCTGCTCAGTAACGGGGTAGCGCTGCCACGACCACTGGTAGAAACCCTAAGGGCCGAAGAAATCCGGGTAATGATCTCCTTGGATGGCGTGGGCAGCGACCACGACGCACAGCGCCCGTTCATGAACGGCAAGCCGTCGTTCCGCTTCGTCGAGCGTACGATCGCGCAGCTAATGGAGCAAGATCACGCTCCCCATTTGTCGATCACTATAACTAATCGTAACGCAGGCGGTGTGGCGAACGTCGTGCGATTCGCGCTGGAACGAAACCTCACTTTCAGCCTGAACTTCTTCCGCGATAATGACTGCGCCATAAACTTTCCCGACCTACGCTACAAAGAGCAGGTAATGATCGACGCGCTGCTTGACGCTTTTGCTGTCATTGAGGAGCACCTACCTCCATGGAGCATTCTGGGCTCAATCCTGGACCGCGGACAACTGCTGGAACCGCGACAGCGTACGTGCGGTGTGGGTCAGGATTACGTGGTTATCGACCACCGGGGCAAGGTCGCCAAATGTCACATGGAAATCGAGCGAACACTCGGTGACGTGTTCCGGGACGACCCGCTGCGACTGGTTCAACGAGATACAAGCACTGTGCTGAATCTCCTGGTGGACGACAAGGAGGGCTGCCGCGACTGCACCTGGCGTTACTGGTGCTCCGGCGGATGCTCAGTTGCCACCTTCCGCGCCACCGGCAGGTATGACATCAAATCGCCGAACTGCGGCATCTATAAGGCGATCTATCCGCGAGCGCTGAGATTGGAAGGTTTGAGGCTGCTGAAGTACGCGGCAATCTGACCGTCAATCAGGCAGCCCGTGTCTGGCTACATGCTTATCAGGTATGGAAGTGCAGGCTGAAACGGCATTTGCTTCTCCGGTGAGGGGCGGCCATCCCAGATCGTGCGACAGCGCTGTTCAGGGTTCGGGCACTCCCGCTGGCATCTGCTCTGCCTCCAGAAGCGTCAGCGCCCACCCTGGGCTCACAACGATCCGTTGCGAACGGGCCGCGTCCGGAACGGCAAATTGTCGTGGCCGTGATGTTGTTGGCGCGGTGCCTCGCTGGCGACGATGCGGATGCAGCGACGTCGTGCGCGATGTCCAGCACTCCAAGCGCGTGATGGAGAATTTTAGGTGATCAAGGTCGTCATGCCGCTTTCGGGGATCGACGCGTCGGTCCCTGCTACGGCGCGGATTTACGACTACTGGCTGGGCGGTTATGACAATTTCGCTGCCGATCGTACAGCGGCGCTCGCGGTCACCGAGATGGTACCGGAGGCGCCCGTCATGGCGGTGGAGAATCGCAAAGTCCCGCAGCGTGTGGTCCGCTTCCCGGTAGGCGAGGCGGGCATCAGCCAGTTCCTGGACATCGGTACCGGCCAGCCCACCAGGGCAATGTGCACGAGATCACCCAAGCCATCAATCCTGATGCGCGAGTGGTCTACCTTGACAACGACCCGACGGTGGCCGCTCACTCTCAGGCGCTGAAGACCGGACCTAGAACGGCGGTACTCGAGGTAGATCTAGGAGAACCACAGAAGATCATCAGCCACTCGACTGTGCGTGAGTTCCCGGACTTCACGCAGCCGCTGGCCATGCTGCTCGTGGCAGTGCTGCATTTCCTCGGCGACGAGGACGCTAGCGACTATCGCCACTGTCCGCGACGCTGTCCCGCCAGGCAGGACCCCAGCCAGGAGACGCGACAAGCTCTGGGTCCTGGGTGGCGTCGAGCGCCAGCCTGCCACCGGGGATCGGCGCGTCAACTCCGCCGCCGCAGCAGAATCCCCGCCCCAGCCGGGGGTTGATAATCATTGCACCGCAGCCGATGCTCAGATCATGGCTCCCTTACTTACCGAAATCGGCGATCCACTTCAAGTAAGAATCGGCCGCGAATCAATCGACCCGACCGCCGACTACAGCCGGCAAGCTGGGGAGGTCTGATGGGGCAGATCGCGGCGGTCGTCGACTGTTACACGGTGGAGCCGAGCGGGCTGGGCGTTCCTCCTTACCTCTCCACCTACGCGCGCGCCGCTTTCGGCGCGCTGAAGCACGCGCGTCCGGGCGCCGATGTCCGGTACCTGACGATCGATGATGTGCGCTGGTGTGTCAATGGCGGCCAGCCGTATGTGTCCGCGCCGCTGTCGGATCAGCTGACCTATTCCGCCACGGTCAACCGCGACAACACGCTGAAGATTCTCGCGGACGCCGCTGTGCTGGTGGTGATCGCGGGCGACGCGGTGCCGTCAGTGCACCTGCAAGCCCGGAACGGATCCCCTGAAGAGATTGACCAGGTGCTCGCGCTGGCCCGCGGCCGCCGGATACTTCTAGGACCGTTCGCAAGGCAGGTCCTGGCAGACCGTCAGATGCTCAGCGCAGCGTTTGATGCCGTGCATACGCACACGGTAACCTCGCACGACCTGCTGACCGGGAGCCGCAGCGCAGCCCCGTATGAGCGTCTTGCGACCGACCGCGGCTCGTATGCGGAGCTGACCGGGCAGCTCGGCTGGCGGCCGGTCGCCGAGATCGAGTTGTACCGGGGGTGCACGCGGCGCAGGTTCTGCTCGTTCTGCAACGAGCCAGTCAAGAGCCCGCTGGTGAGTTTCCGTGACCCGTCGGATGTGCTGGCCGAGGTCGCGGAGCTGTATGCGGCTGGGGTAAGGAATTTCAGGCTGGGCCAGCAGACGTGTTTCTTCTCCTACCTGAACCGTGATGCGGATGCGATCGGGCGGCTGCTGGCCGGGATCCGGGAGCTGTGCCCGGAGCTGGAGGTGCTGCACATCGACAACGCAGACCCGCTGGCGGTGGCGTCCAGGTCCGGGGCGAAGATCGCTGGCCTGGTGGCCAGCTACTGCACCGAGGGCAACTGCGCTCCGATGGGGATCGAGAGCTTCGACCCGGCCGTGATCGAAGCGAACGCCCTGACCTGCACGCCGGATATCTTGCTGCGCGCGGTGGCCAACATTAATGAAGCGGGAGCGCACCCGGGGCCGCGCGGGCTGCCGCTGCTGCTGCCGGGCCTGAACCTGGTGTACGGGCTGGCGGGCGAGACCCACCGGACCCACTTTGAGAACCTGTCCTGGCTAGTGCGGATCCTGGACGCCGGCTACCTGTGCCACCGCATCAACATCCGGCAGGCCCATGCCTATCCCGGCACGCCGCTATCTGCCCACCAGCCCCAAACGCTGCCATCGGCCGGGCATTTCGAGACATGGAAGGCCGACATCTCCTACGTGTTCGACAAACCGATGAAGCAGCGGGTCTACCCAGAAGGCATGACGATCCCCGGTCTGCACGCCTTCTTCGTGACTACCCGGGGCACCTGGTACCGGCGGCTGGGCTCTTATCCCATCCAGGTCATCGAACCGGGCACCGCACGCGCCCGGTCAGAGAACGCTGACCTGTTGGTGACCGGCCACGAGCCCCGCTACCTGTACGGAACCCGAGATGCGGCAAGGACCGCCACGTGACCGCCGAACGACCGGACAAGTCTCCGGTCCACGCCGGGGTCCTGGTGCCGTGGGCGAACACCGTCGTGGAGGCCGAACTGCACCGCGTGACCGAGCCATCGGTCATCTGGCACTATGCCAGGCTGGTTCCTGCCTCCCGCACGACCGGGCTGGACGCGCAGTTCCTGCGGGGCCTGCTCGAAGCCGCCCCCGCCGCACTCGCCCAGCTTTCCGCGCTCCCGCTACGGTACGCGTACCTGGCGTGTACCTCGGCGGCGTTCATGTACCCGGACAGCATCGAACAGGTACGGCAAGGCGCCCCCGTCACCGTGGTGAACGCGTTCGAGGCGATCATGAACGCGCTGTCGCAGCGTGCTGCCAGCCGGATCGTGTTGCTGACTCCCTACCCGGACGAGATAACCAAAGCCGAAGCGCTGATGTTCAGCCGCAACGGGGTCGCGGTCACCGGCTACGCATGCCTTGGCTTTGACGACGGCTACGACACGATCACCGGCGAGCACGTTAGAGAATTGATCCTGAAGGCCGGCTGTGCTGCGATGGACGAGGCGGAAGCGATTGTGCTGTCGTGCACCGGGTGGCCAACGCTCGACCTGATCCCGGATATCCAGCAAAACCTGGGTAAGCCCGTCATTTCCTCCAATCTGGCCATCGGGTGGCACGCGCAGCAGGCGAAGGAGACCTGATGCGACCTGACCCCGGACCAGAGCATGCCGAGCGCATGTACTCCCTGGTCGCGTGCGCCGCTCGCCTGCCTGACGTCCAGACGGTCGTGGAAGCCAACCACGATGACAACCGGTGGTGGCCGCTGTCGGTCCATGACTGGCGGCTGCGGATGGCGGTCGCCGGGTGGAGCACTCGCGTGTCCTACTCGATGATCAGTACCTACGCCAGCGTCGTCTCCCACGCTGACTGTCTGGGCTGGAGCCGGCTGACCGCTCTGGACGACCCGGCGCTCGGCGCGGTTATCCGCCCGCTTGGCCTGGCGGCCTCCCGCATCGGCTACCTTCGCTCGCTGGCTGATCTGGTTGGCCACAGCGATGCGGCAGGCGTCGACCTGACGAGCATGCGCACGGAGGAACTTGTCGGCTTGCTCGCGGCCAGGGTCCGCGGCGCGGGGTACAAGGTCGCGCAGTGCGCGGCGCTGTACGCGCGCGGCTATCACTGCGGCATCATCCCCGTCGACTCGGGCATGGTCAGCAAGCTCGCGCCGTTCCTCGGAGTCCAGCTCAGCCCTGGCCCGGCCGCGCATGAGCAGTTCCGTCACGTGCTGCAAGCCGGGGCCAGCAGCATGGCCGGCCGGTACAAACAGCTAGCCTGCGATCTCGGCTACCGGGTGCATATCCCCGGCGACGCGGACCCGACCTGGTTCGTGCACCTGGTACTGATCTACTTCAAGCGGCTGTACCTCAACCGGCCTGGGCCGAGGCTGTGCCCGCGCAGGCCCGCCTGCGACCGGTTCCTCGACTGCGCCTGCCACGCCACATGAGAGGGATGCCGCTGTGGGACCGTTAGGCGTCGCCGGGAACATCTCCCGCGACCTGGCGGTCTATCCCGGCGGCACCCGTATCGAGATGCTCGGCGGGGCGGCATTGCACGTCGGGCTGGCCGCCGCGCGCGCCGGGCTGCCAGCAGCCCCGGTCTCGGTCATCGGCCGTGACCTCGGCTGGATCGCCGGTGATCCTCGCCTGGCCGGACTTGACCTTCATCACGTCCAGGTAGTCCCGGGCCGGTCGTGCGCGTTCCGCCTCACCTACGACGAAACTGGCAACCTGGCCAGTACCCGGGCATCGTTCGGCGTCGCCGCAGCGCTCACCCCGCACGTGATCAGCATGATCGGCTCGCATTCCGCCTACCACGTGTGCTGCCGCAGGCCGCTGGATGCGCCCATCGTCCTGGGCCGCCTTGCCGCCGTGGGGATACCGTTCAGCCTCGACTTCCACCTGGCCAGCGCCAGCATGATCATCCCCGCCGCGAGCACCTTCTTGCCGCAGGCCAGCGCCGTGTTCGTCAACGCGGCCGAATACGCCATCCTGGCTCAGGTCACTGATCCGGGCACGCTCACCACGCTGGTGATCTCTGACGGGCCGCGCCCGGCCGTGGTGCTGCGGCGCGGGCAGGAAGCCGCCTCGGCCGTGCCGCCAGCGGCCGCAGTGGCCGAGGTCACCGGCGCCGGCGACACCTTAACCGGGACGTTCCTGGCGGCATCCGCTCGCGGCCTGAGCTGCCAGGCTGCGCTGGACGAAGCGGTGAACGCCGCATCGGTGGCTGTCGCCAGTGCTGGCCTGACCATCCCCGCGCCGGGAGGCTGACGTGGCACTGTTCTATGTCGCGCACCGGCTGTTCGCTGCTCACGACCGCGCCGTCGGCGCATACCTCGCGGACCGGCTTGCCCAGATGGCAGGCGACGGCAACGTCTTCTTGCCGTTTTGTGACACCGACGAGGAAAACCTCGTCGCCGACTGCAAAGGCCGCCGCCTGTTCGAGCTGGACCGTGCCCGTTTGCGCCGGATCACCGGCATGATCGCCGTGCTGCACGGACCGAGCCTGGATGACGGGGTCTGCATGGAGATCGGCTTCGCCGCCGCGCTCGGCGTACCGGTCGTGCTTGCCAGCACCGACTTCCAGACCTACACACCCGTCCCGGGCGGCTGTTGCTTCGCCTTCGCTGAACCACTGCTGGAAACCATCGCCGTCACCGTGGTGCGGGCACACCACCTCGGCCCGCCGCTCACACACGCCGTCGGCAACCGGTTCCGGGCCTTCCTCAGCCAGAACCTGCCACCCATCCGCGCCATCGCGACACGGGCAGCCGAAACACTACTCAGCAACGCACCGGCACGGCCTCCAGCTTCTCAGCGTTCCCGCACCGACAGCCAGTTCGCCTACCTCGAGCCCTCGCCGTATTTCGCCGATGACATGTGGTCAGACATTGCTCAGGCGCTTCGCACCAGAGGCTGGACGGTGCACATAGCCCAGCGGTTCCTGGCCCGGACCGGCATCGCCGAAGCGGCGCGAGCGGACTGGGCGGCCGTCACGACAGCCAGCCTCGCCGTGGTCGACGCCCGCGGACCGGAAACACCGCCAGGAGCCGCGCTGATCATCGGCGCCTGCGCGGCAACCGGGCGGCCGGTGCTGGCGGCCCACCCCGGAACCTGGCCCACCCTCGCCAACGGGCGCGAGCCGAACTGGCGCAACCTGATGATCCAGTACGCCGTCAGCGCCCGCTTCTGCGGCATCGCCGAGTTCACCGCCGCCCTGGACCGCCTCCCGTGCCCGGAAACCTGACCGCCGCACTCGCCAGCTACCCGGTCGTCGTGGTGGAGGGCTGCGACGGCACCGGCAAGACCACCCTGGCCACCTCCCTGGCCGGACAGCACGGCCACACAGTCATCCACTCCGGCCGCACCCCAGACGGCACCGACCTCGCCGCGCGCTACCAGGCCATCCTGGCCACCCCGGGAAAGCTCGCCCTCGATCGCAGCTTCGTCAGCGAGCTGGTCTACGGGCCGATCGACCACGGGAGATCACGGCTCACCCTGCCTGCCGCCATCGCCCTTACCCAGCGCGTCGCCGCCCGCGGCGGCGTGCTCGTGCATCTCACCGGCCGCCCCGACATCATCGCCGCCCGGCTACGGGCCCGCGACGGCGCTGCTCCCGCCACCGACCGCATCAGCGCCCTCATCAGGGCGTATCACAACACGTTCGCCATCCTCGCCAGCACCGCGGCCGTCCTCACCATCGACACCACCACGCCACGGCCATGACCCCGCCCGGCACGCAGCGCGTCCCGGCGCCCTGTGCCAACAGCTACGGATCTGTTCTGGCACGGTCCTTGACCATCGTCCCGTTCGGCAGACGCCGGTACACGCGCGAGGCGTTTTTCGCGATCTTGGCCTCTACCTCGCCCTGCAAATCGACGCCGGTCATCTGGGCCAGGCTGAGCAGGTAGATCGTGACATCGGCGAGCTCCTCGCCCAGCTCCGCGCGCCCCCTGCGCCAGGCATCGAAGGCTTCGGCTACCTCCCCGTACAGCAGGCCGAACTCCAGCGCCACATCTGTCGTGTTAAAGCCCTTGGCGACCTTATTCTCCCAGGCCAGCTTCTGCCCCGACCGGATATCCATGTCCCTCCCTGGCATGCGGGCAGAAAGGATCCGCAAGCCGCAAGCCCCAGAACGCGTCAGTGAGTCAGATCGGCCGTCCCTGGCAGGACCGCCGGAAACGACAAGGTAGCGGCACCGGCCTGTGCATCACCACATGCGTAAACAAGGCCCAGCTGTGGACAACCCGCCCCCAGCGGATCGCGCACTGTGCATACCCCGGCTTGCTATCCCTGCTACACCACCGGACCAGCCTGTGGACGGCGCACAGGGGCTGTGGACTGCGCGAGCCGGAAGAATTCCTCCAGCCGGAAGGTAATTGGGGCCTTATTCCCCGAGGAATCCTCGGCAGCGGCATCTGACGGCCGGGCTGGCTACCGGCCCCGCATCAACCCGCACTGACGTCCGCGGCGCAGCATGAACGGCCTGTGGTACCACTGACCGTGATCATCCTCGTTCCCGGTCGTGACTCCAACAGCGCCGATGGCGCATCCGTAGTCTGCCGATCGAAGGCGTCGCCGTACCACACCACCGCAACGAACCATCGCAGCCGTGCGTGAAGGTGGTACAACAGATTGTTGCGGACTGAGGCTGGTGGGCCGCGTTCCGGCGAGGTACGGTCGCTGCCGCTAACCGTCGGCTGGGAGGGAGCACATGTCCGCAGCTAGAACGTGCCCCGCCTGCCGGGCGGCGTCGCCGTCGCGGCCGGGCGATCCGCTGTGCCCGGCCTGCACCGATGCTGCGCGGCAGACCGTGCCCTGCCCGCTGTGGCCGTTCGACTCCCCGTTAATGCGCCGCGTCCTGGCCGAGGTGAACGCGCCCGCCGTGGTAGCGGGCTTCCGGGCGGCTACCGGGCTGTCCCAGACCGATGTCGGTGCCTTGGCCGGGTGGAGCGGGGCCGCGCTAGGCTATTACGAGCGCGGGCGGCGCTCTACCGTGTTCGACATCCGGGTGCTGCTCGGGTTCGCTGATGCGGTGGCCATGCCGCGCGAGGCGCTGCTGCCGCTCGTGCTAGGAGATACAGACGTAGCGCTATCGGCGGATAGCGCTGCGAGCGAGAGTGGTGTGGACGTGGATCGGCGCAGCTTCGGCGGCCTGGCAGCAGGAGCCGCTCTAGCGGCCATGCTGCCCGAGGCGGCAGCGCCTTCCCGGGTCACGGCATCCCATATCAAATACTTGCAGGCGTCAGCGGACACCCTGCATGCACAGGACCACATGGTGGGAGGTTCGGCGCTGCTTCGTCCAGCGCTGCGGCAGTGGCAACTAGCGCGGCGGATGCTGAAGCAGTCCAGCTATACCGAAGTGACTGGTCGTCAACTCCAGGTCGCCGCTGGTTATCTGGCCAACCTCAGCGGTTGGTTCGCGTTCGACACGTCTAATCTACGGCTGGCACGACAGCTCCATGAAGAGGCGCTGGACCTGGCTACCAGCGCAGAAGACCCCGTTCTAACTGCGTGGGTACTCAACCGCCTGTCCAGCTTGTCTTGCTATCAAGCCGAAAAGAGCCGCGAGTCGAACGCAAGCCCGGCTAGCCGGACCGCCGCGCACGAGGCGTTGGTGCTGATTAATCGTGCGGCCGACGAAGCGCGCTATGAACCGCTACCAGGATTGCACGTTGTGATCGCCGGCCGACAGGCGTGCGCGGCATCCCTTGTCGGCAACACAGCAGCGTTCCAGGCCGCGATCACTCGGGCATGGCGCGAGGCTGACCGTACACCTGGTATGGACCAGCCCAGATGGCTCCAGCTCGAGCCCGGCGGGGAGGACTTGATTATCGAGCAGCAAGCCCGGGGTGCAGCTAACCTAGGCGATTTGGTCCGTGCTGAGAGTCTTTACCGGATGCTGCTTGACCGGGACCCGACACCGCGCGCCTGTGCGTTTCTCGGTGCTCGGCTGGCCGGTATCCAGCTTGCCCAAACCGACCGGCATGGAGCGATCGCCACCGGCCTGTCTGTGTTGAAGATTCTCGAAGGCGGAGTGGCGTCGACCCGGACGCTCAACGAGCTCCAGCCGGTCCGGACCGCGGCTGCAAAGTCCGGCGACGAAGAATTCTGTGCCCGGTTCGACGCGGCTGAGCGGGCGCTGACCGCAGCGTAAGCATTCGGCCACAACAGATTGTTGCGAGCCGAGTGTGGACGGTCACACCTGGTCGGGTTAACTTCCACCTGGGCGGGCGCGTTGTGTCCCGGGGCACCTCTGGACAGCGCGAACACCCGTATGAGGCGTACCCCTGATGCTGGAGGCCGTGATGCGGCTAAGTTTCGTTGGTATCACGCCGGACACTCCGGACAACGGATGCCCGGCGGTGTATGTGGATGAGGACACCGGCGACATCTGGTTCCAGGGCGAGACGGTTACCGATTCGGTTGCGCTGGCGGAGGTCGCTCGCCATAGCCCGGTCGGTACGGGCGAGTCGGTGGTGCGGCTGCCGCCGGTGATGAGGTCGATCGTCGTGGAGGCGGCAAGTGGAACCTACGAGCGTGGCAGGCAGGGACCGGGACCGCATCCCCGGCATGGCTGAGGAGCCGGACCCGCCGTTTGAGGTGCTGCTGCGGGCGTGCACGTCCTCGGCGGTTCATCTGGAAATGCGGGACGCCTACACCCCGTCCGATCCGTGGTTCCGGGCGTGGCTGGATGGTGATAACGAGGAATTCGGGCGCCGGCTCCGCCGGCCCTGGCTTGACCTGATCCGTGAGGTGACCGGCCGCGGTGTCGTGATCCGCCGAGTCCGGGTGGTCTCTGAGCCGGTGAGTGACTATGTCCGGTTCGAGCATGCCACCACGGACTCCAACATCGGCGCCGGAGAACAAATACGCTGGCTGCCCCGGCGCCTTGCGTCCGGTTTGCTGTTGCCGGGCAATGACTACTGGGTCTTCGACGGCCAGCGGGCGCAGTTCAACTATTTCTCCGGCGCCGGGGACTTCCTGGCCACCCGGTTGTGTGACAACCCCGATGTCGTCCGGCAATGCACGGCAGCATTCGAGGCGGTGTGGAAACGGGCCGTGCCGCATGAGGAATACCGCCTGCGCTGACCGGCATCGCCGTGCGCCCGCCATCATCCAGCGCCCAGCAGGCGCGTCAGGTCCTGGCCGACCGGCTGCGTGAATTGCGGCTGGATGCTGGGCTGACCGCCCGGGAGCTGGCTGCCCGCGCCGGGTGGGAACGGACCAAGGTCTCCAAGATCGAGCACGCGGCGCGGCCGCCATCCCCTGATGCGATCCGGGTCTGGTGCCAGGTGTGCGGCGCCGAGGGGCAGGCCCCGGATCTGATCGCCTCGCTGCGGGCGGCCGAGGGGATGTGGGTCGAGTGGCGGCGGATGGAGCGCACCGGTCTGCGGCGGGCGCAGGAGGCGCGGCTGCCGCTGTATGAGCGTACCCGGCAGTTCCGTGCGTATAGCTGCTGGATGCTGCCTGGCCTGATCCAGACCGAAGGGTACACGCGGGCATTGCTGCGGGCGATCCAGCAGCGGCGTGGCTTGTCTGATGATGTGGAGGAGGCGGTAACGGTCAGGATGGCCCGGCATCGGGTCCTTCACAGCGGCGGTCGTACCGCCGCGTTCGTGCTCGAGGAATCGGTGCTGCGTAACGGTTTCGGCGGCCCGGAGGTCATGGCCGGTCAGCTGGCCTGGCTGACGGAGATCACGACGTGGCCGTCAGTATCGCTCGGGATAATCCGGGCCACACTGGACCGGGGCCCAGCGGGACCGGCGGAGGATTTCTGGATCTTCGGCAACGAGCAGGTCGCGGTGGAACTGGTCTCCGGGCACCTGACCATCACCCAGCCGCGAGAAATCGCCATGTACGCGCAGCGGTTCGCCCGGCTGGCCGAAATCGCCGTCTACGGTGCCCGCGCCCGCGAGCTCATCGCCACCGTGACCTCCGCCGAGTGAATCCGCATGCCACACTTGGGCACACTCATATCCCGGGACCCGTCCGGGCAAGCATTGTAACGGTATGGTCCTGGCATGTCCTGCGTGCCGTAATGGGCAGCTCGTCCGGCGCGGCGACCCGCTGTGCCAGGTCTGCATTCAAGAGGCCAAGGAGACAGTCCCCTGGCCGCGATGGGTGTTCGATTCGCCGTTGCTGCGCCGCGCGCTGGCGGATCTCAACGTACCGGCGGTCCCGGCGATCGTGCGGGCGGCGTGCGGGCTGTCGCAGCGGGATCTGGCCGGGATCGTCGGGTGGAGCCCGGCCGCGCTTAGCTATTACGAGCGGGGTCAGCGTGAGGCTGTCTTCGACATCCGCGAGCTGCTGCAGTTCGCTGACGCGGTCGGGATGCCGCGGGAGATCCTGCTCCCGTTGATCGTGGCTGATCCAGAGGCCAGGCTGGCAGCGGGCACTCAGAACGGGCCGGACGTGGATGTGGACCGGCGCGGTCTCGGCGCCCTGATTGACGCCGCTGCTGCCACCGTCTTGCCGAAGCCGGCCGTCTCGGCGGTGGTGAAGCCCGCTCATGTCCGCTACTGGCAGGCATGCGCGGACACGCTGTACATCCACGATCACGTGGTCGGCGGGACAGCGTTGCTCCTGCCCGCGTTGCGGCAATGGCAGCTGGTCCGGCAGTCGCTGAACGGCGGTGATCCCGGTCCCGCATTGCTTACTGCGGCGGGCGGCCAGGCGCTGTGTACCGGCTGGATCGCGCAGGATGGTGGCAGGCTGCCGGTGGCGCGGTCGCTGTATGGCCAGGCTCGGGAGCTGGCGGGCAGGTCGGGGGACACGGAGCAGGCAGTGCATGCGCTGACGAGCCTGTCGATGCTGCACGCGGAGCTTTCGCGTACCGGTCCGGGTCGTGACCCGGCCCGCCGCGCGCTGCGGCTGGCGTTCCAGGCCGCCGAGGAGGGCCGCTACCTGCCGATACCCCGCCTGCATGCGCTGATCGCGCTGCGGCAGGCCAGCGCGGCGTCGCTGCTGGGGGACAAGGCGGCGTTCAAGGCCGGGATCGCCCGGGCACGCCGGGAGCTGGACCGTGGCCAGGAGGATGGTGACCCGCCGCAGTGGCTACGGTTCGTCGATCACGCCGAGATCACCGGCGTGGAGGCGCGCGGCTTCTTGAACGTGGGCGAGGCTGATCACAGCGCGCTGCTGTACCGGACTGTGCTGGCGTCCGGGCTGAGTCCGCGTAACCGGGCCTGTTACGGTGCGGGGTTGGCCGGGGCGCTGTTGAAGCAGGGTGCTCGGCGGGAGGCGGTAGCTGCGGCGCTGGATGTGCTGCCCGCGCTGGAGGGCGGTGTGACTTCGATCCGGTGCCTGAACCGGCTGCGGCTGGTCCGCCTGGCCGCCGCGACCGTCGCCGGGGCTGAGGAGTTCTGCGACCGGTTCGACGTGATCGACCGGGCATTGGCCCTCGCGCGTGACACTATCAGCGGCGATAGCCGTGGTGCCAGGCGTGATATCCCGGCTTAGTGCCAGGTAGCGGGCCGTCTTGCCTGGACGGGGTTCCCGGTTTGGTGGCCGGGAACCCCAGTTCGTTCGTGCTAAAGGCTCTTGTTATTTGCCGTGTTTGATGCGGCGGGTGAACGCTGTCCATGCGTGCGGGCTGAAGGTGAGGTGCCGGTCGGCTGGGTCCTTGGAGTCGCGGACAGCGATGGTCGTCCCGGCCTGGGCGATCTCGACGCAGTTGCCGCCGGTGTCGCTATAGCTGGACTTGCGCCACGGGCCGGTCGGGGCATCGGTCATCGTTTCTCCTTGATGAGCGTGGTGATCATGGCGGTGGAGTCGGCGGGGCTGAGGGCCTGGGCGGTGAGGTGGGTCCAGGCGAGGGTGAACCGGTTCACGTCCTGGGCGGCTTCGATGTAGACGTCACCCATCAGGCCTTCGACGTAGGCGATGGGCGGGTCGTCCGGGTGTGCGAAGGCGAGCAGGGCGAACTTGCCGTCCATCCCGGCGTTGGCGCCGACCGCGAAGGGGAGCAGCTGGAGGGTGACGCCCGGCTTGGCTGTGGCGTCGCGGAGAGCGGTGAGATGCGCGCGTATGACGTCTGGTCCGCCGACCTGGCGGTGCAGCACTGCCTCGTCGATGATCGCGTGGATCTGCGCCGGGTCTTGGCGGGTGAACAGGGCTTCCTGGCGGGCGGTGCGGGCTGCCACCCTGCGTTCGGCGTCTTCGGCGCTGATGGCGGGGCGGGTGGCGGTGATGACTTCGCGGGCGTAGCCGGGGGTCTGGAAGATGCCGGGGACGAGGTGGGCGTTGAGCCGGATGCTGGCCGCTTCGGCTTCCATGGGGATGTAGCTGCCGGTGAACACGTCGCTGTAGCTGGTCCACCAGCCGCGCCTGCGGGCGTCGCGGCTGAGCTGGATCAGCGCGTCGCGCTGCGGGGAGCCGACCGCGTACAGGTCGAGCATGTCGTGCAGGTCGTCGGTGGTGATGGGGGAGCGGCCGTTCTCCAGGCGGTACATCTTGCTGGTGCTCCAGCCCAATCGTTGGGCGGCGGCTTCCATGGACAGGCCGCTGTCGTGGCGCAGCCGCTCGATCTCCCGGATCAGCCGGCGGCCCGGACGGTCGGGCTGTATTCCACGCTTCCCCCCTTCTGGACCAGTCGTGGTTCCCAGGTCAGGGTGGGCCCCGGGGCTGTGGGGCTGCAACACGTCGCGGCAACAGTCTGGTGTGAGTGACCAGGCAGCCGGCCTGCACATCATCACCGGTGAGCGGTTCCCGCACCCGGAAGCAGTCGGGCACGATGACGGCCACGCGGCCAGCAGCTGAAGACGTGCTTGCATTCTTCGCAGCTGGTCAGCGTCCAACAGCGAACTTCCGGGAAGCGGCTGAGCGGCTTCCCGCCCGCGGCAGGGAGGACAACGGTGATCATCGGCGGATGGCGCGGGCCCGGCTGGCGGGTTGCTGGTGCCGACCTGCGGCTGGGGAGCGGGCTCCGGGAGTGGATCAGGTCAGTGATCGGCGGGAGGCAGGCCCGGCACGGCGGCAGTTTGTCCGGAGTACTGCCTAATGCCAGGGAGGACATCGTGATCGAATCATCGCCGGTACAACGTCAGCTGGTGGGCGCGGCTTTGCGTCGGCATCGCGAGCAGCTGGGATATGACCTCGCTGACGCCGCAGCTGTGCTGGAGTGCGACCGCTCCAAGATCAGCCGGATCGAGACTGGCCAGCGTGGCATCCGGCCTAAGGAACTGCGCGAGCTGCTGGCCGAGTACGGGGTCAGCGAGCAGGAAATCGGTGTCCTGGAGGCCATCGTGCGGGCGAGCCGTGCGGGTGCCTGGTGGCCAGGACACGGCGAGATCCTCACTCCCGCTGCCCGCGAGTACCTGCAGCTTGAGGCGGCCGCCACCCAGATCAACCTGTGGGCACCGCACCAGGTTCCCGATCTGCTCCAGACCACCGGATACGCGAATGCGATTGCCGGGGCCGCTCGCGGATACCCGGCGGGCGGGGAACCCGCCGCGCTTGCCGCTCTGGCGGTAATGCGGCAGCGAGTGGTCTTGAAAGAACGCCAGCCCGCCTTCATCGCCGTGGTCGACGAGGCCGCCCTTCATCGTATGGTCGGCGGCCCCGAGGTCATGAGCGCGCAGCTGTACCGGCTCGCTGAGGCAGCCAGAGATGGCCGCCACGGCACGATCCGGGTCCTGCCGTTCGCCAGCGGCGGGCACGCGGCCGGCATCGGCGGGGCGGTCACCATGTTGGGGTTCGCGGACGCTCCCAGCATGGGTGTCGTGTACCTGCCCCGGCCCGGGAATGACGGCACCAGCCTCGTGGACCAGGCCGACGTGGCCCGCTACACCACGGCGTTCACCCGGCTGACCGAAGCCGCGCTCAGCCCGGCAGAGTCGGCCCGGCTGCTGGGCGAACTGGCCCAGGCATACGACGATGCCGGGCACATCCCCGCCACCAGCCGGGCGGTCGGCCTGTGGCATCGCGGCGCGGACAGCAGGTGGAAGCGATGACGGCGGACATCAATGGCCGGCGAGACCGGCACCAGCGAGCAGTCCGACGCTGCCGGGCACGCGACCGGGGAAGCATCGTGGTCGCGCCTGTGGAGATGGGACGACACGCCGCCCGGGTGAGCGGGACTGATCGTGCGGCCGGCGGCCAGAGGTCATAAGCACTCCGGTGGCCTGATCGCGCCAGCGCCGGCGATGCGGCGGATATAAGGGCTTGGAAAGGACCATGTGATGTCAACGGGAATCGGGCGGTGGCTGCGTCAGCAGCGGGAGGCCCGCGGCTGGGCCCGGCGGGAGATGGCCCGGCGGCTGATCCAGGCCGCCGAGGCGGCCGACGACGCGACGATGCCGGGGATAGAGCACCTGTGTACCTATATCCGGCGCTGGGAGTCGGGCCGACATGAGCTGACAGAACGCTACAAGCTCTATTACTGTACGGCGTTCGGCATCCGGGTTGGCCAGTTCGGCACCGCGCCGCTCCCCAAGCCCAGGACCCTGGCACAGCAGGCCGAGTCGGCGGTGTCGTCGGGGTCGCTTGGAGCCGGCCCCGTGTCCGGGGTCATTCCACTGCTCGACCTCGCCAGCCGGTCCGAGTCCGCGGCTGGATGCGGCGAGATGGGGGACTTGAGACCGATTACCCCGCACTGGGACGGCGGGTGGTGCTGGCCGCGCACGACGCCAGTCGCCACGTGGAAGAAGCCGAGCAGCATCGCATCGGCGAGGTCACATATGACCAGTTGCACGCCGATTTGACTCGACTGGCCCGGGCGAGCGATGCGGGCGACCCGGCCGTCGTGTTCACGGAAATGGATCGGATCCGTCTGCGGGTCCGCCGGCTGCTGGGCCGTCGGCTGTGGCCGCCGGAACAGGCTGACCTGTATGTCGCGCTCGGCTGCCTGAACGGGCTGATGGGTAATCTCGCGGTCCGGCTCGGCTACCCCGATGCGGGTGAGGAGCTGATCCGTTCCGGGTGGGCCTACGCGGATCCGATCGGCCACCGGCCGCTCCAAGCCCAGCTCCGCCAGCAGCAATCCGCGCTCATGTACTGGCGCGGCCGGTACGCCGAGGCCCGTGACCTGGCGGCCGACGGCCTGCGGTATGTATCTGCGGGATGGCCGGGCGGCGGGCTGCATCTGCACGTGGCGCGAGCGGCGGCGCGGCTGGGGGATGCGGACACTGCACGGCAGGCGATCGGTGACGCGCACGAGGCCCGCTGCCGGGACTACACCGATGACCTCGTGGTGATGGGCGGCCAGTTCGCTCTCTCCGAGGCCACCCATCACAGCCTGGCCGGCGCGGCGCTTAGCGAGCTGGCGGGGGGCGCGGGTGAGGCGGCCGGGGAGCTGGAGCACGCCATCGGCTTGTATGAGAAAGGGCCGGGCGAGGGGGAAGACCACTGGGCTGGCGGTCAGCCGCTGGCCGGTATCGATCTGGCCTTGGCCCGGCTGCGGTCCGGTGCGCTGGACGCCGCGGCGGCCGCCGTGGAACCGGCGCTGTCGCTGCCCGTCCCGCTGCGGATCGCCCAGGTGACCACCCGGCTGGTCGCGGTCCGCGGCGAGCTCGCCGCGCCGATCTACAGTGGCTCGGCCCAGGCCCAGGCCCGGGACCTGGCCGGGCAGGTCGAGGAGTTCACGCGCCAGACCATGCTTGCCAGGTCCGGAGCCCAGGATGATGGCCCGGCCCGGCCTCGCTGTCTGTAGCGGCGCCTATCGCGGACAACCCTAAGCATTCCGTGACTTCTCCCGTACGCTGTGTCCGAGGATGTCCGCTGCTGCCGAGCTGGCACGGAGGACACAATCTGGGAAGGTGTCGAGCCATGTCGGACGAACCTGGCGGGTGGCTCGGCTCCAGCGCCGTCGACGGTGAGGAAGACGAGTCCATCATCGGGCAGGTGCGACCGAGCATGTCCAGCAGCTCCAGGGTCCCATCCGTGTAAGCCAGCATCAACACTTGCTCGGCAGACGTAATGTGCCGCTTTCGAGGCAGAGTTCCGGAATGTGATCGGATGATCGACCGACGGGTACCGGGTTCGCGCTTGCAGAATAGGTGCGGTTGACGGTTTATATCGTTGGGGCTTGATGCATCATATATGGCTCCGATTATGTGCTCGCGACTGCCGAGTGCAGCGTTTTATCTGACACAAGGTGGCCGGACTAGCTCCGCATCAGCGTTCCCGCTGGCCCAGCTGATCACAATAGATAACTTGCAGAACATCGCGTCATCAGAATCGCAACTGGAGCGATTCAATGTTCCTGGGAGAGGTTCATACATGTCGGCGAGAGCGCGTTAGAATCCTTCCCACAGCCTGGAGGGAGACACGTGCGAGTCTGCATCTCGATAGTCGGGGGTAATCAAGCAGAGTTGGAATCTTTGGATGCCTGGCTACGCGGTGAGCGGGAGTTGTCCGGACGGATAACAGTTTCCGCTACTGCGCCTGCAGAAGGTGAACTTGGCGCGCTAGGGGAGGCTCTTGTAGTCGCGGTCAGCTCAGGTGGTGCACTTTCGGTGCTAGCTGCTTCGCTGAAGGCGTGGATCTCGTTGCCGCATCGGTCAGATATCCACGTTAAGGTGGAGAGCGCCAACGGGCAGATCGTTGAGATAGATGCAGCGCGCATTAATGGTGATCAAATTGATCAGCTGATTCGTCATGCGCTCGCTTCAGCAAACAGCGATGAGTGACAGATGCGCCTTCCGGACCCTAAGCGTTCGCACATAGTCCTAATCGGCACGAGTATGTACCGGGATGAGACGCTGCCAGATCTGCTTTCCGTGGGCAGGGGCATCGCTGATCTGGCGGCCACGTTCACTGATCCTACCTACGGCGTGGTGCCGGAGCATCAGTGCACAGTAGTAACTGATGAGGGAGACATGCGCTTGCTTGGCCGTAAGCTAAGGCTCGCTGCCAAACAGGCCGAAGATCTGCTGCTGGTATATTACACCGGGCATGGACTCGTAGGCGGAAGGCGGCATGAGCTGTACCTCGGATTGCCCGACTCTGAATGGGCTGAACCCGAGTTCAACTCGCTTGATTATGACAAGCTCCGGAGCGCCGTGCTTGACAGTCCTGCAGTGACGAAGATGATTATCCTCGACTGCTGCTTCTCCGGCCGCGCCGTGACCGACACCATGTCAGACCCGGTAACGGAAGTAGTCAACCAAGCGGCAGTAGATGGTACTTACGTCCTTACATCAGCATACCGGGATAAGGCCGCCATAGTAATCCCAGGAGAGAAGCACACAGCGTTTACGGGCCGTTTGCTAAAGCTCCTGCAGGGTGGCGTACCTGGCGGACCAGAATTCTTGATCATTGATGATATCTACCAGCGGCTGCATACCGTGATGCAGTCCGAAGGCCTACCCCTTCCGCAAAAACGCGGCACCGACTCGGCTGGCCTGATAGCACTCGCAAGGAACCGGGCATATGAGCCCGCGAAAAGAACTCGGCCCTTTGTATCCGTGGACAATGTAATGACGGAACTGGAGGCCATGGTCGGCCAAGAGGCAGTCAAGGCGCAAATCCGTTCCATCACGCATTCCATTGAAGCTGCCCGCCGCCGTGCAGAGGCCAGGATCACCGATGCACGGCCGATGCGTCATTTCGTCTTCCTCGGCCCCCCAGGGACGGGTGACACTACGGTAGCGCGCGTGCTGGCCAGGCTCTTCTATGCCTTCGGCCTGCTGGAGATGCCGGACGTGATTCTGGCACACCGCGCCGATCTGGTAAGCGAGTACCCCGGTGTGACCGCGCGTAAGACAAACGAACTGGTCGATTCAGCCCTGGGCGGGGTCCTGCTCATCGACGATGCATCCACTCTGATCAACGAGGGCGACGGGCAGGCGGACAGGTTCGGCGCCGAAGCGCTGCAGACGTTGCTCAAGCGAGCCGAGGATGACCGCGAGAAGCTGATCGTCATCCTAGGCGGATACGAAAAGCAGATGGAGTTGCTCCTGTCGTCCCATCACGCCCTTGCCTCTCTGTTCGTGACCCGGCTGAAATTCGTTAGCTTCTCCCCGGAGGAGATGATGGCACTGGCTGGCGCGGTCCTGGACCGGCGAGGCGAGGAACTCCAGGAAGATGCGGAACCTGTACTGCGGCGGATGTTCGTGGAAGTGGACCGCCGCCGTATCACCGACGAGCTCGGCAACGGCATGTTCGTCCGCAACCTCCTGGAGAAGGCAGGCCAGGCACGAGACGTGCGGGTAATGTCAGCAACCTCTGATCCGGCACAGGCAGACCTGGTAACTATCCGCGTCAGCGACCTAGAGCAGGCCTACGCAGAACTCATCGCGCCGCTGCGCGGCTACCAGGAAACCCCGACGGTCGAGGGAGCGATCGCCGAGCTTGAGGGTCTAGTTAGCCTGACACCTGTCAAGGAACGGGTCCGCGTGATCGCAGCCCAGCTTCGGGTAGCGAAACTGCGTGAATCACACGGATTGGCAAGCCATCACCCGGCACGGAACTTTATTTTTACCGGGCCGCCCGGCACTGGCAAGAGCACAGTCGCGAGAATCCTGGGACGAATTTTTGCCTCCCTCGGCCTACTTCTTCGCTCGGCAGTGATAGAGGCTGAGCGAGGAGATTTTGTAGGCGAGAACCTTGGTACCACCACGATTAAGACTAATAAGCTCATAGATGCAGCTCTTGGCGGCGTTCTGTTTATCGATCAAGTGCACTCCCTGCATAACGCGGAATATGCCAACGGTGACCCACTCGGAGCGCAAGCCGTACAGATCATAGTGAAGAGGGCAGAAACCGACCGCGACCAGCTCGTGACGGTGCTAGCTGGCTACCCGGGGGACATGGATCAGTTCCTGCGTCGCAACCCCGCTCTATCATCCAGGTTCAGCACCAGAATCGAGTTTCCTAGCTATTCCGCAGACGAACTGTCTCGCATCGCCGCAATGCTGGCCGAGCAGGCGGAAGACACATTCGACCCGGCAGCGGCAGAAACCCTTCACGAGATTTTTATGCACGCCAGCGACACCGGCCGGACCGACGAATTCGGCAACGGCTGGTTCGCGCGTTCTCTCTTCGAGCACGCGAGCGCCTACAGGGATCTGCGCGTCGCCCGCATGGGAGAGACCGCAGCAATCACAGACCTCACTACCATTACCGACAGCGACGTGATCGCGGCTTACCAAGAGCAAACTACTGCCTGGGACAGACAAGCTGCACATTCGATCCAGACAAGCACTATCGAACCGGAGTTACCTCCGGCCACTCACGTACCGAGCGTACGGCCCTGTCGCGCCGACCCGTCACGAAACGGCGGGTAAGCTGGAGTTCCGCCTTTAGAGAGCCGTCGGCCGGACATGTTCCTAGACTGCTTGCGCGCAGGCGAATGCCTGCGCGCACAAACTCAGCGCGCACACAAGCGCCGCGCGGAAATCGATGCCCTCATGAGACGCGCCGTCACCACAACCTGGGCACACATTCCAACCGAGCCGCGGATCCAGCGGCGAGCGGGAGTGACGCGGGCGTTGTCTGCATGGACGAGCTCGCGATCGCCGATCTGGGTGACCGGTGTCCCTCCCGAACCTTGGTGGCCACCACCGTGTACATATTCGCCCACAGCCTCGCCACCTGCGCGCAGGTCGACCGGTAATGTTACTAATGAGAATATAAGTTTCCGGACCCTATTCCCCCGGGAAGATCAACTCCAGAGATATGACAAATGCGGGTCCGCGAAGAATCCGCGGACAATGCCCGGCATGTTCTTCAGGCGGAGGAGCGCGTTGCTCGCCAGGCTCCACAGATG
>JAFARZ010000120.1 GCA_019245115.1 Streptosporangiaceae bacterium | reverse complement strand
GATGATCCAGGCCGGTGTAGAACGAATGAATGCCGGAGCTTCCCGAGGTCGAGATCGCCCGCAGGCTCATCGCCGGCAAGGCGCTGCACCGTCGCATCACCCGGGTCGAGGACGTTGATCCTTACGTCTGCCGGCCGCATACCGCGGACCAGCTTCGCGACGCGCTGGCCGGGCGGGCGCTCACCGTGGCTCATCGCCGCGGCAAGCTTATCTGGTGCGAGATCTCCGGGACGAAGCAGTCCGGTACCCCCGGTCCCGACCTCGGCATCCACCTGGGGATGACCGGGCGCATCATCGTCGTCGCCGATCACCAGGCCACCGAGGGCGGCGAGCCGTTCCGCCGGGGCGCGGGAGCGCCCCGGCCTGAGTGGAGCCGCTTCACGCTCCGGTTCGCCGACGGTGGTCGCCTGACGCTGTCTGATCCGCGCCGGCTGGGACGGGTGCGGCTGAACCCCGATATCGAGGCGCTCGGCCCCGACGCCGGTGAGGTGACGCACCAGGAGTTCCGCGATCTGATCATGAAGGGGACGATCGCCGTCAAGGCCCGCCTGCTGGACCAGTCGAAGATCGCCGGGATCGGTAATCTCCTCGCCGACCAAGTGCTGTGGCAGGCCAAGGTGTCGCCAACGTGGCCAGCGGGCAGGCTGCGCGGCGAGGATGCCGATCGGATCTTTAACGAACTGCGCTCCGCACTGGCCTCGGCAATCGCGAACGGAGGCAGCCACACCGGCGAGATCATGGCGGTCCGCCGCCCGGGCGGCATCTGCCCGCGTTGCGGTGCCGAGATGAAGCACTCCGTAGTCGGCGGCCGCTCCACCTGGTGGTGCTCGCGCGAGCAAACCCCGGATGGTGGATCGGAATGCTCGACCCAGATCTGAGCGCGTTGTGACGATTCGGTGACGGGGATCGGTTTGCTGAGCCATGTCGGCTTCGAGTTCGTTCCCCTAGATAGAGGTCGCTCGGCCACGCGGCCCTCCTGGTGCCCGGCGGAAAACCCTGCGCCGCCGGGCACCCCTCTAGCCAGTGCCGTATCTGAGCAGAGCGGGCAGCGCGGCCGCGCGTAGCGGCGTGAGATCGGGCAGCAGGCTCCGGATAGCGACCCCGTCAGACATTGAGCAGGACGATACCGGCACAAACCAGGATCGTCGCCGCAATTCTCGTCCGGCCGAACGGCTCGCGGAACGCGACCCTGCCGATGATGGCGCCGAAGATGACGCTGGTCTCGCGCAGCACGGCGATCGGCGCCAGCGCGCCGCGGGTCTGCGCCCACAGCACGAGGCCGTATGCCAGCACGCTGAGCGCGCCGCCGAGCAGCCCGGAGCCGATGATCCGCCGTGGCTGCCTGGCGATGACGTCACGGCGCCTGATCAGCGCCAGCAGCGGTACACCCAGGCTCTCGAGCAGCATCAGCCAGCCGATGTAACCGGCCGGGCTGCCCGAGGCGCGCACGCCGACCCCGTCCACCGTGGTGTAGGCCGCGATGGTCAGGCCCGTTCCGATCGCCGCCAGGAGCGCGGTACGCCCGGGGCGCCGTCCGGCGAAGACAAGCGTGGCCAGGCCGGCCGACACCACGAGCACGCCGGTCAGTTGCGCTGGTGACGGCCTCTCCCGGACGAAGATCGCGGCGAGGATCGTCACCACCAGCGGGGAAGTTCCCCGGGCCAGCGGGTACACCTGGCTGAACTCGCCGTACCGGTAGGACCGCATCAGCAGCAGGTTGTAGCCGACGTGGATGGCGACCGAGATCAGCAGGTAGCGCCAGCAGGCCCGGTGCGGCATCGGTGCCAGGCAGATGACCGGTATCGCGACCACGATGCCGCCCGCGCCGATCAGGCCGAAGGCGAGCAGCTGATCCTTGATCCCGTGCGCGATAGCGTTCCACGTGGCGTGCGTGACGGCGGCTAGCAGGACCGCCAGCGTGACGGATGCTGACAGATGGCTCAACTCGAAGGCTCCTCAGGCAAGGCTGAACAGAGCCCTCAGGGCTTTTATCCCGTCAGGTGTATTACGGCGCCGCTCGGTCCAGACCCGACCGCCCTGATTGTGGTCGGCGTTGAGCGGGGCGGGCGGTCAGCGGAACCCTAGACGCAACCACATGCTTCCAGCAGCTTAACCCGGGTAGAGCAGCCGTGATATAGTGGCCTGGATCATATATGAGATGTGATACACGATCCGAGGCGCGGTGAACACCACGATCTCCCCCGGAGCGCCCGCCTTCCTGACCGGGGCCGCCGGGGCGCTTCCGTCCCGGACGGTGGCCGTGCTGGAGGCGATCAAGCACGCCATCCTGGCCGGCGAGCTCAGCCCGGGCCAGGCCCTGGTCGAGACCGACCTCGCCGAGCGGCTCGGGGTCTCCAAGACCCCGGTGCGCGAGGCGCTGAAGACCCTGGCGGGCGCGGGCCTGGTGACGATGAGCCCGTACAAGGGCGCGACGGTGCGGATCGTCGGTGACGACGAGGCCCGGCACCTGTATGACGTGCGCCTGTTGCTGGAGCCCGAGGCGCTCAGCCGCTCCGTCAGTGGCGGGAACGACTGGGCCCGGGCCCGTGCCGCGCTGGCCCGGGCCGACCGCGCCACCGATCTCGCCGAGCGGAGCCTGGCCAACCGGGACTTCCACGCGGCGCTCTACGCGGGCTGCGGCAATCCGCTGCTGATCAGCATGCTCGCCGACCTGCGTGACCAGACCGCGCTGGTCAGCGCCACTTCCTGGCGCCAGAACCCCCGCCGGGAGAGTGAAGCGAACTGGGAGCGCGAGGCGGCGGAGCACCGGGCCGTGCTGGAGGCAGCCGAAGCCGGCGACGCGGCCAAGGCGGCCAGCCTGCTACGGACGCACATCACATCATTCACGCAACGCAATTTCGAATAAGCAGTTCCTTGGAGAATCACGCATGACCTTCACGTCCACCACCGCGGAAACACTCCGCAACGCCCTCGCCACCGTGGTCGTCGTACCGGTGACCCCGTTCCGCGAGGATGGCGCCCCCGACCTCGAGACCTACGAAGCGCTGACCGTGCGTCTCCTCGATGCCGGGATAACGGTCATCACGCCGAACGGCAACACCGGCGAGTTCTACGCGCTGACCACCGAGGAGGCGAGAACGGTCACCGAGGCCGCGGCGCGGGCTGTCCACACGGCTGAGCAGGCCGGCCGGGGCGGCGTCGAGATGCTGGCGGGCGTGGGCCACGACATCGTCACGGCGATCGGAGCCGCCAGGCACGCCCAGGACGCCGGCGCCCGGATGATCATGATTCACCAGCCCGTGCATCCCTACGTCTCCCGGGAGGGCTGGGTCGACTACAACACGGCCATCGCGAACGCCGTCCCCGACCTGGGCGTGGTGCTCTATATCCGGTCCGAGCGGTTCACCGGCGCGCTGATCGCGGAGCTGGCCGACCGCGCGCCGAACGTGATCGGCGTCAAGTACGGCCTGCGGGACGCGACGATGTTCGCGCGGGTGGCCCGCGACGCCGGAATCGACCGGTTCACCTGGCTGGCCGGCGCCGCCGAACTGACCGCGCCGCCGTTCTGGTCGGCCGGGGCGCGCGGGTTCACCTCCGGCCTGGCCAACGTCGCGCCTTCGCTGGCACTCGGCATGCTGGACGCGCTGCGCGCGAACGACTTCGGCGGCGCCATGAAGGCCTGGGAGTCGGCGCGCCGGTTCGAGGAATTGCGGCTGGCCGACGCCTCCGCGGACAACGTGAGCGTGGTCAAGGAGGCCATGGCCCAGCTCGGCCTGTGCCGCCCTGACGTACGCCCGCCGAGCCGCGCCCTGCCCGTGCCGGTAAAAGAGGAAATATCCGGCATCCTCCGTATGTGGGGCCGGTCATGACGGTGCCCCCGAAAACCACGGTGCCTACCAGGAAAGCCCCGGAGGACCTCCGCAGCTACCGCTGGTTCGGCGGCGAGCGGACGTCGGGACTGCGCGCGTTCGGCCACCGGTCCCGGATGCGTCAGCTCGGCGTGGATCCCGAGGAGCATCTGGGCAAGCCGCTGATCGCGATCCTCAACACGTGGTCGGAGATGAACCCGTGCCACATGCACCTGCGCCAGCGCGCCGAGCAAGTCAAGCGCGGTGTGCTGGAGGCGGGCGGCTTTCCGGTCGAGTTCCCGGTGGCCACGCTCAGCGAGACGTTCCAGAAGCCGACCCCGATGATGTACCGCAACCTGCTGTCCATGGAAGCCGAGGAAGTGCTCCGTTCCTACCCGGCGGACGGCGCGGTGCTGATGGGCGGCTGCGACAAGACCACGCCTGCGCTGCTGATGGGCGCGGCCAGCGCCGGCATCCCGGCCGTCTACGTGACCGCCGGGCCGATGCTGTCCGGCCACTACCGGGGCGAGCGGGTCGGCAGTGGCACCGCACAGTGGAAGTTCTGGGATGACGCGCGCGCCGGCGTGATCGGCGAGTGCGAGCTGGCCGACCTGGAGTGCGGCATCGCGCGGTCACCCGGTCACTGCATGACGATGGGCACCGCCTCCACGATGACCTCGGCCGCAGAGGCCCTGGGCATGACCTTGCCCGGCATGGCCTCGATACCCGCGGTCGACTCCGCGCACTACCGGATGGCCGCGGCCAGCGGCCGCCGGATCGTGGACATGGTCTGGGAGGATCTCACCCCGGCGCGTGTGCTGGTGCGGGACGCGTTCGAAGACGCGATCGCGACCGTGCTCGCGCTCGGCGGATCCACGAACGCGTTCATCCACCTGATCGCGATGGCCGGCCGCGCCGGCGTGGATCTGACGCTCGAGGATTTCGACGCGATCTCGCGCCGCGTACCGTGGCTGGCGAACATCCAGCCGAGCGGCAAGTACCTGATGGAGGACTTCTATTACGCCGGCGGCCTGCGCGCGCTGCTTTCGCAACTGGCCAAGGTTCCCGGCGCCCTGCACCTGGACCGCATCACCGTCACCGGGAAGCCATTCGGTGAGCAGATCGCCGACGTGGCCATCTACAACGACGATGTGATCCGCTCGCCCGAGACGGCGCTTTCGGCCGAGGGCGGCGTCGCGGTGCTGCGCGGCAACCTGGCCCCGGACGGTGCGGTGATCAAGCACATCGCCGCCGAGCCGCGCCTGCTCAAGCACACCGGTCCCGCGGTCGTGTTCGATTCCTACTCCGAAATGCAGGATCGCATCAACGACCCGGCGCTCGGCATAACCGCCGATTCCGTCCTGGTGCTGCGCAATGCGGGGCCAAAGGGCGGTCCGGGAATGCCCGAATACGGGATGCTGCCCATTCCCGACTACCTGCTCGCCCAAGGCGTGCGCGATATGGTGCGCATTTCCGACGCCCGTATGAGCGGCACGTCGTATGGCGCCTGCGTTCTGCACGTGGCTCCGGAGTCGTTTGTCGGTGGCCCGCTGGCCCTGGTTAAGACCGGCGACAATATCACTCTCGATGTCGCTGCCCGCGAGCTTTCTCTAGATATAAACGAACGTACGGTGGCTCAACGCCGTGCGGAATGGCAGCCCCCGGCGCCGAAGTTCGAACGTGGCTATGGCGCCCTCTACAGCGAGAACATTACCCAGGCCAACGAAGGCTGCGACTTCGCCTTCCTGGCCAAGCGAGCCGTAACTCCCGATCCCCAACCAAATCCCCAATGAATTCCTAACTCCCAACCGACACCAGGGAGGACAACGATGTCACCAGAGTTCGACAGGCGTGCCCTGCTGCGCCTTGGCGCGGTGGCTGGAGCCGGTGCCTTGGCCGGCACTGGCGCGTTCGCCGGAACCGCTCGCGCCGGGACGGTCCCCAGCTTTGGCGGGACGCGCGTCCCCGCCGACGCGGCGGCCGACCGCATCGTCGCCTCGGTGCGGCGGCCGCGGTTCCCGCTTCGTTACTTCAACGTCACGCGCTTCGGCGCGGTCGGCGACGGGACCACGAAGAACACCGCCGCCTTCGCCGCCGCCATCGCGGCGTGCAACAGGGTCGGCGGCGGCCACGTGATCGTGCCGTCCGGGCAGTTCCTCACCGGGGCCATCCACCTGCTCAGCAACGTGGACCTGCACCTGGAGGACGGCGCCACGATCTTGTTCAGCCAGGATCCGAACGATTACCTGCCGGTCGTTTTCACGCGCTGGCAGGGCGTCGAGCTGATGAACTACTCGCCGTTCATCTACGCCTTCGGTCAGCGCAACATCGCCGTCACCGGGGCGGGAACGCTGAACGGGCAAGCGGACGCCACCCACTGGTGGAGCTGGAAGTCCCTGGAGACGCCAGACTTCAACGCGCTGACGGCGATGGCTGACGCGGGCGTGCCGGTGTCGCAGCGGGTGTTCGGCTCCGGGCACTTCCTGCCGCCGCAGATGATCCAGCCGTTTGGCTGCGACACCGTCCTGCTCCAGGGCGTCACGGTCATCAACAGCCCGTTCTGGCACCTGAACCCGAACCTGTGCAGCAACGTGACCATCGACGGGCTGACGATCAGCTCGACCGGCCCGAACACCGACGGCTGCGACCCCGAATCGTGCGACGGCGTCGTGGTGCAGAACGTCACCTATGACACCGGTGACGACTGCATGGCGATCAAGGCGGGGCGTGACTCCGACGGACGCCGGGTCAACGTGCCCTGCCAGAACGTCGTGATCCAGAACTGCACGTTCGCGAACGGCCACGGCGGGATCACCATCGGCAGCGAGATGACCGGCGGGGTCAGGAACGTCTACGCCCGGGACCTGACCATGAACAGCGCGAACCTGCAGGCAGGTCACCGGATCAAGACGAATACCCTGCGTGGCGGGTATGTGCTCAACACCAACGTGTACCGGGTGAAGGCGGGGACCGTCGGCGGCCCGCTCCTGCTGATCCAGGGCAACTACAACGGCCAGACCGGAAACTTCCCGCCGGACGTGACCGGGATCACCCTGCGCGACTGGACCGTCGGCACGTGTGCGGGGATCTGGTCGATTATCGGTGCCTCTGCCACCGACCCGATCGGGACCGCGACGCTGGAGGACCTGACCATCGGCGCGTCCACCGCGGCGAACTCGGCCCAGTTCATCTCCAACCTTGTCGTCAAGGACGTGACAGTGGGTGGAACGCCGGTTAGTGGGTAGTGGCCGGGCCCGCAAACCCCAACCACCGCAAACCCTGCTTCCTCCCAGATCGAGTTTCGCCACATGGACACGCAAGGCAAGTCCTCGCCCCGGGGATGGTCGCATTCTGCGAGAAGGCCCCCAACCCCTTGGATGTCACAAGGGTGCGGCTCCCTCAAAGTGACAGCCAGGTGCTGCTCCCTGGCCAGCGGCACCGATGGCACCATCGGGCACGCTCTAACAGCGCTACTGACCGGTTTGAGCGGCACCGATGGCACCATCGGCATGCTGCTCACGCTGGAGGAGCCGCACCCATGTCACAACCACGGTGTCGGGTGCCCATGAATGTGACATTCAAGGGGTTGGCCGGCTCATCCCCGCGATGCCTCGCACCCGGGAAACGCGCGGCCAGCGCCCCCGCAGCCGCCAGCGCCCGCACGGCGGCTCCCCCAGCCACGGCTCTGTAATTAAACGGACAAATCGGATGTATACGGAGATGTCATGATTCAGGGTTTTGACCCGCGTACTGGTCAGTCTGTCGGGGAGCCGGTTGCGGAGACTTCCGATGCGGCCGTTGACGCGATTGTCGCTGAGGCCGTTGCCGCCTTGCCGGTATGGGCTGGTTCGGCTCGGCGGGCTGATGCGCTGGAGGCGGTGGCCGACGCGCTCGACGCCCGCGTTGGTGAGCTTGTTGCCATCGCCGATGCGGAGACGGCGCTTGGGGTGGAGCGGCTGACCGGGGAAGTGGCCCGGACGACCGGGCAGCTACGGCTGTTCGCTGATGTCGTACGGGAGGGCGGCTACCACGATGCCGTGGTCAGCCCGGCGGCGGGTGCCGCCCCCAGCATCGGCCGGGTGAATCGCGCCATCGGACCGGTAGCGGTGTTCGCGGCGTCGAACTTCCCGTTCGCGTTCTCCGTAGCCGGTGGCGACACCGCGTCCGCGCTGGCGGCCGGATGCCCTGTGGTCGTCAAGGCACACGAAGGTCATCCGCGAACCTCTGAGCTGACCGCTTCTCTGGTGTCGGCCGCGCTGGCCGCCGCTGGCGCTCCCGCGGGGACGTTCGCGCTCGTCCACGGGGTCCAGGCCGGCCCGCGGTTGCTGCGCCACCCGTTGATAGCCGCGGCCGGGTTCACCGGATCGACGACCGGTGGCCTGGCGCTGGCCCGGATATGCGCCGAACGTCCGCTCCCGATCCCGTTCTTCGGCGAACTGGGCTCCGTCAACCCGGTCGTGGTGCTGCCCGGGGCCGCGTTCGCCACTCCGGGCGGCATCGCGACGGGCTACGCGGCGTCGCTGACCCTTGGCGCCGGGCAGTTCTGTACCAATCCGGGTCTGCTGTTCGCGCCGGAGGACGTCGGTCTGCTGACCGCGATCGGCGAGGCGGTCAGCGCCTCCTCGGGCGGTCCGATGCTGTCGGAGCGGATCTTCGCCGCGTACCAGACCGCGGTAGCCGAGGCGGAAGCCCATCCGGGTGTGACCCGGCTGGCCGCCGGCCAGCCGGGGGAGGGGCCGTGGGGTGCGACGCCGCACGTCTTCAAGACCACGCTGAAGGAGTTCGCCGCTGACCTGCCGGTGCTTTCCCGGGAGCGATTCGGCCCCGCGGGACTGGTGGTCACCTATGACTCGCTTGAGGACCTGGCACTGGTGCTCGGCGCGCTGCCGGGCAACCTGGTCGGTACGTTCCAGGTTGATACCGGCTCAGCCGAAGACGTGGAGGCGGCCCGCCAGGTCATCCCGGTGCTCGAGCGCATCGCCGGGCGAGTCGTCTGCAACGGCTGGCCGACCGGCGTCGCCGTCGTCGCCGCACAACAGCATGGCGGCCCCTATCCAGCGACTACCGACGCCCACTTCACCTCGGTCGGCACCGCCGCGATCTGGCGCTGGCTGATCCCTGTCGCGTACCAGAATTTCCCGCCCGAGCTGCTGCCACCCGCGTTCAGTTAAGCTGCCCCTGTGACGGGGCTGTTCGTGGCCGGAGCCGTGGTCACTGGTCAGGTGCGAGTACGTGTGGCGGCGAACGGACCGCTGGATCGACTTCCCCTGGAGCAGCGGGCACTAGGGCTGGAACTGCGTGTAGCCGTTCCCGGGCAGGTCCTGCACGCCGGCGATTTCCTGGCCGACAGCATTTACCCAGTTCAGCCACGTGAGGACGCGCGGACCCGGGATGAAGAAGGCGGCGTACTTCCGTCCGCCCACTACGACCGGCGTCACCGGCATCACGCTGCCATCGGATAGCTGTGCGGTGAGCCGAGCGGTGCCGGGCCCGACCGAGACCGCGTAACCCACGCCCAGGCCGGCTGAGGACGGCGGCCCGGGGCCGATAGAGGCAGGCTCTCCGAGAGCGAGCGCCATGATCGTGTCCGGTCCCTGAGGCGTGCTGATCGGACCGCAGTACGAGGTCTGGGCAGGCTTGGCGTTCGCGCTGTCATCGATATAGGACGTGTCGAGCGTGAAGCAGTCTCCGGCGGTGCCGAAGCCCACCCGGATCGACCACCGCTGACCGTACGCGGTCCCGCTGGCGAGCGTCGCGGAAGCCGCCTGGGCATGCGTCCCGTCCGGGTCCTGCCAGACGCCGGCCACCTGCGGATCGGCGAGCGTCGGGCGCGGGTCGGACAGCTCCGCCGGAACCGTGTAGGAACTCCTCGAGGCCGGAGTGCTTTTTGAGGCGAGAGTGGTTTCGTGGATCCGCAGCGTGCCGGCCACCGGGTAGGCGAAGCCGGCCAGGCGGAATCGCTGGCCGCAGGCGGTTACCGTAACCGGGGTCATGCCGAGCATGAGACCGCCGATCGGCTTGGGTTCCAGCCAGACCCAGTCGGCCGCCGCGGGCACCTGGATGAACGCGAAGCCGACGCCAGGTACCGAGTCACCCAGGGTCATGAAGGCCGGATCGCCGACCGGGGTCGGCCGGGGATTGCCGGGGAACAGCGGATCCGCGTCGGCGCCGTTGACCGTGACCGCGGGCTGGCAGCGGGCGCCGGATCCGGCGATGTCCTGCACCGATAGCCGCCAGGGCTGGCCGTCCGCGCGCCCGGTGGCGAACGCCCCGTCCGGAGCCACCCGTCCGGGCATTTCCGATGAAATCGTCACGCGTGGTGGCTGCCGCGAGGCGGCCCGAGGCGCCCCGTGCGAGGCCGGAACGCGGTGGGAGCCAGCTAGGACCAGGACGGCCACCGCGATGGCCGCGGCGGCCAGCACGGGAAACGCGACGATCCTGGCCCGCCTTATCCTGAGCTGCCTGATCCGGGGCCAGCGATCCAGCAAGCCGGAATCGCCCCCGGTGCCGATGACATCGGGGGCGAGATCGTCACGCGGACCCGGCCACTCCTCCATTACCCCGCACGATAAGCCTTATCGGGACGCAGGACCACGGCCGCCACCGCGATGCCCGCCACGGCGAGCCCGGTGCCGATCCAGAAGGCAAGGTGGTAACCGCCGTTCAGGGCGGCCAGCGTGCCCGTGCCATGCGCGGTCAGCGCGCTGGTCCGGCCCGCGGACACCGTGGCCAGGACAGCCAGCCCGAGTGCGCCACCGACCTGGGCGGTCGTGTTCACCAGGCCGGAGGCCAGTCCCGCGTCGGCCGGCGTCGCGTCGGCCATCGCCACGGTCATCAGCGCCGGGAAAGCCAGGCCGGCGCCGGTGCCCATGAGCAGCATCACCGGGAAGACGTAGCGGGCATAGCCGCCGTGGACCGGTGCCTGGGTGAACAGCGCGAGCGCGAGCGCGATCAGGATCAGCCCGGCGATCATCGTGGCGCGCGGGCCGAACCGTGCGGCCAGCCGTGCGGTGTAACGGACCGACAGCGTGCCCATGGCGATCGTGACGGGCAGGAACGCGAGACCGATCCGCATCGGGCTGTAACCGAGGACCAAGCGGAGGTACAGCGAGCCGAGGAAGAACATCCCGAACATGCCGGCCACGCTGAGCAGCTGGATCAGATTCGCCCCGGCGACCTGGCGAGCGGCCAGGATGCGCAGCGACATGAGCGGGTTCTTCGCGGTCATCTGCCGGACGATGAACCCGGCCAGCAGCAGCAGCGAGATCGCGCCGAACGCCAGCGTCTGGCGCGCGAGCCAGCCGTCCGACGCGGCCGGCTTGACGATGGTGAAGACGGCCAGCATCATCGCGCCGGTGATCAGCGCGGCCCCCGTCACATCGGCGCCTCCGCGCAACCCGTTACCGCGGTCGCCCGGGATCACCCGCAGCGCCAGGGCCGCGGTCACGATGCCGATCGGGAGGTTCACGAAGAAGATCCAGTGCCAGTTGATCGCCTGGGTCAGGATGCCGCCGGCCAGCAGCCCGACCGCCCCGCCCGCTGAGGCGACGAAGGCGTAGACACCGATCGCCTTGGCCATCTCCCGCGGCTCGGGGAACAACGTCACGATCATGCCGAGGATCACCGCCGAGGTGAGCGCGCCGCCAATGCCCTGCACGAACCGCGCGCCGATCAGCATCGGCTGGTCTACCGCCAGCCCGCACACCAGTGAGGCGGCGGTGAACACCCCCAGGCCGCACACGAACACCCTCCGTCGCCCGGCCAGGTCACCGAGCCGCCCGGCCAGCAGCAGCAGCCCGCCGAAGGCGATGAGGTAGGCGTTCACCACCCAGGCCAGCCCGGATTGGGAGAAGCCCAGCTCAGCCTGGATGGACGGCAGGGCTACGTTCACGATCGTCACGTCCAGGACGATCATCAGCATCCCGAGGCACAGCACCACCAGGGCGATCCAGCGGGACCGGTCAGCCGGCTCGGAAGACGAGGCCGGAGCCTCGAGATCGGGAAGCTCAGAGGTGTGCATCGTTTCTCCTTCAGTGCGGTCATAGCTAAGACGCGGCCCGGCGGTCCGGCTCATCGGTCCGCTGGCCAGGAAACTGGATCGGTCAGCACCATCTGGGTGACCGCGGGCCAGCCCCGCCGGCGAGCCTCCAGCGCAACAGCGGCGGCCGCCATGGCTCCGGGGCCCTCCCCGGCCACGAGCAGCCGCTCCGGATCACCGCCGAGCTCGGCGGCGTGCTCGGCGGCCCACTCCAGCACGATCGTCCCGTCGTGCCGCCCATCCCCCTCTTGGCCAGCCGGGTCGCAGGCCACCGAGAGAACCACGAATCCGGCCTCCGCGCTCAGGCGGCGGCAGGTCATCTCCGCACCGGCGCCGACAGTGCAGAACACCAGCAGCGGTGCCGGCCCGGCCACGTGGCCGGGCCAGTAGACGCGGACCGGCAGCGGTCTGGTATTGCCCCTGAGCTGCATGTCGGCGGTCCGGTAGCGGTTCATGCCAGCAACACTGGCATCGCGCGTGCCCGTAAGGGAAAGGCCGTTTGCGCATAGCCGTCGTGCATTCCGTGCATCACCACAGAAGGGGCACTGTGTATCCAGGAAAGGACACGATGGCGATAATCGAGGGCATGGACGAGGAGACCCCCGAAGCCGCCGACGTCCTGGCCCTGCCGCAGGCGCCTGACGCGATCGAGCTGAGACACCTGCGAGCCTTCGTGGCAGTGGCCGACGAGCTCAACTTCGGCCGGGCGGCGGCCCGGCTGTACCTGTCCCAGCCCGCGCTCAGCAGGCAGATCCGTACCCTGGAGCGCCTGGTCGGCTGCGATCTGCTGCGGCGTTCCACCCATCGGGTGGAGCTGACCCTGGCCGGCGAGGCGCTCCTGGACCGGGCCCGGCCACTGCTGCGCGGCCTTGACGAAGCCATTACCGTCACCCGGTCGGTCGGCGGCGAGCTGATGGCCCGCATCGCCCGGCACTGGGAGGCGTTCGCCGAGGTGAGCCTGTCCGACCTGCAAGAACTCCGTACCGCGTACGAGGATCTGCACAGCCAGTTCGAGCCGCCGCCGCACATCGGCGTGCGGCCCGCGAACGCCGGGGGAGTCCCGGCTCTCCTGCTCAGCAAGCACCCGGCCGACGACGTCACGCTGCTGTTCCTGCACGGCGGCGGCTACATCACCGGCTCGGCGTTCGGCTATCGGCCGCTCGCCGCCGCCATCGCGGACGCCATGGGGACCGGCGTGGTCGTCCCGGACTACCGGCTCGCGCCCGAGTTCCCGTTCCCGGCCGCCATCGAGGACGCGGTGCGCACCTACCGCTGGCTGCTGGACCGGGGCGTCCCCCCGGCGAAGATAACCGTGGCCGGCGACTCGGCTGGCGGAGGGCTGGCCGTCTCGCTCCTGCTCAGCCTCCGGGACCAGAAGGTCCCGATGCCCGCGGGCGCGATGCTGTTCTGCCCCGGCGTCGACCTGACCCGCCGCGAGAACCCGTCCCATGAGATCGATCAGTTCCGGTACGCGGCGGCCAACCTGTTCCTGGCCGGGCACCCTGCCGAGGACCCGCTGATCTGCCCGCGGCTTGCCGACCTGACCGGCCTGCCGCCGCTGCTGATCCAGGGCGCCACCGGCGACCCGCTGCTCGCCGAGGCCAGCGAACTGTTCGATCATGCCACCGAATGCGCCCTCGACGCCCGCTTCGAGCTCTTCCCGGTGGACACGCACGACTTCCACATCTTCTGGAGCTTCCTGCCGGAGGCCGCGCAGGCGCTACGCCAGGCCGCCCGCTTCGCCGAAGAGGTGTCAGGACGCGCCCTCGTGGGCAAGCAGCGCGACGTGCAGTGACGTCCGGATCTCGGCGGAGTCCAGCGAGACGCCGAGGATCCGCTCGATCCGCCGCAGCCGCTCGTAGAACGTCGGGCGGGCCAGGTGGGACGCCTTGGCGGCGGCCGCCTTGTTCCCGCCCGCGGCCAGGAACGCGGCCAGCGCCTCGACCAGCTCAGTCCCCCGTCCGTGCGCCAGCAGCGGTCCGAGTTCCCGCTCCACGAACGTGATCAGGCGGGCATCGTCCCGGAGCAGGTGCAGCAGCCCGTGCAGGTGCAGGTCGGGCAGCCGGTAGAACGGCAGGTCACCCGCTGCTACGTCGGCCACCTGACCGGCCTCGAGGAAGGAGCGCCGCACGTCCCGGATCGAATCGGCCGGACCGCCCACCCCGATCACGACCGGACCGAGCCGCTCCCTGACCTTTCCCGCCACGGCCCCCAGCACCTCGTCAGCGAGCACGCCCGGGCCCAGCGACAGCATGCTCCCGGCTCGCAGGTCATCCAGCGTGCCGATCAGCGCGGGAATCCGTGCCGCGCGGCACGCCTCGGCCAGCACGTCGGCGGCCTCCAGCACGCGGGCATGCGCCGAGATCCCCGGTACCCCGGACGGCTCGCCGACCCGTACCACCAGCGCCAGCAGCTGACGGCCCTCGACCGGCACGCCGAGCGCCCGCGACCGCATCGCCGCCTCGGCCGGATCGGCGTGCGCCTGCGCGATGATCCCGCTGATCAGGGTCCGGTGCGCCTGCCGTTCCAGGCTTTCGGCGTGGCGGGTGAGCAGCCGTCCGAGCGCCAGCGTGGTGGCGGTCCGCTCGAGCAGAACGGTATCCGTCGGGGTGGGCGGCCGGTCACAGACCAGGATCACCCGGCCCCAGTCCTCGCCGCGGGCGCCGACCGGGGTCACCAGCCAGCCGGATGCGCCGTCGTAGGTGGTCCGGCCCCGCAGCAGCACCGAACGACTGCGCGCCGCGAACCCGGACAGCAACCGGGCCGGGTCCGCGCCGTTGCTGACCGGGCCCGGCTCACAGGCCAGCACCCGGTGTGACAGGTCGGCCAGTATCACCGGCCGTCCGGCCAGGGTCGCGGCCTGCCGGACGATCTCATCCGGCGACGCGCCCGCCACCGACAGCTCGGTGAACATCTCGTGCAGCCGCTCCGAGGCGCGCAGCTCCTCGAGCTGGGCGTCGATGATCCGCGCGTGCACCGCCTCGGTGATCTCGATGAACGGCACCTCGTGCTCGAACGCGATCAGCGGCAGCCGGGCCGCCGCCGCCGCCGACACCAGCGCGGCCGGCAGCGCCCCGGCGTACCGGCGGCCGAGTTCCACCGCCAGCCCGGCCACCCCGGCCTCGGCCAGCTCGGCGACATAGGCGGCCAGCTTGCCGTCATCGTCGGGCAGCGCGATCCCGGTGCTGAGCACGAGCTCGCCGCCGCGCAGCAGCCGGGCCACATCGGTCAGCTCGATCGCGTGCACCCACCGGACCGGCGCGCCGAGCCGTTCCGCGCCTGCCACCACCCGGGGCCGGCCACGCTGGCATATGTCCATCGCCAGGACGTCCTCCAGCGTAAGCATGGACACACTGTATACCGTCACCGCTAAGTCGATACAGTTTGTAACTTCCGCCTGATCGGCAACGGCGGCATGCTCGGAACATGTCTGACCTTCTCGCCCGCCACCGCGCGGTCATCCCCAGCTGGGTAGGCCTCTACTACGACGAGCCGATCGAGATCGCCGGCGGCAAGGGCTGCCGGGTCACCGACGCCCAGGGGCGCAGCTACCTGGACTTCTTCGCCGGCATCCTGACCAACATGCTCGGCTACGACGTGCCGGAGGTGCGCGAAGCGGTCGAGCGGCAGCTCGCGACCGGAGTGGTACACACTTCGACCCTGTACCTGATCAGGAACCAGGTGGAGCTTGCCGAAAAGATAATCAAAGTCTCCGGCATAACGAACGGCAAGGTGTACTTCACCAACTCAGGTACCGAGGCCAACGAGGTAGCCCTGCTCGCGGCGCTGAGCGCACGCAAGGCTGACATCGTGCTCGCCATGCGGGGCAGCTACCACGGACGTTCGTTCGGCGCCGTCGCCGCGACCGGGATCCCGTCCTGGAAAATGTCGAGCCACAGCCCGTTCGTCGTACAGTTTTTGCACGGCACGGACCGGTACTTGCCCCCCTACGCTGGCCAATCGGACGCGGAGTTCATTGAGAGCTGCGTCGCGGACCTGCGCGCTCTGCTGTCGGCGGGGATCCATCCGGCCGATGTCGCGTGCCTGCTCGCCGAGCCGGTGCAGGGCGTCGGAGGGTTCACCATGCCCCCGGACGGGTTGCTCGGCGCGTACAAGGAAGTTCTCGACGAACACGGCATCCTGCTCATCTCCGACGAGGTGCAGACCGGATGGGGGCGGACCGGGGAGCACTTCTGGGGAATCGGCGCACATGGCGTCATACCGGATGCGATGACGTTCGCGAAGGGCCTCGGCAACGGGTTCGCGATCGGCGGTGTGGTGGCGCGAGCCGAACTGCTGGACGGGATCCGCGGCAGCGGGATCTCGACGTTCGGCGGCAACCCGCTGGCCACCGCCGCGGCCAGCGCGACGCTTGACTACCTGCTGTCACATGATCTGCAGCAGTCCGCCGCGGCCAATGGCGCGCTCATCATCTCCGGGCTCCGCGAGGCGGCGGGGGAGCTCGCCGTGGTCGGCGAGGTGCGCGGCAAGGGGCTGATGTTCGCGGTGGACCTCGTCGATCCGCTGACCAGGCAGCCGTCGCCGGCGCTGGCCGGCCGCGTGCTCGAGGCGGCGCGCGAGCGGGGTCTGCTGATCGGCAAGGGCGGCCTGTTCGGTCACGCGCTGCGGATGGCCCCGCCGATGACGCTGTCGCCGGACGAAGCCAAGGAGGGGCTCGCGATCCTGATCGACGCCCTGCGAAGCGTTAATCAGGAAGCTCTGCGGGCCGTGAACGAGGAGGCGGTTCGCTAAATGGGCAAGCAGACGAGCGACGCGCGGAGCGCGGAGAAGCGAGCAATTAAGCACTGTAGCCACTGGATCGGCGGGAAGCCGTGGGACGGCGAGGCCGAGCGGCACGGTGACATCTATGACCCGGCGACCGGGCAGGTCACCGGGCAGGTCGACTTCGCCGCGCCCGCCGAGGTGGACCTGGCCGTTTCGGCCGCGGCCGACGCGTTCCGTGAGTGGAGCCGGGTCTCGCTGGCCAAACGGGCCACGGTGCTGTTCGCGTTCCGCGAGCTGGTCCGGACCCACGCGGATGAGCTGGCGTCGCTGATCACGTCCGAGCACGGCAAGGTGGCCGCGGACGCGGCCGGGGAAGTGGCGCGGGGCCTCGAGGTGGTCGAGTTCGCGTGCGGCATCCCGCACCTGCTCAAGGGCGGCTACTCCGAGAACGTCTCGACCAACGTCGACTCATACTCGATCCGCCAGCCGGTCGGAGTGGTGGCCGGCATCACGCCGTTCAACTTCCCGGCCATGGTGCCGATGTGGATGTTCCCGCTGGCTATCGCGTGCGGCAACACGTTCGTGCTGAAGCCGTCGGAGAAGGACCCGTCCGCGTCGCTGCTGCTCGCCTCGCTGTGGGCCGAGGCGGGGCTGCCCGACGGGGTGTTCAACGTCGTGCACGGCGACAAGGTCGCGGTCGACGCGGTGGCGAGGCACCCGGGGATCGCGGCGGTCAGCTTCGTCGGGTCCACGCCGATCGCGCGGTACGTGTACGAGACCGGCACGTCGCACGGCAAGCGGGTGCAGGCCCTGGGCGGCGCGAAGAACCACATGGTGGTGCTGCCCGACGCGGACCTCGATCTCGCGGCGGACATGGCGGTCTCGGCCGGGTTCGGGTCGGCGGGGGAGCGGTGCATGGCGATCTCCGCGGTGGTCGCGGTCGACCCGATCGGGGACGACCTGGTGGGGCGGATCCGGGAGCGGATTTCCGGGCTGCGGGTCGGGCCGGGTACGGATGAGCGGGCCGAGATGGGTCCGCTGGTCACCGGGCCGCACCGTGACCGGGTGGCGTCGTACCTGGATTCCGGCGTACGGGAGGGCGCGACCCTGGCCGTCGACGGGCGCGCGCACCCGGTGATCGGTGGCGCCGCTGAGGGGTTCTGGCTCGGGCCGTCGGTGCTCGACCACGTCACGCCGTCGATGTCGTGCTACACCGACGAGATCTTCGGGCCGGTGCTGAGCGTGCTCCGGGCGCCGTCGTATTCGTCCGCGGTCGACCTGGTGAACTCGAACCCGTACGGCAACGGCGTGGCCATCTTCACGTGCGACGGCGGGGCGGCCCGGCGGTTCGTGTCCGAGGTGCAGGCCGGCATGGTCGGCGTGAACGTGCCGATCCCGGTGCCGATGGCGTACTACTCGTTCGGTGGCTGGAAGGCTTCGCTGTTCGGCGACACGCACGTGCACGGGACCGAAGGCATCCATTTCTACACCCGCGGCAAGGTCGTCACGTCCCGGTGGCTGGACCCCAGCCACGGCGGCATCAATCTGGGCTTCCCCGTGAACGCCTAGTAACCGCCCATTTCGCCCATCCCGTCCGGTGTCCCGGACACCGGCTCCCGCCCATGCTGCCCGACGTCCCGGACACCGGCTCCCGCCCAGCCTGTGCCCGACAAATCGGGATATATGCCCATTTGTCCGCCCGGCCTTATGGAAAATTAGAGCCTCGTGGAGGATCGGGCGCTGGTTTCCAGCGCCTTTCCTTCCGCGAGGCCCTTTTGTTCCACGTCCCGGGTGAGCATCAGCCCGGGATGCGAGTCTGCGTCAGGCTGCCCGGGAGAGGTAGCCGTCGAAGTCGTCGTGGCCGGCCGCCGCCGGCGCAGCCGCCGCGTGCGTGCCGTGGCCCTTGCGCCAGGGCAGGACCGCGACCAGAGCGGACAGAACGACGGTCAGCGCCGCCCCGCTTCCGATGATGGTCCAGAACAGCGGCCAGAAGTCTGAACTGTAGTTAAGCATTGCTCCGCATCCTTCCTGGAGTGCCACCCCGATGGAGTCAAGGTAACTCATGAACGGTTCTTAATGTACCATGCTTTCTGTCCCTTACAACGTAGAGTGTCGCCGTGATCTTCCCCGCGGCACGTGTTCTCGGTCACAGCGCGGCTCAGAATGCACCGTGCGGCGGGGCCCGCGAGCCCCGCCGCACAGCGCACGTCACGCTCGCACGTAGTCAGGATCCGGCCGTGGCGACGACACGCCGTGCCGGCCGCCGCCGAGCTTCCGCCGCGACCATGCCCGGTCGCCGATCAACGCCAGGCCGGCGGGTAGCAGGACCCCGCGGACGATGGTGGCGTCGATCAAGATGGCCGCGGACATCGCGACACCGAACACCTTGAACTCGAAGATCGACAGCGTGGCGAAGATTGAGAACACCGCGACCATGATCGCGGCCGCGCTGGTCACCACTCCCGCGCTGTGGCTGATCCCGCTGGTCACCGCCTCCCGCGCCGGCAATCCGCGTAGCCGCAGCTCCCTGATCCGGCTGAGGATGAACACGTGGTAGTCCATGCTCAGCCCGAACAGCAGGACGAACATGAACAGCGGCATCCAGGGCGTGATTCCGCCGTACGCGGTGAACCCCAGCGGGCCCTGCAGGCGGCCATCCTGGAAGATCAGGACCATCAGACCGTAAGCAGCCCCCACCGAGAGCAGGTTGAGGCATATCGACAGCGCCGGAATATACACCGAACGGAAGGTGGTCATAAGCAGCAGGAACGCGAACCCGAGCACGAAGGCGAAGACCCACGGGATCCTGCTGGTCAGCTGTGTGTTGAAGTCATGGTTGCCGGCGGTCAGCCCGCCCACCGCGTAGTCGATGCCTGGCACCTTGCCCAGCGTCGGCGGGAGGACGCTGGTGCGCAACGTGCTGAGCGCGTTGTTCGAGGTGGTGTCGGTGCCGTTACCGGCTAGCGGGACGTTAACCACAAGAACCTGGTTGTTGCCGAACATCTGGGTGGTGATCGGCTCCCTGATAGCCCCGTTCGCGCTCGCGAAGTGGCTGATCGCGCGTACCGCGCTGGCGACCTGCGGGCCGCCCAGGTCGTTTCCGGTCACCACTACCTCGGCCGGCTCAGGGCCGCCGGGGAAGACCTGGTAGATGTCGGTAAGCGTGCGGACCACCGGCACGTTGGACGGCAGGTCGTGGATGCCGGGGCTTTCCAGGTGCAAGGACAGCATCGGGGCGGCGAGGGCGAGTAGCGCGACCGTCGCGGCGCCGCCCCAGGCGAGCGGCCTCCGCACCACCGTCCGGGCCAGCAGGCCCCAGAACCTGGATTCGCGTGCGGCCGTGCGCCGCTTGCCGAGGAACGGAACGCGGCCGCGATCGGTCCACTTGCCGAGCATGGACAGCAGTCCGGGCAGGAACGTCAGCGAGCCGAGCACCGCGACGCCGACCACGATGATCGTGCCGACCGCGACCCCGGAGAACACGTCGACACCGGTCAGGAACAATCCGGCGAGTGAGATCATCACGGTCAGCCCGGACACCAGGATGGCCCGCCCTGAGGTGCCGGCCGCGATATGCAGCGCGTCTCGCGTGGTGCGTCCCGCGGTGCGTTCCTCACGCACCCGGCGCAGGTAGAACAAGGAGTAGTCGATGCCAACCGCCATGCCGACCAGGAGCACGATCGAGGACGTCGTGCTGTCCACCGGCAGCCACCGGCCCGGGATGGCCATCAGCGAAATGGCCGAGATCACCGCGGTGCCGGCCAGCAGCAACGGGATGCCGGCCGCGATCAGCGCCCCGAACACGATCAGCAGCAACGCCAGCGAAATCGGCACCGAGGTGAGCTCCGCCTTGTGGAAGTCCTGGCTGGTGCTATTGCCGATGGCCCGGTCGAGAGTGGCGCCGCCGGCTTCTCCGATGGTCACTCCGGGGACATGGATCGCCGCTATCGCGTTCATCGCGGGGACGACCGTCTGGTCGTCCTTGCCGGGATCCCCCGCGACGTCGAACGTGACCAGCGCCGACCGCCCCTTCTCCAAGCCCGGGCTGGTGAACGGCGACCGGATGCCGGTGGCGGATCGCGGCACCGCGCGCAGCGTCGCGACGACTCGCTGGACTGCCTCCCGCATCTGCGCATCGTTGGCCAGCGTCTGCCCGGAACGGGCCTGGATCAGCACGCTCTCGCCGTCCGGCTGCTTCACCACGGACTCGTTGAGGACCCGCTCGGCCTTCCCGGCCTGACCCGGGTCGTAGCTGTTGACGTGGCTTGTGCCGGCCCGCTGGCCGATCACGACCGCGACGGCAACCAGTAGAAGCCAGCCGAATACGGCCGTCTTCCGGTGCCTGGCTGACCAGCCGGCCACCCGTTGCACAACCGGTTCACGAATAGTGTTCATGGCACCAAGGCTCGCGGGAGGCGGCCCACCCGGGACATGGTGCGGGCAGGCCAACCCGAGGTGGGGTTAACCTCACCGCCGTTCCGGGGGCGCGGCTTATGGGCAGTCCGCCACCCTATGCCATAGCGTCATGGGCATGTTCCTCATCCGCGATCTGGTGTCGCCACGCGCCTGGCTCGCCTTGATCCATCACCTGGTCGGGGTGTTCGTCGGCCTGGTCATCTGCGTTCTCCTCGTCACCGGCTTCGCTCTGGGGTTCGGGCTGATTCCGCTGGCGCTGGTCGGGCTGCCTGTTATCGGCGTGACGATGCGGCTGGCCGAAGGGATCGCCCATGCCGAGCGGGCCAGGTTCGGCTTCCTCCTCGGCGTACGGATCCCGGCCTGGCCGACGGGGGCCCGGGCCGGGTACCGGTGGGGCGTCGTCCCGCGCTGGCCGATGCTGAGAGACCGGACTGTCTGGGGATCGCTCGGCTACGCGCTGCTGCGGCCGCTGGTCAGCTCGGTGGCCCTCACGTTCAGCGTCGGCGCCTGGGCCTACGGGCTGGTCATGCTGACCCTGCCGCTGTACAACAGCTACCTGCCCGCGGGCGGCGCAGACCTCGACGGGACGGTCATACACGGCGGCCGCTGGATGCTGGTGTCGGTGGCGGGCGGCATCGTGCTGGTGCTGGCGGCGCCGCAGATCGCTCGCGGCCTCGCGGCGATGGACGCGGGGCTCACCCGCTGGCTGCTCAGTCCGCCCAGTGACCTGGCCGCCCGGGTCACCGAGCTCGAGGAAAGCCGGGAGGCAGTGGTCGACGCGGCCGAGGCGGAACGGCGTCGCATCGAGCGCGATCTGCACGACGGCGCCCAGCAGCGGCTCGTGACGACGATTCTCACGCTCAAGCGGGCCCGGCACGCGGCCGACAGCGGTTCTGAGGACGCCGCCAAGCTGATAGACGAGGCGGTCGCGAGCACCGAGCGCGCCAACGATGAACTGCGCGAGCTCGCCCTCGGCATTCACCCGGCCATCCTCTCCTCGGGCGGTCTCGCGCCCGCTCTGAAGGGTCTCGCTCGCCGTTCCCCGATCCCCGTCACGCTGGACCTTCAGACCCAGGATCGGCTCCCCGAGCGCATCGAGGTGACCGCGTACTATGTCGTCTCCGAGGCTCTGACCAACGCGGCCAAGCATTCGCAGGCTTCCGCCGTGCACGTCACCGTAACTGCCGCCGACGGCGACGTCCGGTTGTCGGTCAGTGACGACGGCGTCGGGGGAGCGGATCCAGCTGGCGGCTCCGGCCTGGTCGGGCTCAAAGACCGCGCCGGGGCGGCCGGCGGAACGCTGACCGTGGAAAGCCCGCCCGGCAAAGGGACCCA
>JAFARZ010000441.1 GCA_019245115.1 Streptosporangiaceae bacterium | reverse complement strand
CGGCTCGCCCTGGGGCGGCCGGAAGGCCAGCGGCATGGGCAGCGTCTACGGCCCGGAAGGTCTCGACACCTACCTCGCCACCAAATGCGTGTTCCTCCCGTCCCGGAGGTGATGATCCGGGCGGGTTCCGGTCATCGCACCATGCTGAAGGTCGCTGCATAGGCTGGCCTTCGCCGGGAAGTAGACCGCTGTGGCGATGCAAGGCGGTCGTGCCGGGCTGAACTCCGGCACAGAGGATCCGGTGCGGGAGACCGTGTCGGCGGATCCGGTGCGGGAGGCAGCCGCCGCCGCGGCGGCGGAGGCGGAGCGAACCGGCGGGCTCGGCCGGCCCGGCCGGGCGATGAACCGGCACTCGCCGTTCTTCATCGGCATGACCGCCGCCGCGGGCGTCGCCGTCACCTACGGGCTGGTGGAACTGATCACCAAAGCCCGTTCGGTGCTGATCCTCGTCGGCGTCGCGTTCTTTCTCGCCGCGGGCCTTGACCCGATCGTCAGGTGGCTGTGCCGGCACCATTGGCCCAGATGGGCGGCGGTTGTGGTCACGATCGCCGGAGTGGTCGCGGTGATCGGCGGCTTCCTGGCCGCGGCGGTGCCCCCGCTAGCGGCGCAGACCACCGCCCTGGTCCACGCGCTCCCGCACTACATACACGACCTGCAGAACCACAATTCCGCGATCGGCCGGCTCAACGCCAGGTACCACATCCAGCAGCGGATCAGTTCGCTGATCACCACCCGGAGCGGTTCGCTGGTCGGCGGGGTCATCGGCGCCGGGGCCCTGGTGGTCAGCACCGTCTCCGAGATCCTGCTGGTGCTGGTGCTGAGCGTGTACTTCCTGGCCGGGTTGCCGAGGACCATGTCGTTCGCCTACCGGCTGGTCCCGCATTCCCGCCGCGCGCGGGCGATCCTGATCGGCGACGAGATCATGGCCAAGGTCGGCGGTTACATGCTCGGCAACATCCTCACCTCGCTGATCGCCGGCCTGGGCACGTTCTTCTGGATGCTCGCGTGGGGCATCCCGTATCCAGTCCTGCTGGCCTTGATGGTGGCGATCTTCGATCTCGTCCCGGTGATCGGCTCGACCATCGGCGGTGCCATCGTCACACTGGTCGCCCTGACCGTCTCGCTGCCGGTGGCGATCGGCACGCTCGTCTTCTACATTGGCTACCGGCTGGCCGAGGACTACCTGATCGTCCCGCGTGTCATGGGGCGCACCGTCGAGATTCCCGCCCTCGTCAGCATGGTGGCCGTGCTGGTGGGTGGCGTGCTGCTCGGCATCATCGGCGCGCTGATCGCGATCCCGGTGGCGGCCGCGATCCGGCTGCTGCTGCACGAAGTCACCTTCCCCCGCCTCGACAAGAGTTAGGAGCCCGCAGTGAGCATCTCGACCGTCCGGCGGAAAGGCCGCAGTGCCTCCTCCGCCGGCCGCCGCACGGCCGACAGCCCTTTCATGCGCGGACTGGCCCGCCTCGGGCTGGTCGTGCGCGGGGTCATGTACGTGATCATCGGCTGGCTGGCGGTCCGGATCGCCTTCGGTGACTCGAGTCAGCAGGCGGACCGGACCGGTGCGCTGCACACCGTGGCCGGCACCAGCGTAGGCGGCGTGCTGCTGTGGCTGCTGGTCGCCGGCTTCATCGGCCTGGCCCTCTGGCGTCTGTCCGAAGCGCTGTACGGTTCGCCGCAGGCGGGCGGGCGCAAGGCCAGCACGCGGCTCAAGGCACTGGCCCGGGCTATCATCTACGGCTTTGTGGCCTACGGGACGCTGAAGTACGCTCTGGGCGCGGGCGCACCGCAGTCGTCGAACCAGCAGTCGGTCGACCTGACCGCGACCGCCCTGAAGGAGCCCGGCGGCAGGGCCCTGGTGGTCATCCTCGGCCTGGCCCTGATCGCCATGGGCGTCTACATGGCCTGGCAGGCCTGGCGGCGCGAGTTCCGCAAGCAACTGCAGACCGGCCGCATGCGCGCCCGGACCCGCCGCGTGGTCGAGTGGCTCGGTGTGGTCGGCGGGATAGCGCGCGGCGTGGTGTTCACCACCGCGGGCATTTTCCTCGTGGTCGCCGCGGCGAAGTCGCAGCCTCAGCAGGCCAAGGGCATCGACTCGTCGCTGCGTGCCCTGGCCGCCACCCCGGCCGGCCCGTTGCTGCTCGTCCTGGTCGCGATCGGCCTGATCATGTTCGGCGTGTACTCGTGCTGCCAGGCCCGCTGGTTCCGCGCCTAGGAGCCCCAGACCTCCTCGGCGGTTTCCACGATGAGGCGGAGCTTGTCGACCTGGTCATTGTGGGTCAAGGCGTTGCCTTCGACGGTGGAGGAGAACCCGCACTGGCCGGACAGGCATAGCTGGTCCAGCGGCACGTACTTGGCCGCCTCGTCAATACGGCGCTTGAGGGTGTCCTTGGATTCCAGTTCCGGGCGCTTGGTGGTGACCAGGCCGAGGACCACCATCTTCCCGGGGGGCACGAACCGCAGCGGCTCGAATCCACCGGACCGCTCGTCGTCGTATTCCAGGAAGAACCCGTCCACGTCAAGCTCGGAGAACAGCGCCTCGGCCACGAAGTCGTAGCCTCCTGAAGCCGCCCACGAGGACTGGAAGTTGCCGCGGCACATGTGCGTGGTGATGGCCATGCCGGCTGGCCTGTCCTTCACCGCCGCGTTGATCTGCTTGATGTAACGCAGGTGCAGGTGGTCGGCGTCCTCCCCGCGTCCGGCTATCTCGGCGCGCTGGGCGGGATCGTTCAGGTAGGCCAGCGACGTGTCGTCGAACTGCAGGTACCGGCACCCCAGATCGCCCAGCCGGCGCACCTCCTCGGCGTAGGTGGCGGCCAGGTCGGCCCAGAACTCCTCCATGTCCGGGTACAAGTCCTGGTCGATCGAGGCGGGGCCGCCCCGGTAGTGCACCATGTTCGGCGACGGGATCGTCTGCTTGGCCACCGCGGTGGTGACGTGATCCCGCACGAACGCGAAGTCGTCGCCGAAGATCGTCTGGTCCAGGTGGAGCCTGCTGCCGACGTGCAGCGCGGCGGGCGTCCACTCAATGGTCCCCGACGCGTTCATGAACCTCACCGCCAGGTGACCGGGCGCCTTGGACACGCCGCCGAGCGAGTAGATGAAGTCCATGTGCCAGGTCGCCCGGCGGAATTCGCCGTCGGTGGCGGACTGCAGGCCGACGTCCTCCTGCATCCGGATGGCCTTGACGATCTCCTCGTCTTCGATCGTCCGCAGTTCGGCCGCCGTGATCGTGCCAGCGGCGAAGTCATCCCTGGCGTCCCGCAGCCGCGGCGGACGCAGCAGGCTCCCGACATGATCGGCACGGAACGGCGGACTGCTTCGGCGTGCCATGGCTACCCTCTCTTCCGGTGGTTACTTGAGTTTCATATCAGAACGTACTGCCGTTAAACATCCCGGCAACCCACACCTCCAGGGGCCCCGGTCTGTGTCCGGACGATAACCGGCTCTGCTGACAGCAACCTCGCAACTATTGACAAAAAGCAACAACATCGCGTGAATCTAATCATGGACAGACGCGATTTCCTGCGGTATTCGGGTGCGGCCGTAGCGGGCGTCGGCGTGGCCGGGGCCACGACCGGGATTGTGACCAGTGATACCGCGCTCGCGGCGCCGGCGGCTGCGATTACGCCCGCCGCGGGCGGCCTTGCCCCGGATCCGGTCAGTACTGACCCGATCCGGCCGCCGGCCGCGCCGCTGGCCGTACGCGGGCCCTATCTGAGCACGTGGCTGCCCGCCACGACGCTGCCCGGGACGTGGCCGCAGTTCTGGACCGGCCACATCACCGCGATGGCGGGCATCGCACGGGTCGACGGCGTCTCGTACATGTTCATGGGCGCGCCGACGATCGTGCTCGACGTGCCCAACGGCAACAGCGGCTCCCCGTCGACGGTCACCGGTTTCGAGCATGCCCTCCGGCAGACGCTGCTCGAGGTCACCGCCACGCGCTCGCGCTTCCATCTGGTGGGCGGCGGCATCTCGCTCACCGCCGAGTTCTTCTCCCCCGTCGAGCCCGGGGACCCGCGCCGCCAGTCGATCCCCATGAGCTACCTGGTCATCACCGTGCACAGTATCGACGGCCAGGCACATGACGTCCAGCTCTACGCCGACATCTCCGGGGAGTGGACGAGTGGCGACGTGTCGCAGGTGATCACCTGGGCGCCCTACTCGGACAGTTCGCTGCGGGCCTGGACCGTGCAGCTGCGGGACCAGCATCCGCTCACCGAGCAGGGCCAGCTCGCGGCGTGGGGCACCGTGGTGTGGTCTGCTCCCGCGGCGGGCAACCTGACCTACCAGTCGGGGCAGGACATCGTCGTCCGCGGCCAGTTCGTGGCCAACGGGTCACTGACCAACGGCAACGACACGAACTACCGTGCGATCAGCGACAACTGGCCGGTGTTCGCCTTCTGCGCCGACCTCGGGCGCGTGGGTGGCTCGCCCGTCACCGTGCCGCTGTCCATCGGGCAGGTGCGCACCCCGGCGGTCAGCTATCTCGGCCAGACTCTTCAGCCCCTGTGGACCAGCTATTTCTCCAGCTGGCAGGACATGGCCGGCTTCTTCCACGCCGACCTGGCATCGGCCCGCCGCCGGGCCGATGCCCTGGATGCCCGGGTGAACGGCGACGCGCGCGCCTCCGGCGGTCCGGCGTATGCGGGCCTGTGCGCTATTTCGCTCCGTCAGGCATACGGGGGGACGGAACTGGTGGCCGGCCCCGGCGGCCAGCCGTGGGCATTGCTGAAGGAGATCTCCAGCGACGGCAACGTCTCGACGGTCGATGTCATGTACCCGGCCTCGCCGGCCTGGGTCTACGCCGACCCCGCCTATCTCGGCCTGCTGCTCGAGCCGCTGCTCGCCTATGCGGAAACCGGCGGCTGGCCCAAGACATTCGCCGAACACGACCTGGGCTCCGCTTATCCGGTGGCATCCGGGCACAACAACGGCGCCGAGGAAGACATGCCGGTCGAGGAGTCCGGCAACATGCTCATCATGACGGCCGCATACCTGAAGAAGGCGCCGGCGTCCGCGAAGTCGTTCGCGACAGCCCACTACAAGATCCTCAAGCAGTGGGCCGACTATCTCGTCGTCAACCTCCCCGACCCGGGTTTCCAGAACCAGACCGATGACTTCGCCGGATCGATCGCGCACAGCGTCAACCTGGCCCTCAAGGGGATCGTCGCCGTCGCCGCCATGGCCCAGATCGCCGCGGCGGCCGGCAATACCTCCGATGCCACCCACTACCAGGGCCTGGCCAGCCAGTTCATCGGCTACTGGCTGACCAGTGCCCAGGATCCGTCGGGCAAGCACCTGGACCTCACCTACAACGGATCCGGCGGCGGGAACGGAACCTGGGGGACCACCTACAACGCCTACGCCGACCGTCTGCTGCGCACCGGCCTGGTCCCGGCGTCCGTCGCCGCCGAGCAGGCCGCGTGGTACCAGACGGTCCGCAACCAGTTCGGCCTGCCGTTGCAGATACCGCACAGCTACGCCAAGTCCGACTGGGAGCTGTTCACCGCGGCCTGGCTGTCCGCCTACCCGATCAAGCAGCAGCTCATCGACGACGTGTACACCTACGCCAGCACCACTCCGAGCCGTGTCGCGTTCAGCGACCTCTATGACACGATCAACGGCCAGCAAGTGGCCTTCCAGGCCCGCCCCGTCCAAGGCGGCATATTCGCCCTACTCGCCCTCCGGTAGGCGCAGCACAGCAAAGAGGAAACGGGAAACACCCGGAACGGCCTTGTCTGTGACGCCCGCCGGGCGCACGCTGGCATGCGGAATAACTCCCGGCTGTCTGTCAGTGGACAGCGATGGAGGTACGTGTGCCGCAGCAGACAGCGGCAATAACTACTCTTTCGCGCACCCGTCGTTGATAGATTTTTTCGTCGCTCAGCGCATATTCTCCGATCTGGCTCAGGGCAGTACCGATTTGCTGGCGACGACCCAGACGTCACACGATACTGATCAGGTTATCCGCCGTTTCGTCCAGCATGAGAATTCATGCGTTCCGGTACTTACGCGATGGATGCGTGACGGGGCGACTCCGGTTCTGCGCGTCAATAGCGCCGGAATACTCGCAAAGCTAGGTCCTGCCGATATCTCTGATGAAGTTATCACCGTTCTCAAGCGTGATGCTGATACCCGGCATCTATATCTGACAGCAGTCGCGAGCCGGGTACTTGCGCTGCCCTGGGATGAGGCGGGGAAGCTCGCTGTCAGGGGTCATGAGCTAACGGCCGGGAAGGCGATGGCACCGGAGCGCGCTGCTGAGCTTGCGGTGCAGCTACTAATGAGAATATAAGTTTCCGGACCCTATTCCCCCCGGGAAGATCAACTCCAGAGATATGACAAATGCGGGTCCGCGAAGAATCCGCGGACAATGCCCGGCATGTTCTTCAGGCGGAGGAGCGCGTTGCTCGCCAGGCTCCACAGATGGCCCTGCCCCATCGGGACAGCACGTTTGAT
>JAFARZ010000379.1 GCA_019245115.1 Streptosporangiaceae bacterium | reverse complement strand
CGTAGGACAGCAGCGCCTCCGCGCTGGAGTTGGGCCGCCCCGGATGACCGCTGGTGACGTGGCCGGGGTCGGCCTCGCCTCCCTGGGTGGCCCAGGCGAAAAGACCGCCGTCCGGGCGGCGGGCGGCCAGCGGATCCAGCGTGGCCTGATGCGCCCCCTTATAGAACACCCCGGGCCGGGTGCCCTTCTCCGGCCGCCGCACCGCAACCGGATCGCGCTGCACGATCTGCGCGACGGCGGAATCCGGGTCGTTCAGGTCGCCGACCAGAATGGCCTGCGTGGGGCAGACCGTCACGCAGGCCGGCTCCAGGCCGACGTCGAGGCGGTGCGCGCACAGGTTGCACTTCTCCGCGGAGTCGTCCTCCGGGTTGATGAAGATCGCGTCGTAGGGACAGGCCGCGATGCACGCCTTGCAGCCGATGCAGATCTGTTTGTCGAAGTCGACGATGCCGTCCTCGCGCCGGTACATGGCCTGGGTCGGGCACGCGCTGACACAGGGGGCGTCGGCGCACTGGTTGCACCTGGTCACCTGGAACGCCCGGCGCACCTGGGGGAACACCCCGATCTCCACCGACTTCACGTAGGTCCTGGTGACCCCGAGCGGGACCTCGTTCTCGCTCTTGCACGCCGTGGTGCACGCGTGACAGCCGATGCACCGATCCTGGTCCAGGACCTTCACCCAGCGCGGGTGCTGATCATCCGAACCTGCCATAACCCGACGTTATGCCGGTGTGGCCCCGATGACCTAGCCCCCAATCGGTTTCGCGACGGCGAATCGGGTCAGCTTGCTGCGACGGTGTCGGTCCGGTCGCTCGCGCCGACCCGTACCCGGGCATCGGCGCCCGGCCTGACAGGCACCTGTCACGCACCTGACACGGGCGCTTGCCCCGCTCACGAGGCGAGCGTGACCGTCACCAGCTCAGACCAGTCCGTCTGCGTGCCCTCCCGTGTCGCCTCGGCGAACCGTGCATCGCCGAGGCGATGCCGCGCGGCCTGCTCGATCCGGGCCACGTCCGGGTGGGAGCGGTCCGGCAGGCCGCGCACGCCGGCGCTGGCCGCGAGCAGCCGCGCGGCCTGCTCGTACTGGCCGCCGCGGAGGGCCAGGTCCGCGACTCCGACGAGTACCTGCGCGATCATTGGTGCGTGTCCCGCCTCGGACGCCGCCTGACAGGCCGCTGCGCGGTGCGCACGGGCCTCGCTGAGATCCCCGGCCAGGTAGCCGAGCAGGTCGTGTGTCACCGCGCGGATGCCCGCCTGCTCCGCGTCGTCGCCCAGGATGGCGGCCGCGACGCCGAGTTGCCGGCGTGCCTCCTCGGCGTGGCCGTTCCAACGGGCGAGTTCCGCCTTCGACAGGGCCAGCTCCGCCAGCGCGTCCGGCCAGGTGACCCGTTCCGCGCACCGCTGCGCCCCCGCGATGGCAGCCGCGCTGGACTCCTTGTCGCCGAGCAGCCAGTACAGCCGAGCCTGTCGCGACCGCATCCGGATGACATCCTCGATGGCACCGACCTCGGTGACGACCGCAATTGCCTGTTCGTAATGCTCGCACGCACCGGCGAACTCGCCGCGCACGGCGATCCGGTCCGCCAGCTCGGTCAGGGCGAACGAGATCCCGAACCGTTCGCCGAGGGCCAGGAACTCGGCAAGCGCCTTTTCGAGATGAGCGTCCGCGTCCCGCCCGCCCTGGCCGAGCATGATCCGCATCTTGCCGAGCTGCAGCCGGGCCAGGGCGCGTACCCAGGGGTCCTCATCGTCCAGCAGCGACTCCCACGCTGGCAAGAATGCGTCCGGTGCCTGCAACATGCGCTCCAGCGGCACGACGAGGGCCTGCGCCGGGTGGCGGCGCTGGCTGCGCTGGCTGAACCGGTATGCCTGGTGGATCCACTCCTCCGCCTGGTGCTCGTCGCCCCGCCCGGAGGTCAGGAACATCACGACAAACGCGTACACGATGGCCCGGATCTCGTCGCTCACCTCGCCGGGCAGGCTGGCGGCCGCGGTGATCAGCTCGATGCCCTCGGCCCTGTGCCCGCCGAGCCACCAGTACCAGCCGGCGGCCGCCGCGAGCCGCATCGCCGCGTGCGCCTCGCCGGCGGCCAGTGCACCACGCATCGCGGAAACGATGTTGTCGTGCTCGGCCTCGAGCGTGACGAGCCACTCCAGCTGCCCGGCACGGCGAAGATGCGGCTCCGCGGTCTCGCAGAGTTCGGTGAAGCAGGCGAGATGCGCATGGCGCGCCAGGTCCGCTTCCCCCGCCTCGGCGAGCCGGTCGGCGGCATATTCCTTGATCATGCCGAGCATCCGGTAGCGCGGGGCGCTGTCGGCTCCGGTGAGCAGCAGCGATTTCTCGGCCAGCGAGATGAGCATCTCGAGCACCTGCTCCTGCTCGACCGCATCCCAGGCGCAGACCCGCTCGGCTGCTTCCAGGCTCACCCCGCCGGAGAATACCGAGAGCCTGCGCAACACCATCCGTTCGGCGTCGGTGAGCAACTCCCAGCTCCAGTCGACCACCGCGCGCAGCGTCCTGTGCCGCGGCAACGCGGTGCGGCTGCCGCTGGTCAGCAGGCGGAACCGGTCGTCGAGCCGGTGGGCGAGCTGATCGAGGGACATCGTGCGCAACCTGGCCGCGGCCAGTTCGATCGCCAGCGGGATCCCGTCCAGCGCCCGGCAGACGCGCACCATCGTCGCCAACGTGCTTGTGTCGGCCGCGAGATCCTGGCGCACCGCGCGGGCCCGGTCCCGCAACAACTGGACGGCCGGCGAGGACTCCATCTCGGCGCGGCTGGGGTGCTCATCCGGCAGGGCCAGCGGCTCGACCAGCCACAGCGCCTCACCGGTGATGCCGAGCGGTTCCCGGCTCGTGGCCAGGATCCGCAGCCGTCGGCACTCCCCGAGCACCCGGTGGGCGAACACCGCCGCCGACTCGATCACGTGCTCACAATTGTCCAGAATCACGAGCGTCTCGCGCTCGCGGATCGCGGCGATGAGCCGGTCTATCGGTTCCGCGTTCGGTGTCCCGCCGAGCAGCGCATCCCGCAGGCCCAGTCCGGCGAGCGTCGACTGCGCCACGTCACCGTCGGCGCCGATGGCCGCGAGCTCCACCATCCAGGCCCCGTCCGGCAGGTCGCGGAGCAGCGTGCGCGCGGTTTCCGTGGCCAGCCTGGTCTTGCCTGAACCGCCCGGCCCGATCAGGGTGGTGAGCCGGTGTTCGGCGATGAGCTCACGGACCACGGCGACATCGGCGCCCTTGCCGACGAAGCTGGTCAACTCGGCGCGCAGGTTGGTCTTCCGCCCTGTCTGACCAGCAGAGTCCTCCCGCTGTCCCAGTTCGCCCCGTAGCAGCGCGACGTGCAAAGCGGACAGCTCCGGCGAGGGGTCGACGCCCAGCGCGTCGGCCAGGGCCTCCCTCGCACG
>JAFARZ010000413.1 GCA_019245115.1 Streptosporangiaceae bacterium | reverse complement strand
GACGTCCTGGGGCCGGAAGGTGCGGGCCACCGCCGACGATCCGGACACCGCCCGGCTGGTCGGGATCCGGGTGCTTCCGTTGTTCGCCACGGTGGCCGGGGTCGCGGTCGGCACCGCCGCCCTGGCCGGGGTGTTTATCGGCACGATAGGCACCTTCGACCCGTTCGCCGGTTCCGGGACGCTGATCTTCGCGTTCGAGGCGGTGGTGATCGGCGGCATCGGGTCGCTGTGGGGCACGCTGGCGGGCGGGATGGCGCTCGGCATCACCCAGTCGGTGGTCGGCCAGGTCAACCAGGCCTACGCGGTGCTCGCCGTGCACCTGCTGTTCCTGGCCGTGCTCGCGATCCGTCCGGCGGGCCTGTTCACCAGCCATCAGGAGGCTCGCGAAGCCGGAGCCCTCGGATGAGGGCGGCTACCGGTCAGGTTGCCTGGGCCGAGGCGCCGGTGGCGGTGAGCCGGTGGAGCCGGACGGCTTCATGGTTCGCGGTTTTGGCGGCCGTCGTCGTGCTGGTCCTGGTCGCGGTGCCCTACGTGTGGGGCGGTCCGGCGGAACAGCCGCTGATCACGCTGCTGACGTTCGTCGCCATGGCCAGCTTGTGGAACCTGCTGGCCGGGTTCAGCGGGCTCACTTCGTTCGGCCAGCACGCCTACCTGGGCGTCGGCGCGTACGCGCTGTACCTGGTCGCGGCGCACGGCGTGAACCCGCTGGCCGGGATCGTGTGCGCGGGCGTGGCCGCCTGCGTGGTCTCGCTGCCGGTGTCGGTCTTGGTGCTGCGGCTGTCCGGCGGCTATTTCGCGGTGGCCACGCTGGTGATCGCGGCGGTGTTCCAGATCGCGGTCACCCTGTCGCCGTCGGTGGGCGGCACGACCGGGGTGAGCGTGCCAGGGCTGGCTGTTTACGGGCCGGTGCTGCGTGAGGCGCTCATCTACTGGGCGACGCTCGCCGTGGCGGTTGTGTGCGTCGCCGGGGTGTACCTGCTGGTCCGGCGGGTTTTCGGGCTGGACGCGAGGGCGGCGGGCAGCGATCCGGTCGCGGCGGCCAGCGCCGGGGTCCGGGTGCGGCGGATCAGGCGGCTCGCGTACCTGATGGCGGCGGGCGGCGCCGGGGCGGTGGGCGCGGTGATCGCGCTCCAGACCTTGTACGTGGAACCGACCTCGGTGTTCAACATCCAGTACAGCGTGTACATGCTGTTCATGGTGCTGATCGGCGGCATCGGCACGATCGAGGGACCGGTCCTGGGCGCGCTGGTGCTGTTCGCCTTGCAGGAGTCGCTGTCCGCCTACGGCGCCTGGTACCTGGTCGTCGTCGGCGCCGCGGCCGTGATCGCGACGCTGGTCTTTTCGCGGGGCCTGTGGGGCCTGGCCAGCGACCGGTTTGGCTGGTCACTCCTGCCGGTTGGGTACCAGGTGAGCAAGGTGCGTCCGTTAGCATCGAAATTATGGAAGCTCGCTGGGGGAGCAGCCTGCCGTGGCAGTCCGTGCTGCGCTTGCCGCGTGCCTGGCTGGTCGCGGGGTTCGTGGTGTGCGCGCTGTTCGCGGGGGGAGTTTCGCTGTTCAGCGGCAATCCGTTGCACCGGCTGTGGGGGGTCGCCGCGGCCAGCGCCTATGCGGCCGCCGCCTTGGTGGTTATGGCGTGGAAGTCCAGGACCGGAGTCGATGTCGGGCTTGCCGCGATTGTCTGCGGGGCGATTCTCGTCCCGCTGGTCTGGATGGCATGGCACGGTCAGGGTCAGCCCGAGGTCACCGTGGTGGCTCGCTCCGCCAAGACGCTGATCGGGCACGGCACCCCGTATAAGAGCGCTCAGGTGCTGGCGGGGACTACGGATCCCAACGACTACAACCCCTACCTGCCGCTGATGGCGGCGTTCGGCGTGCCGCAGGCCATCTTCGGCCACAACGCGTTTACCGACCCGAGAATCTGGTTCGGCCTCGTGTTCTTCGCGGTGTTCGCCGTCGCCTTGTCGGTGGGAGGGGCGAAGGACTGGCGTCGCTGGGCCATCTTGATGACGGCCTCGCCGGTCATCGCGTTCGAGCTCGCCGTTGGCGGTACGGATGTGCCGATGGTCGCCTTCATGTGCCTGGGTTTCGCGTTCCTGTGGCGGCCCGGCAGTGAGCTGTCGGCGGGTGTCGCGCTCGGCATCGCCTCTTCGATGAAAGCCACCGCATGGCCGGCGCTGGCTGTCGCCGTCGCCCTGCTCGTGGTCAGGGACGGTAAACGCGCCGCGTTGCGGTTCCTCGCGCTGGCCCTGGCCGTCGTGGTGGTGTGCGTGGGCCCGTTCGCGGTGACCAAGCCGGGGGCGCTGGTGAAGAACACGATCCTGTTCCCGCTCGGCCTGGCCAGCGTGAAATCCGACGCGGCCAGTCCGCTTCCCGGGCATCTTCTCGCCCAGACCGGACATCTCGGTCATGCGGTGGTGGTGGCGCTCCTGATCGCGTCGGGGGTGGCGATCGCCGCATCGCTGGTGATCAGGCCGCCGCGGGACGTGTCCGCCGCGGTGTGGCGGCTGGTGCTAGGCCTGTCGCTGATGTTCGTGCTCGCGCCGTCTACGCGATTCGGCTACTTCATCTATCCGGCCACGCTGGTGATCTGGCTGCTGGTGACCAGAGCGGGCCGGCACGGCAACGCCAGATCCGCGCCGCCCCCGCCGGTCGCGGTGGCGGCTCAGGGATTACGTTTCCAGGTCCGCGTGATCCTCGCGCCATTCGGCGTACCAGCGCGCGAACCAGGGGAAGTCGCCGGCCAGCGGCATGATGTGCTGGACTGTCTGGGCGTAGTACTCGCGCTGCTTTTCCGGCTTCAGGTTGCGCAGCGTCTGCACGTTGCTGGCCCGGTCCGCGAGCTTGACCATGCGCGCGGTGGCTGGGGCATCCTTGAGCCGGCGCAGGTACCTGTCCTTGACGGTCTTCTTGTCCTCGCCCGGGGCCGTTTCCGGGATAGTCACCCAGCCCACTAGTTCGGCCACCCGCGGGCCGAAGTGTTCCGTTATCTCGGCGGTCGTGCAGGGCGTGTCCTCGACCACGTCATGCAGGACGGCCGCGCACAGCACGTCCGGATCGCGCACCCCCGCGCCCCGCACGAGCACCTCGAGCGCCTCTAGCAGGTGCTCCAGGTACGGCACGCCGGTCGGCCGCCGCTGGTCCCCGTGCCACGAGGTTGCGAATCGCACCGCGTCCGCGACCCGGCCGGCCGTTTCCGCCGGCAGGATCCTTCTGACCTCCGGCTCGACGACCGCCCAGTCGTGCCAGCTAGTGAACAACTCCACCCCCCGATTGTGCCCGGCGGCAGCGAGCTTGGCACCCACGCGCCGCCGGGGCGACAATGCCGGGATGGCTCGTGATGACAGCAAGGCCCAGTTGCGGCGGGTGGCCATTATGCTCACTCTGGACGGGACCAGGCCTTCGGGGACGCTCGAGTGGGTGTCCCGTGTCGCCCCGGTTGTTACGCAGGCTGCCGTCGGGGCCGGGCACTGCGCCGCCGGGCGGCGGCAGCGGGCCTTGGCAGCGTGGGCGGTCGCTGCTGGCTCCGGGCTGGTGGCGTGGGGTCTGGGCACCGAAGCGCCGACCCTGGCCGAGGTGGAACCTATCCGGCGGCAGCAACGGGACCGGTTGCTCCAGCTGAACCCAAAGGAAGCCGCCGCCGGAACGCACGCACTGACGGCCCGCCAGCAATCGTGGTTCGGCCTTGCTACCACTGGCATTGGGATGGTCACCGGCGTGCGGTCGGGCCTGCGCCACCCGCAGCGGCTGACGGTGCTCGTGATCGCCGGCGAAGCCCCGGCCGTCGTGTTCTCTGTCCTGCGGGCGGCCCGGGCCGTGCAGCGGCGCAAGCCCGTAGCGGCCACCGCGGCAAGAGAACACCGGGAACCGCGAAAGGCACTCGGCGGGCACGGGATTACCAGGGTCCGGTTCTCAGCGGACGGTTCGTGAGTTGAGGTCCGCAGTTGGCTTCGCGGACGGCCGGGCGAGACGATGGCTCAATTCGTCCACTCACTCCCGGTCGGCGAGTAGAACGGTCCTATGACCGAAGGCTGTGTCTTTTGCGATCACGACAGGCTGCGCGAGGCGGACCTGTACTTCGAGAACGAGTTCTGCATCTACACCTCGACCAGAGACCCCCGTGATCCGCCCGACGTCATGCCAGGCGCCGGCGCCCTTGTCCCGAAAGTTCACCGGGCTTCTGTGTTCGACCTGACCGCCGAGGAGTGGGCAGCAACGCGGGAACTTCTGCTTCTCGT
>JAFARZ010000342.1 GCA_019245115.1 Streptosporangiaceae bacterium | reverse complement strand
TGTTTGTATCCATTTCCTCACAAGGGGTATCGTCCCACAACAGCCACACCACCACGGGACGACACGCCGCCGCCCCGGCAACTTGACACCAGCCCAGCACCGAGCGCAGGTAACAGCCTCTAGAGGGGGTGCGATGGCACATTCACCGCGTGCGGCAGCGAGGCCGAGGGAGAGGCGGTGGCCGAGGCTAGGATGCGGTTGACCACGTCGGGGACGGTTTCGTCCAGCGATGGCCATGGGAATGCGGGGCGGGAGATCCGCAGGCTGACCATGCCGTGCAACTGCTGCCAGATGAGCATGGCGGTCCGGAATGACTCCGGATCCCCCGATTCCCGGCCGACACATTCCGATACCGCGTCGATGAGCTGCTGGAAGACCGCGTACCCGGGGAACTGCCCGGGCGGCACGGATTCCGGCGATAGCAGCGGCCGCGCGAACATCACCTGGTAATGCCCCTGGTACGTGATGCCGAACTGGCAATAGGCGATACACCCGGCCCGAACCCGCTCGCAGGCGGTCGCGCCCGCGTCCCTGGCCTCGTCCTGGAGCTTCACCAGCTCACCGAACCCGCGTTCGGCCACCGCCAGGATCAGCGAATCGACGTCGTCGAAGTGCAGATACACCGAAGTCGCGGCCACGCCCACTTCGCGTGCCACCGCTCGCAGCGTCAGCGGCGGGGAGGCGGGGTCCGCCAGCAGCCGGCTGGCCGCCCCGATGATGTCATTCCGCAGCCTTTCTCCCTGTCCACGCGGATTCCGCTGCCTGGCCGGCATCCCATCTCCTCCTCGAGAGTCGCCGATCCGGGAAGACTACACCCGTTGCGCTACGACTGATCTGGTCCCGCGGAAGGTCCAAAGTGTTTCCGGCAGTACCTCGGGGGAGAGTTGGGATATCGCGCCGCGGTGGACCCGTGGACTGACTAAATGAGATCGGAGAAAGATGGGGAGCCTGTTGCCCGATGGCCAGCCCGTCGAGTCGCTGCTGCGGACGGCGCAATTCTTCTCGCCGGGTACCCCATCAGATGATCAACGCGAAGTGCACCGACGGGGCGGCCGAGGTAGCGAGGAGTTCTACCACGAGCGGTGGCGGCACGACAAGCAAGTCCGCTCGACGCACGGGGTGAACCGCACCGGGTCATGCTCATGGAAGGTGTACGTCAAAGACGGGATCATCACCTGGGAGGCTCAGCAGACCGATGAACTCGAGCAGGTGCACCGTGCGTGGGAATCCGGACCACCCCCGTCCGGCCACGGCTACGACTACCGCGTCCCGTACTGATGGATGCCGTGCGGGACCTGCATCCTGGATACTTCGCGTTCGTCATGGCTACCGGCATCATCTCGTCCGGCATGTCCGCGCTCGGACCGTCGTGGCTGTCCCGGGCACTGCTCGCCATCGCGGCGGGCGGGCTCGTCGTGCTCGGTGCCGCGCTGCTCGTCCGGCTCGCCCTGTTTCGTGCCAACGTGGCAGCCGACGTGCGGACCCCGGAACGCGTGTTCGGCTTCTTCACCATCGTGGCCGCCCTGGACGTGCTCGGTGTACGGCTCGCGGCCGCGGGGCATCCGCTGGCCACCGCGATCCTGAGCGGCCTGGCCGCCGCGGTGTGGCTGGTACTGACGTACGGTCTGCCAGCCTGGCTGCTGGTCGGCCGCGCCCAGGACTCGGTGCTCGGCGGTGTCAACGGCGGCTGGCTGCTGTGGGTGGTCGGCACGCAATCCATCTCGGTCGCGGCGTCAACCATGGTGTCCGCGTGGCGGTCGCAGTCCGCGCTGCTGGCGACCATCGGCATCGCGCTATGGAGCGTCGGGCTGCTGCTGTATCTGCTGCTTGTCTCGCTGATCCTGCTGCGCTGGCTGACAATACCGATGACGCCGGAGGCGCTGGGTCCGCCGTACTGGATCCTGATGGGCGCCACCGCGATCACCGTGCTGGCCGGAGCGGACATCCTCCGGCTTCCAGCCACGCTCCCGGTCAGGCAGGCGGCCGGCGGGTTCGTCGAGGGGTTCTCGTTCGCCATGTGGGCGTTCGGAACCTGGTGGATCCCGCTGCTCATCGTGCTCGGGATCTGGCGCCACGTCGGGCACCACTGGCCGCTGACCTACGAGCCGCCGCTGTGGAGCGTGGTCTTCCCGCTCGGCATGTACTCCGTGGCCACGCTGACGTTCGGCAAAGCGGCGCACCTGACATTCATGGGCCCGCTCGCCCGGTTCATGATCTGGGTGGCGCTCGCCGCCTGGCTGCTGGTAGCCACCTCGTTCGGTGTCAGGTCTGCCAGTAGACGGTGTAGTACTGATGGGCGGCGCGGGCAACCGGCACCAGGGTGACCGGCTTGCCGTCGGCGTTGGCCGAGAACGTCATCGGCGCCGCATTAGTGCGCTGCACCGACGTGACGTCGAGCGTGGGCAGCGCCGGGCCCGGATCGGTGGCGTAGACGCCGCTCAGCACCACCGGGCCGTAGGTGACCGCCTGCACCCGGGGCTGGTCGGGCGCCCGGTCGAACGCGACCGCCATCGGCAGCGTGACCTCGAGCTTGTCTCCCGCCTGCCACAACCGCTGGATCGTGACCCAGCCACCCGGCACGGCATCGCGTAGATCACCCACCACCGAGCCGTTGAGCTTGACCAGGGGTTTACCCGACGTCCACGACGGCACCCGGACGCGAAGGGAGATGACCGCTGCGCCAGCCACCGTCGTTATAAGGATCTGGGGTTTATCGGGAAAGCCGGTCTCCTGGCGCAGGTGGAGGCCAAGATCAGCCAGCCGGACCTCGGACGGGATGAACAAGTTGACGTAGAGGCCCTGGGAGTCGCGGGCGTAGATCGTGTCGGCGAACTTGGCCTGCGTTTCCATGCCGGTCGCGTTGTCGCAGGTGAACGTGTCATAGTCGGTGGCGTATACGTTCGGGTCGCCGGACGGGAAGTAGTTGAGCGGCTGGCGCTTGAACGCCCCGGGCGACAGGCCGGTGTAATAGCAGTTGAAGCCGTGCGGCGACGTCGGGTCCTGCTCCCCCAGCATCTGGTTGAACAGCGCCCGCTCGTAGTAGTCGATGAGGTCGACGCGGCGCGGCTGATGGAAGTACAGCAGCCTGGTGAGCTTGAGCATGTTGTAGCCCACGCAGTTCTCGCAGGTGAAGTTGGACAACTGGGTGGCGACCGCGTCGGGCGCCTGGAAATGCTCGTAGTTGCTGGCGCCGCCGTTGACGTAGGAGTGGTGCTGGGTCACCATGTTCCAGAAATTGACGGCTATATCGTGATATTTCGACGCGAGAGCGCTCGATCCCAGCTCTTCCCACATCCGGACGCATGCCACGATCTTGGGCACGGTCATGTTTGCGTGCACGCCGGCCAGCGGGTCGATGCCCGCGGCGAGCGGATCGAGTATTTCCGCGTGATAGAACCGCTGCGCGGCGGCCAGGTAGCGTTCGACGCCGGTGATCGCGTACAGGTTCGCGAGCGCCTCGGGCATTCCGCCGAACTCCGTCTGGAGCACCATCTGCATCTGCGTGTACGGCAGCCGGGCGGTGCGCCAGGCCACCCAGTCGCCGAGCCGGGTGGCGACCTGGAGGGCAGCGTCGTCCCCGGCCAGCTGGTACTGGTCGATCAGTCCGGCCAGGTACTTGTGGATCATGTAGTAGGGCGACCAGACGCTCTTCCCGGCCTCCAGGATGTCGAAGAACGACTCGGGGAAGGCGGAGAGGTATCCGGGGTTGAAGCCCGCTGCCTTCGCCTTGGCCTGGAGCATGGCGAGCTGGGCGACGAGGTACTGGCCACGTTCCAGTGCCTCGGCACTGCCGGTATTCGCGTAGGTGATCGCGAGCGCGGACAGCAGATGCCCGGTGGTGTGCCCGCGCACCTGCGACTGCGGATCCTCCCAGCCGCCGCACGGCTGGGCGGTGGTGGGTACGCCGTAATTGAGGCGGAACGGGCGGAGCATGCGGTCGGGGTCCAGGAACAACAGGTAGGCGGTGTTCCGGGCCTGGTTCTGCCGGAACGGGCTGTCCAGCAAGGTGACGTCACGCAGGGCGAAGGCCGTGGTCCGGCCGGCGAGCCCGTCCGGGGCGTACCCGGTGGTGACGGCCATGGCGCCGGCCACCTCTTCCTGAGGCGACCACGCGGCATTGCCATCGCCGGTGACCAGCGCTCCCGCGGCGGCCGCGGTCGCGAACCCGCCCAGTGCGGCCAGGGCCCGCCGCCTGGTCAGCCACATCTGGTCTGCCACGCCTGCTCCACCCTTGACCTCCGCCAGCCAACGACAGCACCCCGCAGGCCCTAGGGCATGTCCCTGGCCAGATCGTACCGCGCAAACGGTTGCCAGTCAGGTGTGAGCCGTGTGTCGGTGTTGGATTGGCCTGGGCCTCCGGCCGCGGCGTTCGGCCACATGGATTGCGGCCAGGACGGCGCCGACGACGGCCAGGGCGCCTAGGGCCAGCAGCGTGACCGCCTCAGCGTGGGCGGAGGCGTGGCGGAAGGTCAGGGCGCTGGCATGAGCCGGGAGATGGCCAGCCAGGTTCAGGTACAGGGTGCCGAAGGTGGCCACCCCGACCACGATGCCGAGCTGGTTGACGGTCACCACGACGCCGGTCGCGTCGGCCGCCAGTTCCACCGGGACACGCAGCAGGACGCGGGTCATCAGCGGACTGAACGCGGCGGCCATGCCGGCACCGGTCAGCGCGGCGGTCAGGTAAAGCGCGACGCCGCCGGAGCCACCGGAGTGCAGCAGCGCGGCCATCAGCCCCATCGAGATCGCGACCAGCACGAAGCCGACGACGATCAGTGCGCTGTGCGTTGCCGCGGGCAGCCTCCGCCAGTTGAGGCTCACCAGCCCGAACGTGGCCGCGGACGGGGCGAACGTGAGTCCGGCGCGCAGCGCGGAGTCGCCGAGGCCGTCCTGGAGATGCAGCGCGAAGGCGAAGAAGAACCCGCCGAAGCAGACCATCACCGCGAACAGCGCCGCGATCGCGACCGTGACACCGGGCAGCGTCATGACCCGGCCCGGGATCAGGGGCGTGCCGCCGCGTGCGGACACCCGGCGCTCGGCCAGCACGAACGCCCCGATCAGCGGGACGCTGGCCGCCATCGCGATCCACCCCCAGGTGGGCCAGTTCTCGGGCTGACCGAGCACCAGCGGCAGCACGACCGCCAGGACGGCGGGGGTCAGCAGCGCCAGACCGCCCAGGTCGAGAGTCCGGCCCGGCTCACCCTTGCCGTGGGGCAGGGCACGCATCCCGACGCCGACCAGCACCGCGCCGATCGGCACGTTGACCAGGAACACCGGACGCCAATCCCAGCCGAACAGGTTCGCGCTGATCAGCAGGCCACCGGCCACCTGACCAACCACAGCGCCGCCCGCGATCACCGCCGCGTACCTGGCCATCGCGCGCACCCGGGCCGGACCGGTGTGGGTGCGCTGGATCAGGCTGAGGACCTGCGGGATCAGCAGCGCCGCGCCCGCGCCCTGGACGAAGCGCAGGCCGGTCAGGGCGCCGGACGTGGTCGCCACGCCGCAGCCCAGCGAGGCCAGCGTGAACGCCACCACCCCGGCGAGGAACATCCGGCGGTGCCCGAGGATGTCACCGAGCCGGGCGCCGGTCACCAGCAGCACCGCGTAGGTGATCGTGTATCCCGCCACGATGAGCTGCAGGCTCGCACCCGAGGCATGCAGGCTGGCGTGAATAGACGGAGCGGCGACATTCACAATAGAGGCGTCGAGGACGGCCATGAACTGGCCGACCAGCACGATCGCCAGCACGAGACCAGGGCGAACGGGACGGTCTTCAGGGATCAGCGCCGTCCGTATCTGGGCGCCTCTGGTCAATATGTTCGTCATGCCACTAAGCTTGGCGGAAGTCCTATCCAGGTACCAGGTGCCTGTTTATCCTGGTATTGACGCCACCTGGATACCCGGGAGGAACACGACCACCATGGGAACTGTGAGCGAAGCACGGCGCACCGAACTGGCCGCTTTCCTGCGCAGCCGCCGCGAGCGCATCTCCCCCGAAGACGTCGGCCTGCCGGCCGGTCAGCGCCGCCGCACGGCGGGGCTGCGCCGTGAAGAGGTGGCCCAGCTGGCCGGGGTGGGGGTGACCTGGTACACCTGGCTGGAGCAGGGCCGCCCGATACATGCCAGCGTCCAGGTTCTTGACGCGGTAGCCAAGACACTCCAGCTGGACGCGGTGGAGCGGCAGCACCTGTTCCGCCTGGCCGAAGTGCCGGAGGGCGCCGTCCCGGACGGGGGCTGCCTCCAGCTCCGTCCCGAGGTCCAGCAGATCCTGGACCAGCTCAACCCCATGCCCGCGAACGTGGTCAGTGAACGCTTCGACATAGCCGCCTGGAATCAGGCCTATGCTGCCCTGTTCCCGCGCACGCCCGATCTTCCCGTGTCCGAGCGGAACACGCTCCTTCAGTGCTTCACCGTCCCGGAGTGCTGCCGCGCCTTCCAGAACAGCGAAGAACAGCGCGCCGCGATGGTCGCCCACCTCCGCGCCGCATACGGTCATCATGTGGGCGACCCCGCCTGGACCGCGTTCATCAAGCGAATGGAAGCCGCCAGCCCGGAGTTCGCCAGAATGTGGGCCACTCAGGACGTGGCTTACCCAGCCTCCTATACCAAGGTCTTCCGGCACCCGCTCCATGACAAGCTCCTGATGACCTCCACCAGCCTGTCCGTCCAGGGTTGTCCGGGCGCGCGCATGGTCATTTACACCCCCGCCGACGCTGGAACCCGCCAGGCGATGGAAATGATCATGACGGAGTGCACCCGGAGCGGCGTCCATTTTCCGTGCTGGGAGCAACATCGCGCCCGCGAACGAGAACTGGCGATGACTTAGCGTCATCTTTGCAGGTTCCCGAGACGCCCATGATCATCCCAAGTACTATAAATAATCCGTTCATCACGCAACGTTGACTTAAATATTCGCCAACACACCGACCGCAACACTGCTAACCTGTCTTCCAACGCCACTCAAACCCTCCTCACCGGCCACGGGGTGCAGGAATACGGACGGTGACCTGGGGCGGAAGATCGCTATGCATAGTGGTGTTCTTCCTGGGTAGTGGTGATTCGCTCGGACCAACGGTCCAATAAGGGGAAACATGTCTCCGGTTATTGGCATTACCACATATGAAGATCAGGCCGCCTGGCGTGGCTGGAACGCGCGCGCCGCGCTACTCCCCTACGTCTACGTGGACGCGGTACGGAACGCGGGAGGCCGCGCGGTGCTGCTCCCGCCCGGCGGCACGGATGCCGAGGCGCGGGAGACCGTCGCGGGACTTGACGGCCTCGTGGTGTCGGGGGGCCCGGACATCGATCCCGCCCGCTACGGCGCCGTACGCCATCCGGAGACCCAGGCACCGGTACATTCCCGGGACAGCTGGGATCTCGCGGTGACCACCAGCGCGCTAAGCCTGGGGGTTCCGTTGCTCGCGATCTGCCGGGGCATGCAGGTACTGAACGTCTGCCGGGGCGGCACCCTGCATCAGCACGTGTCTGACATGGTCGGGCATGCGCGGCACAACGGCCCGGCGACTGGATTCGGACAGCATTCCGTGCAGGTCGCCGAGGGCAGCTTGCTGGCCTCGGTCCTGCCGTCAGGCCAGTACTTCGACGTGCCGACCCACCACCACCAGGCCGTTGACCTGCTCGGAGACGGACTGACCGCGGTCGCCTGGGAAGAAGACGGGCTGATCGAGGCGATCGAGGCCGGACCGTCGGAACTCGGCGCGATATCCGGTTTCGTGCTCGGCGTGCAGTGGCATCCCGAGCAGGGCGACGACTCGCGGCTGTTCCGGGCTCTCGTGGCGGCCGCCGCCGAGCGTGCAGCCGAACGGGCGGACCTCGCATCAATGGTCTAGTCTTGGACCGTGACGGATAGCTCACCCGCGATTACCGATGCGGTATTCCGCGCGGTGCGGACGGGCAACGCATTCGAGGAAACAGTCGAGCGCCTGCTGGAAGGTATCAAGCTCGGTATATACGCGCCTGGTGACCGGCTGCCCGCCGAACGCGAACTGACCAGCAGGCTCGGTGTCAGCCGGATCACGCTCCGCGATGCGCTGCGCGAACTCGGGTCGGCCGGATACGTGGAGACCAAGCGCGGACGGTTCGGCGGGACGTTCGTGATCCGGCAGCCGGAAGCGCCGCCGCTGGCCACAGTGGTCCGTGACATGGGCCGGTTCCTCGACGACGCGCTCACGTTCCGGCGCGTGGTGGAGACCGGGGCGGCCGAGATGGCCGCGCGGGCGACCCTGTCCCAGCGGCAGCGCGAGGAACTGGCCGACTGCCTGGCCTCAGTGCGGGCGGTCGGCTCGCCGAGCTATCGGGCCGCCGACACCCGGCTCCACCTGGCGATCGCGGACGCGGCGGGATCGCCGCTGCTGACCGCCAGCGTGGTCGAGGCGCGCGTGCGACTGGTGGACCTGCTGAACGCGATCCCCATGCTCGAGCGCAACCTGGACCACGCGAACATCCAGCACGCCCGGGTCGTGCACGCCATCCTGGCCGGTGATTCCGATCGTGCGCGGCGGGCGATGGAGGAGCACGTGGCCGGCACGGCCGCCCTACTGCGCGCATTCCTCAAGCAGTAACTGCCCGGAGCATGATCATGGGTCAAAGGCGGGAATAGTTACCGCAAACGACCCATGATCATGGGATGAGAAGGTGAGGCGCCCCGGAACGGCCCTTGACACCTGCGCTGACGCGATGCGTCAATGGATCAATTCCAGCCATATGCGTTCGCGCTTGGGGAGGGTGGTGGACATGGCCGAAGAGATCGCGGCGGCGCCGACGCTGGCCACCGACGAACAGCGCCTGCACGAACTCGGATACGCGCAGGAACTACGCAGGCGGATGTCGGGGTTCTCGAACTTCGCCGTCTCGTTCACGATCATCTCGATCCTGTCGGGTTGCCTGACCCTCTACGGGTACGGCATGGTCACCGGCGGACCAGCGATCATCGTGTGGGGGTGGCCGATCGTCGGCGCCATGACCTTGATGGTCGGGCTGGCGATGGCCGAGGTGTGCTCCAGCTTCCCCACGGCAGGCGGCCTGTACTACTGGTCGGCCAAGCTGGCCCGCAGGAACGGCCCGGCCTGGTCCTGGTTCACCGGCTGGTTCAACTTTCTCGGCCAGGTCGCGGTCACCGCGGGCATCGACTTCGGCGCCGCATTCTTCATCAACGCGCTGCTGAACCTGGAATGGGGGGTCAGCACGGCGCACTGGGTCACGATCTTGATCCTGGCCGGCGTGCTGCTCCTGCACGGACTGCTGAACCAGTTCGGCATCCGGCTGGTCGCGCTGCTGAACGACGTGAGCGTGTGGTGGCACATCCTCGGCGTGCTGATCATCGTCTCGGTGCTCGCGTTCGTGCCCGCCAAGCACGCGTCGGCCAGCTACGTGTTCACCGCGACGGTCAACGGCACCGGATGGCACAGCACGTTCTACGTGCTGCTGCTCGGCCTGCTGCTGGCCCAGTACACGTTCACCGGGTACGACGCGTCGGCACACATGACAGAGGAGACGCACAACGCCGCCCGCAGCGGCCCGCGCGGCATCGTGATGTCGATCGTGGTGTCGCTGTTCGCCGGCTGGGTGCTGCTGATCGGGATCACATTCGCGATCCAGAAGGCCCAGTACTCCACGTACACGGGCGCGCTGGTGCCGCCGGCCCAGATCTGGGCAACCGCGATCGGCGACACGGGCGCCAAGCTGCTGCTGGTGGTGGCGATCGGGGCCCAGTTGTTCTGCGGCATGTCCTCGGTCACCGCGAACTCGCGGATGATCTACGCGTTCTCCCGGGACGGGGCGCTGCCCGGGTCGGCGTTCTGGCACCGGATCAACGCGAAGACCCGCACCCCCACCAATGCGATCTGGCTGGCGGCCGGCGGCGCGCTGATACTGGCCCTGCCCTACCTGGGTAACAACACGGCCTACGCGGCGGTCACCTCGATCGCGACCATCGGCCTGTACATCGCCTACGTGCTGCCCACGTTCCTGCGGCTCCGGCAGGGGGCGAGCTTCCGGCGCGGGCCGTGGCACCTGGGCCGGTGGAGCTACCCGGTCGGTATCGTCGCGGTCATCTGGGTGGCCTTCATCACGATCCTGTTCATGCTGCCCACGGCGAGCCCGATCGGCTGGGGCAACTTCAACTACACGGTCGTGGCCGTACTGGCGGTCATCGGGTTCGCCGGCATCTACTGGCTGGTCTCGGCGAAGAACTGGTTCAAGGGCCCCAAGGTGCAGGGCACGCCGGAAGAACTGGCCGCAATCGAGCATGAGCTGGAGGAGCTGGCCTGATGCCAGGAATGCTGTCCCTGGACGAGCTGCGTTCGGCTGTCGAAGCCGGCTCGATCGACACCGTCGTGGTGGCGATGACCGACATGCAGGGGCGGCTGCAAGGCAAACGACTGCACGCGCAGTTCTTCCTCGACGAAGTGGCCGAGCACGGCACCGAGGCCTGCGACTACCTGCTGGCCGTGGACACCGATATGAACACGGTCCCCGGGTACGCCAGCAGCTCATGGGAGACCGGCTACGGGGACATCGCGCTGACGCCGGACATGGGCACACTGCGGGTGCTCCCGTGGCAGCCTGGGACGGCGCTTGTGCTCGCCGATGTGAATTCGGTGAACGACGGCAGTCCGATCGCGCCGTCGCCACGGCAGATCCTGCGGACACAACTCGAACGTGTTGACGAGCGAGGATGGACCTGTTACGCTGGTACCGAACTGGAATTCATAGTATTCGAGGGATCGTACGAGCAGGCCTGGGACAGCGGCTACCGCGGTCTGGTTCCAGCTAATCGATACAACGTGGACTACTCGGTGCTGGGCACGAGCCGGGTAGAGCCGCTGCTGCGGGACATCAGGAACGGCATGGCCAGTGCCGGGCTACGGGTGGAATCGGCTAAGGGCGAGTGCAATCTCGGCCAGCATGAGATTGCGTTCCGGTACACGGACGCGCTGACCACGGCGGATCAGCACGTGTTGTACAAGACGGGGGCGAAAGAGATCGCCGCCCGGCACGGGTACAGCCTGACGTTCATGGCCAAGGTGAACGAGCGGGAGGGCAACTCCTGCCACATCCACGTCTCATTCCGGGCCGGTGACGGGACACCGGTGATGGCGGGTGACGAGCAGTACGGGCTGTCCGAGACCGGTGCCGCGGTGGTGGCGGGCATGCAGGCCGGGCTGCGCGAGCTGACCCTGCTTTACGCACCCACGATCAACTCCTACAAGCGGTACTGTCCGGGCAGCTTCGCGCCGACCGCGGTGGCGTGGGGGCCGGACAACCGGACCTGTGCGCTGCGACTGGTCGGGCGCGGGCCTTCGCTGCGGGTGGAGTGCCGGGTTCCCGGCGGCGACGTGAACCCGTACCTGGCGCTGGCCGGGCTGGTGGCGAGCGCTCTCGACGGAGTGGAGCGTGGGCTGCCGCTGCCGCCGCCGGTAACCGGCAACGCATACACCGAACCGGACACCGAGCACGTACCCGCCACGCTGGAGGACGCGGCGGCGCTGTGGGCCGGGTCCGGGCTAGCCCGGGAGGCCTTCGGCAAGGAGGTCGTGGACCACTACACGAACATGGCCCGGGTCGAGCTCGCGGCGTACGGGTCGGCGATCACCGACTGGGAGCTGCGCCGGTACTTCGAACGTATTTGACCGATAGGGGGTTTGCGATGCGTTTCTCCGGCAGGACAGTCGTCATCACCGGGGCGGGGAGCGGGATCGGGCTCGCCGCGGCGCGGCGGTTCGCGTCCGAGGGCGCCCACGTGGTGGCGGTCGACATCGACGACGCGGCAGGCGAGAAGACCGCGGCGGAGACCGGCGGAATCTTCGTTCACGCCGATGTCACGGCGGAGGCCGATGTGGGGGCGGCCTTCGCCGCGGCATTCGAGGCCTACGGCTCGGTGGATGTCGCATTCAACAACGCCGGCATCTCGCCACCGGACGACGACTCGATCCTGACGACCGGCCTTGACGCCTGGCGCCGGGTACAGGACGCCAACCTGACCTCGGTGTACCTGTGCTGCAAGGCCGCGCTAGGTTACATGCGCCAGCAAGGCAAGGGCGCGATCGTGAACACGGCCTCATTCGTGGCGGTGATGGGTTCAGCGACGTCCCAGGTCTCGTACACCGCGTCGAAGGGCGGCGTCCTCGCACTGTCCAGGGAACTCGGCGTCCAGTTCGCGCGGGAGGGAATCCGGGTCAACGCGCTGTGCCCCGGACCGGTCAACACCCCCCTGCTACAGGAACTGTTCGCCGCCGATCCCGAACGGGCCGCCCGCCGCCTTGTGCACGTGCCAATGGGGCGCTTCGCCGAGCCGGAGGAGATCGCTGCCGCGGCTGCCTTCCTGGCCAGCGATGACGCGTCGTTCATCACCGGCGCGACCTTCCTGGTGGACGGAGGTATCTCGGCGGCATACGTCACCCCGCTGGGGGATTTACGGGTCACAGCGGGTGAGACGGTCGTCGTTCGTGCGAAGAGACTTTAAAGCGGACCGGAGCGTCCGAAGCCTGATGGTGACCGGCATTGCGCGAAGTTCCGCGAGCACCTCGTCGCTGTAGTCAGAGCCGATGTCGGTCAGCACGTAGCCATAGTCGTCCCTGGTCCGCAGCAGCTGGCCTTCGACGTTCACGCCATGCTGGGCGAGCATGCTGTTGATCGACGCCAGGACCCCGGGCACGTTCTTGTGGATGTGCGCCAGGCGCCGCTCGCCGATGACCTCGGGCAAGGCAAGCTCGGGGAGGTTCACGCTCAGCGAGGTCGAGCCGGTCGCCACGTAGTCGGCCAGCTTCCCGGCCACGAACTCGCCGATATCCTGCTGCGCCTCCTCGGTCGAGCCGCCGACGTGCGGGGTGAGGATCACGTTGGGCAGGCCGCGCAGCTCAGAGACGAACTCGTCACCCCTGCCCTTCGGCTCGTGGGGAAACACGTCGATGGCCGCGCCGGCGACGTGGCCGCTCTCGATGGCGCGGCGCAGTGCGGCATGATCGACCACGAAGCCGCGGGACAGGTTGAGGAACAGCGACCGGGGCCGCATCGCGGCGAACTCCGCCTCGCCGAAAAAACCGCGGTTCCCGTCGCGGCCATCCACGTGAAGAGTGACGGTTTCCACCGTTTCGAGCAGCTCGTGCAGCGTCGAACAGCGGCGGGCGTTACCGAGGGCCAGCTTGTCGGCTATGTCGTAGAAATATACGGACATGCCGAGGTTCTCGGCGAGGACCGAGAGCTGGGTGCCGATGTTGCCGTAGCCGACGATGCCCAGGCGCCGTCCCCGCACTTCGTGGGCGCCTTTGGCGGATTTGTCCCAGATACCCGCGTGCATCTGCGTGTACTTCTCGGGCAGCCGCCGGGCCATCGCGATGATCTCGGCCAGCGCGAGCTCGACCACGCTGCGGGTGTTGGAGAACGGCGCGTTGAACACCGCGACGCCACGGCGGGCGGCGGCGCCCAGGTCGATCTGGTTGGTGCCGATGCAGAACGCGCCGACGGCCAGCAGGCTCGAGGCGGAGTCGAGGACGCGCTCGGTGACGCTGGTGCCAGACCTGATGCCGAGCAACTGCACATCGCGGACGGCTTCGATCAGCTCATCCTCGTCGAGCGCACGCGACAGCGTTTCGACCTGGTGGCCCTCTTTGGCCAGTCGCACCGCCGCGTCCGGGTGGATGTTCTCGAGCAGCAGCACCTTCATAAGCAGCCCGTGCTTCCCTCCGTCGGTGTTTCTATCTCAGCCTAACGACCGGTGGTAACTGGTCTGTGGACGCGGTCCGGTTCAGGCCCGGCGCCGAGCCCGGCGATCCTGGACCTGACCTCATCGGCGAGCGGGTGGGAGATGCGATCCAGGATCGCCTCCGCGGCCAGCCACGCTTGTCTGGCGCCGTCTGGGTTGGCCGCGGCGGCCAGCGCGTCGCCGAGGTCGGTCAGTGCCTGGGCCTCGTGGACCAGGTAGCCGGATTCCCGGAAGACCTCGACCGCCTGCTCGTAGGACGCCCTGGCCTGGGCCAGGTCGCCGCGCTTGGCGTGGATATAGCCGATGACCCGCAGGGACTCGGCCGCGCCGACCCGGCTGCCGGTTTCCCGGTTCAGGCTCAGCCCCCGCTGGCAGTGCGACAACCCCAGGTCATACTGCCCCAGATCGGCATAGAACTCCCCGACAGTGTTCTCCAGCGTGCCCTGCAGCCACCAGTACCCGACCGCCTTGACCATCCGCAGGCCATCCAGCGCGATCGCCAGCCCCTCGGAATGCCTGCCCTGCTCACCCATCATCACCGCCAGCCCGTTGAGCACCATCGCCTCATGGCCGCGGTCCTCCAGCTGGCGGAACAGGTCCAGCGCCCGCCGTACGTTCGGCTCGGCCCGCTCGTTGTCGCCCATCGAGGACAGCGCGTATCCCAGGAGATAGTGGCTGTGCGCCTGCGCACGCGGATCCCGAAGGCGGCGCGCCGCGGCCACCGCCACCCACTGGTTCGTCACCCAGTCGTGGTACCGGCCGGACTGGTTCAGGTACGGCGACAGCGCCCAGGGGATCAGCCAGGCGTGGTCGTTGAACCCGCTCAGGTTGGCATAGCCGACCAGCGCCAGCAGCACCGGGGCTTCCGCCTCGAACCAGGCTACGGCCTGCGCCTTGTCGGACACGTCGACCGGCTCCACCCCCGGCTGCGGCGGAGCCGGGCGTACTGAGGACCGCGGCCCCAGCCGGACCGACGCCGACGCGGCCGAATGCAGGTAATGATCCAGCACCCGGTGCGCGGCCGCCCGCCGCTCGTCGTCGGAGTCGAGCCGTTCGGCCTGCTCGGCCGCGTAGGCCCGGAGCAGCTCATGGAACGTGTACCTGGCGTGCACCGGCTCGGCCACCATGTGAGTGCGCACGAGCTCGCGCAGCGCCGCGGCGGCCTCGGCGCGCGGGACCGCGGCCAGGCTGGCCGCGGCGGTCAGCGAGATGTCCGGACCCGGATGCACGCCGAGCAGCCGGAACATCCGCGCGGCGGGCTCGCCGAGCTGGTCGTAGGACCAGGAGAACACTGCGCGCACGTCGGTGACGGCATCGTCTTCCTCGAGCGCATCCAGGCTGCCCTTGGCATCCTTCAGCTCGGCGGCGACCTCGGCCAGGGACCGCCTCGGACGGCCGGCCACACGGCCGACCGCGATGCTGAGCGCGAGCGGCAGCCGGGCGCACGCGGCGATGATCTGATCGGCCGACGACGGGTCGCCGAGCGCGCGATCATGCCCGAGCCGGTTGTCCAGCATCTCGCGTGCCTCGTCGTAGCTGAGCACGTCCAGGCTGATCGGCTCGGCGCCATCCACCGCGACCAGGCCGGCCATCTCGTTGCGGCTGGTCACCACCACCAGGCAGGCCGGCGAGCCGGGTAGCAGCGGGCGCACCTGGCCCGCGCTGGCGGCGTTGTCCAAGACGACAAGCATCCGCTTTCCGTTGGCCATGCTGCGGAAGAGGGCCGATCGCCCTTCGACGTCGCCGGGCACGCGGTGCGGCGGTACGCCGAGTGCGTCGAGAATGAAGCGCAACGCCTGGTTCGGGTCCAGCGGCGCCAGGGCCGGGTCGAAGCCGTGCAGGTTGAGGTAGAACTGGCCGTCCGGGAACCGCCTGGCCACCTGCCTGCCGAACCGGACGGCCAGCGCCGTCTTGCCGACACCGGCGGTGCCGGAGATGACTACGATCGGCACCGCGGCGTCACGGGCGGCGATGCCGTGCAACTGACCGAGCTCGTCGTGGCGGCCGGAGAAGCCTTGCGCGTCGGACGGGAGCTGGGCTGGGACGGGGACCAGCCGTTCGTCTTGGCTGATGTGTTTTTCGTAATTTGTCGTGATTTGCGTTGCGTGCTGGTTTTGTCGGTTTTCTGGGTCCTGGGGGTTCAGGGCGGCCAGGTCGAGGCCCGGATCCATGGTGAGCACCTGCTGGTGGATCCGGGACAACTCGGCACCTGGGTCGATGCCGAGTTCCTCGGCGAGTACCCGGCGTCCTTCGCCGAAGACGCGCAGGGCTTCGGCCTGGCGGCCGCTACGGTACAGGGCCAGCATCAGGAGCCCGCGCATCCGCTCGCGCAACGGGTGGTCAGCGACCATGGCGGTGAGATCGGCCAGGACCTCCTCGTGCCGGCCCAGCGCGAGCAGCGCGTCGGCGCGCTCCTCCTGGGCGGTCGAGCGCAGCTCGCCGAGCCTGGTCCGTTCCGTCTCGGCGAACGGGCCCGGCACGCCGGCGAAGGCGACCACGCCCCGCCACAACCCGAGCGCCTCATCCAGCGCTTCCACCGCGCCGACCAGGTCGCCGTTCTTCTTCTGCTGACGCGCGCGATTGACGTGCTGCTCGAACGAAACGGCGTCCGGCTGGCCCGGAACGAGGTGAAGCACGTAACCGGCGCCGGTGGACACCAGGATGCGGCCCGGACCTCTCAGCGAACGGTCCGGTTCGAAGATGCGGCGCAGCCCGGCCACATAGGTATAGACACCGCCCTCGGCGCTCTGCGGGGGTTCCTGACCCCAGACCGCGTCGACCAGCTCACTGCGGGAAATCACCCGGTTCGCACGCATGGCGAGGATCCCGAGCACGGCCTGCTGGCGAGGCTGCCCCACCGGGAGCTCCTGATCGCCGTTCCACGCCATGATCGGCCCGAGCACGCCGACGCGCAACACCACGGTTTCGCGATCCTTCCGCTTGCCCGACCGCCTCTACAGCAGCGTCGACGGCCGACGGCGTCCGCAGAAGCCCTCCGTAGGAGCCTTCCGCAGGAGCCGTAATAGGTGGCCGAGAGCGCTTTTACCGAGGTTACCGGGATTTGCGTAACTCATCTAGAAGAAATCGAGATCACCTAGAGACAGCCATTCAATAGTGGGTCGGACCTGGCTGGCGCTTGGAGGAGCGGGCCGGTAAGGCTCCAGCCTGGACGGATGATCGGTTTGTTCCGGTCTGTCCGGTTGCTTGGCTGGGTTGGCTCGGTTGGCTCGGTTGGCTCGGTTGGAGATCAGCAGCGCATTGCTCCTTCGAACTCGGGAGGTCAAAGGAGATGCCGGTGCATGACCCGGACCGTTGGCGCTATCAGGATCAATATTGGCGCTACCGGGATAAATGAGATAGCCATCATGAACGTCCCCCCGCCCCAGAAAGACGTTCCAGCCCGGTCGTCCCAATCTTCTTTGGCTGCCCGTGTGCAGTCCACTTCACCTGCCTCGATGCGCTCGGCGGGCAGGGGAACTTCACAATCTGCCCGGTCGTCGGCACGCCAGTCCGGCCAGGGGCGGCAGTCCGGCCAGGGACGCCAGTCCGCTCAAGGACGCCCGTCCGGTCAGGGACGGCAGGATGAGCTTCTGTGGCAGCTCGCGGAGCGAGCCAGGCGGCAGCGCTTGCGTCATCAACTGGAGCGCATTCATCAGACTTCCCCGGACGACGCCGAAGATCCGGGTGACATGAGCGATCGCCGTGACATGAGCGATCGCCGTGACATGAGCGGCCGCGGTGACATGAGCGGCGAGGCCGAGGGCGGGAACGTCCGGGGCCGGCCGTCGGCGACCGGGTCCGGCTCCGATTCCGCGGTTAACGAGTCCGGCTGGCGGACTTCCGCGTTAACCGGGTCCCGTCGCGTCCCGCATCTTCCGGGCGCCGCCCCGCCCGGTTAACTCCGGGCACATCAGTGACCGGAGTCGCCGGCCCTCACGGTACCCCCCTCACTACCTACCGTGAGGGCCGGATTGCACGGCTCATCCCGCTTCCACGACGACGCCCGGGCAAACGTCGGCGCGGTGCCACTAGCATGGGCGGCGGCATCAGCGCGATAGCGCGGCAGCGCGGCAGTGAAGGCGGACAGCAAGCGACATGGACGAGGCCAGCTCGGCCGGGCAGGATCCTGGGCGCCGCGAAAAGATCGCGGCGCAACGGGACGCGGAGCGGCGGCAGGAGCGACGCAATCGACTGATCATCGCGGGCAGCGCGATCGCCGTCGTCGTGATCATCGTGGTCTCGTTCATCCTGGTAAAGGCAAACACCAAGAAAACGGTATCCTCCGGCACCACGCACACCGCCCCGACCGCGTCAGCGCGTCCCTCGGCGCTTCCCTCGGTGCCTTCTTCGGTCGTGTCGCAGGTGACCAGCGTTCCGGTATACGTGACTGACGCGGTCGGGTCCGGCGGAAGCCAGGTCATTGGCAAGCCGATGGCGGTCACCAGTTCCGGCACGCCGCTGACCGCGAGCGGTAAGCCCGAAATGCTTTACGTGGGCGCCGAGTACTGCCCTTACTGCGCCGCCGAACGCTGGGCGATGATCGTCGCGCTGAGCCGCTTCGGCACGTTCTCGGGACTGAAGCCGATTCACTCGGCGGCGGAGGATGGCCAGGGCAACGCCGAGCCATATCCGAACACGGCGACCTGGACCTTCCATGGCTCGAGTTTTACGAGCCAGTACCTGACCTTCACTCCCGTCGAGGTGCAGACCAACATCCCCGACCCGAGCACCGGCGGGTATACGGCATTGCAGCCGATGACGAGCGCCCAGAACGCGGTGTTCAACAAGTACAACGCCCCGCCGTTCGTGCCGCCGGGAGAGAACGGGGCGTTCCCGTTCGTCGACTTCGGCAACAAGTACATCATCGTCGGAGCCAGTTACAGCCCGCAGGTCCTGGCCAACCTGACGTGGGGCGAGATCGCCTCAGCGCTCACGAAGCCTTCGAGCCCAGTCGCCATGGCGGTCGGCGGAACGGCAAATTACATGACCGCGGCCATCTGCAAGCTGACCGGCAACCAGCCGGCGACCGTCTGCACCAGTACGGTCCAGCACCTGCAGTCCCAATTGGTGGCGCCATAGCACTGGCCGCGCGCGGATCTACGTAGTTGTTACGTAGCTGACGTTCAAGTCTACGGAGTAGCTACGTAGAATCGGTTCGCAAGCCCGGGGAAACGCCTACCATAGAGCGCGAAACCCGGAAGCGGGCTACCCCCCGATGCGGCAGCGCGGGGGTCCGAACCAGCTGGTGGCGGCCTGAACTCCCAGCTGACCGAGCGGAGGCTTGACGATCACGTATGGGTAAGGCAAGCAAGGGGAAGGGCGAGAACACCCGTCAGGCGAAGATCGCCGCGCAGCGGGCGGCGGCCAGACGCGCGGAGCGACGCAGGCGGATCCTCATCGCGTCGGGGAGCGTCGTCGTGGTGGTGGCGGTCGTACTGACCTTCGTCCTGGTCAAGCTCAACTCCAAGTCAGGCACCGCGGCCACCGCGAGCAACGGGCCTACCGGCGCGGCACTGACCTCCCTGGTGAGCCAGGTGACCAGCGTGCCGCAGAGCACGCTGGACGCGGTCGGTGGCGGCAGCATCGACAGCAGCGACGTCGGCCCCGGAACCACCTCCAACCCGAGTGGCTCCTACCTCGCCCCGGTGACCGGATCGGCGCTGACGTCCGGCGGTAAGCCCGAGGTGCTCTATGTAGGCGCCGAATTCTGTCCATACTGCGCGGCCGAACGCTGGCCGATGATCGTCGCACTGAGCCGCTTCGGCACGTTCTCCGGGCTGTCCACCATCCACTCGTCCAGCACCGACTCGTACCCGAACACGCCCACCTTCACGTTCTACGGCTCTACGTACACCAGCCAGTACATTAACTTCACTTCGGTCGAGGAAACCAAGAACTACCGCGTGGGAAACTCCACCTCCCAGACCGCCAGCTACGTCACCCTGCAGACGCCAACGGCCGCCCAGGAGCAGCTGGTCAACCAGTACGACCCGGGCACCAACGGCCAGGGCGGCCCGATCCCGTTCATCGACATCGGCAACAAGTACGTGGAGGTCGGCAACCTCGCCGGCTACGGTCCGGCCAACCTGACCGGCCTGACCTGGAGCAAGATCGAGGCCGACCTGAGCAACCCGTCCAGCGCAGTGGCCAAGGGAATCGACGGCTCGGCTAACTATCTGACCGCCGCGATATGTAAGCTCACGAATAACCAGCCCGCGAGTGCCTGCACCACAGCGGTGAAGGCCCTGGAGGCGAAGCTCTGATGGCGTCGAAGTCCCAGTCGCCCCGCACCCGCAAGGCTCCCGTAACGCGGAGCAGCCCGACCACGCGGACCAAGACCGTGCTACGCGAAAGCGGCACGGCCCGCAGCGGCAGCGCGCGGACTGGTACCGGCAGCCAGAAGCGGACTGATGTGGCCGCCTCTGTCCCGAGGGTCCGGCCGGGCGGGACGGCGCAGGAAGCCGAGACTGAAGCCACTCGCTCCAGGTTCATCCCGACCTGGTTGCAATGGACCACCTTCCTGCTGGCTGTGGCCGGACTCGGCGTGTCCGCCTACCTGACCTACGCCCACTACACCGAGGCGGCGCTGCTCGGCTGTGCGGAGAGCGGGACGGTCAACTGCCAGAAGGTGACCACGAGCGCACAGTCCTATGTGTTCGGGATCCCGGTCGCCGTGCTCGGCCTCGCGTTCTACGCGTTCGCCGTCCCGGTCATGAGCCCGTGGGCCTGGCGCCTGGCACGGCTGGGTAACAGCACGGTTGCCCGGTGGGTGTCGGACAACCTGAGCGTGATCCGGCTGGTGTCGATTTTCGTCGGCGTCGGCTTCGTGCTGTATCTGCTGTACGCCGAGCTTTTCATGATCGACGCTATCTGCCTGTACTGCACGAGCGTGCACGTGATCACCTTTGTCCTGTTTGCCCTAGTAGTGTTTGCCGCTGCCGTGTGGGGCCTGCGCCCGTCCACTCCGGAAACAGCCGACTAGGTCCGGTCGTTCACTCGGGGAACGGCGCAAACCGGGCATCCGGCTGGGCAGTGCGAGGATCGCGGATCGCAGGTCCGGATTCCCGGACCCTGCGGCCCACAATCATGGGCCAGCGGGATCGTATGCTCGGGCGACTGGCGCCGGTGAGCCTGGGCGAACTGCGCATATCCCTGCATAACGGGCACTCGGCCCGGCCATCGCGTGGAAGGAAAGGGCCCTGCGGAAAGAAGGGCGCCGGAAACCGGCGCCCAACCTTCCACCAGGCTCATTTCTTCCACGTCGTGGTGGGGCAAATGGTGCATGTCGTGAAATGTCGGGCGCCGGGATGGGCGGGCGGAGACACGGCAGGCCGGGCGGGACACGGCTGGCGGGACACGGCTGGCGGGACACGGCTGGCGGGACACGGCTGGCGGGACA
>JAFARZ010000146.1 GCA_019245115.1 Streptosporangiaceae bacterium | reverse complement strand
GAGAACCGAGAATGAACATGCAGATCAGCGATGAACATGTTTCCCCTGGCGGATGGCGACCACGATAGGCATGGTCGTTCGGGGTGGGCGGTGTGGGGGTGAGGGGGTCAGGGGGTCAGCCGACGCCGTTCGTGTTAATGGCCCTTGAATTTTGCTTTGCCGGGGCCGTTCGCTATGAAGCTGCTCATGCCTTCGCGCTGATCTTCGGTGGCGAACAGGGCGGCGAAGTGGATGCGCTCGATCTCCAGGCCAGTGGCCAGGTCCACCTCCAGGCCGCGGTCGATGGCCTGCTTGGCGGCGCGCAGCGCGACGGCCGGGCCGGTTACGTAGCGTGACACCATGTCGACCGCGGCGGAATACACCGCGTCGTCGGGCACCACCCGGTCCACCAGGCCGATGCTCAACGCCTCGGCCGCGTCGACCATGCGGCCGCTGAACACCAGGTCCTTGGCGCGGGACGGGCCGATCAGCCTGGGGAGCCGCTGGGTGCCGCCGGCGCCGGGTATGACGCCGAGGAGTATCTCCGGCTGGCCGACCCGCGCGCTCTGGCCCGCGACGCGGAAGTCGGCGGCCAGGGCCAGCTCGAGGCCGCCGCCCAGCGCGTAACCGGTGATGGCCGCCACCACGGGCTTGCCGATGGCGGCCACCGTACCGAGCGCCGACTGGAGGCCGCCCGCGCGCGAGGACATCGCGACATAGCCGGCTTGCGCCATCTCCTTGATGTCCGCACCGGCCGCGAACACCTTCTCACCGCCGTAAATGATCACCGCGCGCACCTCGGAGTCACCGGCGGCGGAGGCGGCCGCCTCGGCCAGCTCCGCGACAAGCGCGTCGTTCAGCGCGTTGACCGGCGGCCGGTCGAGCCGGATCGTCCCGATACCGTCAGCGACCTCAAGCCGGATAAACTCCGCCATTTCCAGAACCAGCCTTTCAGCGCAGGTCACCGTTGGTCATACCGGCTGGCGCCTGCGGGTACGTCACCAGCCCCAGCTCGGCCCGGCTGGCCAGCAGCGGATGCCTCGGCAGCACTCGCACCGTATAGCCGAACGGACCCGGGCGGTCCAGCGGCACCTCACCGGAGTACCGGACCAGGGCGTCATCACCGGAATCCGGGCTCGCAGGATCCAGTGTCACATACGACGGCGTGACGATCTCGTCGTCCTCGTCCGGCCGGCCGTAGACCGCCTCCACCGTCACATCGTCCCGCGCCAGGTCGCCGAGCGCCACGGTGACGTGCACCGACAGCGCCGAACCGACGTTGGGCCCGCCGGGGTCCGCCTCCACGTGCTCGATCTTCACCTCCGGCCACGCGTCCTGCACGCGCCTCTTCCAGGCGGCGAGTTCCTTGGCCGGACCGAAGTCGCCCGGTCCCGCCACCAGCGCGCGGGACGAAGCCGCGGCCGGGACGTAGAGCGTGGACACGTATTCGCGGACCATGCGCTCGGCCTGGACCTTCGGACCGAGCGAGCGGAAGGTGTGCCGGATCCGCTCCACCCAGCCACCCGGCACGGCGTCGAATTGGCCTGGGCCTCCGGCCGCGGCGTCAGCGGACCGGTCGTAGAACAGCGGCGCCACCGACTTCCCGAGCAGGTCATACAGGGCAGACGCCTCCAGCACGTCGCGCCGCGCCGGGTCATGCACGCCGTCAGCGGACGGGATCTCCCAGCCGTTCGTGCCGTCGTACCACTCGTCCCACCAGCCGTCCCGGACGGAGAGGTTGAGGCCGCCGTTGAGCGCCGCCTTCATGCCCGATGTGCCGCAGGCCTCCAGCGGGCGCAACGGGTTGTTCAGCCACACGTCGCAGCCCTGCACCAGGAAGTGCGCCATCGCCATGTCGTAGTCGGGCAGGAAGACGATCCGGCGGCGCACGTCCGGGGAGTCGCTGTACTGCACCATCTGCTGGATCAGCCGCTTGCCGCCCTCATCGGCGGGGTGCGCCTTGCCCGCCACCACCACCTGGATCGGGCGGTCGGAGTCGTTCAGCAGCGACGCCAGCCGCGCGGGGTCGCACAGCATCAGCGTCAGCCGCTTGTACGACGGCACCCGGCGGGCGAACCCGATCGTCAGCACGTCGTCGTCCAGCACGTCGTCGATCCAGGTCAGCTCGGCACCGGACGCGCCGCGCTGCCGCCAGGAGGAACGCAGCCGCCGCCTGGTCTGGTCGACCAGCCTGGCCCGCAGTGCGTGCCGGGCGCGCCAGATCGAGTCCGCGGGCGCGTCGGCCGCCAGCCCCCAGTCGGGCGGGGCGCCGTCGCCGGCCAGCGACAGGATCTCCGGCGCGACCCAGGTGGGCGTGTGCACGCCGTTGGTGATCGACCCGATCGGTACCTCGCTGGTGTCGAATCCCGGCCACAGCCCGGCGAACATCTGCCTGCTGACCTTCCCGTGCAGCAGGGAGACACCGTTGACCCGCTGGGCCAGCCGCATGCCCATCACGGCCATGTTGAACACGTCCGGGTCGCCGCCGGGATAGGTCTCCGCGCCGAGCGTGAGCAGCTTTTCCGCCGGCAGGTCCGGATCGCCGGCGAAGTGCCGCTCGATCAGGTCCCGGGGGAACCGGTCGATGCCGGCCGGAACCGGCGTGTGCGTGGTGAACACGGTGCCCGCCCGGCCCACCTCGATCGCCTCGTCGAACGAGAGGCCCTCGGCAGCGTACTCGCGGATCCGCTCCAGGCCGAGGAAGCCGGCGTGGCCTTCGTTGGTGTGGAAGACCTCGGGGGCCGGATGGCCGGACACCTCGCAGAACGCGCGCACCGCGCGTACCCCGCCGATGCCGAGCAGCAGTTCCTGGCGCAGCCGGTGCTCGGTGCCGCCGCCGTACAGCCGGTCGGTGACCTCGTGCAGGTCAGCCTCGTTCTCCTCCACGTAGGAGTCGAGCAGCAGCAACGGGACGCGGCCGACCTGCGCCACCCAGACCTGCGCGGCGAGCTGACGGTCGCCGGCCAGCCGCACGCGGACGTGGACCGCCTGGCCGGCCGAGTCACGCAGGAGCTCGAGCGGCAGGCCGTTCGGGTCCCCGGCCGGGTAGCGCTCGGCCTGCCAGCCGTCCCCGGACAGCGACTGGGTGAAGTAGCCGTGCCGGTACAGCAGCCCGACTCCGATGAGCGGGACACCCAGGTCGCTGGCCGACTTCAGGTGGTCGCCGGCCAGGATGCCGAGCCCGCCGGAGTACTGCGGCAGCGCCGCGGTGATGCCATACTCGGGCGAGAAGTACGCGATCGCGGCGGGCGGCCGCGCGCCGGGCTCGCCGGGCTCGCCGTTCGTGGCGGGCTCGCCGTTCGCGCCGTACCAGCGCGGACCGGACAGGTAGTCATGGAGGTCCTGGGCGGTTTCGCGCAGCCGCGCGAGGAAGCCGGGGTCGGCCGCGAGCGCGGCGATCCGCTCCCCCGGCAGTGCGCTGAGCATCGCGATCGGGTCGCCCCGGGACGCGGCCCAGGTAGCTGGATCGATGGATGAGAAGAGCCTGACCGTGGGCTCATGCCAGGACCACCGGAGGTTCAGCATGAGGTCGTGCAACTGCGCCAGCGGCTCGGGCAGCGTGACGCGGACAGTGAATCGGCGTATGGCTCTCACGGGGAGGACCATACTGGGCCTGCGGGAGTGGTGCGTGCAGCACCCATAGTTTCGGTCGTGTTTCTATCTCGGTGAATTCTTGCCGGTTGCGACTATGCCTGTTGGCGTGAAACGGCTCAGGCTCGGTAGCGTGATAGGGGTGATCGGACGAATCCCTATCCTTGATGTTGAGCCGCTGGTGGAATGCGGCCGACGCCCGGCCAGAGCCGTTACGGGCGAGACGTTTCAGGTCAGTGCCACCGTGTTCCGCGAGGGTCATGGTGCCCTGGCGGCCGGCGTGGTGTTGCGCGACCCGTCTGGCGGCCGCGGGCGGCTGGTGCCGATGACCGAGCTCGTGCCGGGCACCGACCGGTACGGCGCCGACGTCACGGTGGGCTCGGCGACGGGCCTGTGGCGCTTCCACGTCGAGGCGTGGGGCGATCCGATCGCGAGCTGGCATCACGACGCGGCGATCAAGGTGCCGCGCAACACCGACGTCGAACTGATGCTCACCGAGGGCGCGCTGCTGTTCGACCGCGCCGCGCGGAACATCGGTGTCAAACCGGGCGCCGCGCGCCCGGCCGCGGCCCGCATCGCGCTCAAGGAGGTGGCCGCCAAGCTGCGCGACCGCGGCCTCGCCCCGTGGGATCGGCTGGCGGCGGCCGAATCCGGCCGAGTGGCCGAGATCCTGGCCGAGTGGCCGCTGCGCGAATTCGTGACCAGATCGCGACCACTGCCGCTGCTGGTCGACCGGGAGCGCGCGCTGTACGGCGCCTGGTACGAGTTCTTTCCGCGGTCAGAAGGCGTGCAGGACGACCCGATGGGACGCCGCGAGCCGGTGTCGGGCACCCTGCGGACGGCCGCGAAACGGCTGGACGCCATCGCGGCCATGGGCTTCGATGTGGTGTACCTGCCGCCGATCCACCCGATCGGCACCACCTTCCGCAAGGGCCGGAACAACACGCTGGTCCCGCAGCCCGGCGATCCCGGCTCGCCGTGGGCGATCGGCGCGCCTGAGGGCGGCCACGACGCCATCCACCCCGATCTCGGCACCATGGCGGACTTCGAGGCGTTCGTGGAGAGGACGCGGTCGCTCGGCATGGAGCTGGCGCTCGACCTGGCGTTGCAATGCTCCCCCGACCACCCGTGGGCGAAGGAACATCCGGAATGGTTCACGACACGGGCCGATGGCTCGATCGCCTATGCGGAAAATCCGCCGAAAAAGTACCAGGACATCTATCCGCTGAACTTCGACAATGATCCGGCGGGCATTTATGCGGAAGTGCTGCGTGTCGTCCGCATGTGGATGGATCACGGGGTGCGGATCTTCCGGGTGGATAACCCGCATACCAAGCCGTTGCGATTCTGGGAACAGCTGCTCGCTGAGATCCGCGTCACCGATCCGGATGTGCTTTTCCTGGCCGAGGCATTCACCAGACCGGCGATGATGCACACCCTGGCAAAGATCGGCTTCCACCAGTCCTACACGTACTTTACCTGGCGAAACACCGTGCAGGAGCTGACGGAGTACATGCTGGAGTTGTCCGGTCCGGCCGCGGCATATATGCGACCGAATTTCTTTGTGAACACTCCAGATATCTTGCATGAATATCTTCAGCATGGAGGCATGCCAGCCTTTAAGATACGCGCCGTGCTGGCCTCGATGCTGTCACCGAACTGGGGAGTTTATTCGGGCTACGAACTGTGTGAGAACATCCCGCTCCGCCCCGGTAGTGAAGAATACCTGGACTCAGAGAAATACCAGTACAAGCCGCGCGATTGGAGCGCTGCGGAAAGAGATGGGCTAAGCATCTCTCACTTTATCACCAAACTGAACGACATCAGGAATTCCCATCCTGCCCTGCGTCGCCTGCGCAATCTGCGGTTCCACCATGTGGACCAGCCGGAGATTCTCTGCTTCTCCAAGCGAGTGAGTAATATTGGCTCCGAGGACGAGGACACGATCCTTGTGGTGGTGAACCTGGATCCGCACCAGACCAGGGAGGCCACAGTATGGCTGGACCTGCCGGCGCTGGGCGCGACGGGCCAGTTCACCGTCACCGACGAACTCAGTGCCTCCGATGGCACTGGGGGAGAATCCTACCGGTGGGGCCAGGCCAACTATGTGCGCCTTGACCCGTGGACGCGGCCAGCTCACATCTTCAGTGTGAGGACCGAGGAGGGGAACCCGTAGTGACCGCAGAGCACGAAGTGGTTGCCGACACCTTCGACCAGCCACGCGATCCCGACTGGTACAAGCGCGCGGTCTTCTACGAGGTGCTGGTACGCGGGTTCGCCGACTTGTCCGGTGACGGCTCAGGTGATCTGAGCGGACTCATCTCCAAGCTGGACTACCTGGAGTGGCTGGGGATCGACTGCATCTGGCTGCTGCCGATCTACACCTCGCCGCTGCGCGACGGCGGATACGACATCTCCGACTACATGTCGATCCTGCCCGAGTACGGCAAGATCGGGGACTTCGTGGACCTGGTGGAGGAGGCTCACAAGCGGGGCATCCGGGTCATCGCCGACCTGGTGATGAACCACACCAGCGACCAGCACCCGTGGTTCCAGGCGTCCCGGTCTGACCCTTCTGGTCCCTACGGCGACTTCTACGTGTGGTCCGACACCGACGACAAGTACGCCGACGCGCGGATCATCTTCGTCGACACCGAACAGTCCAACTGGACCTTCGACCCGGTACGCGGCCAGTACTTCTGGCACCGGTTCTTCTCCCACCAGCCGGACCTCAACTTCGAGAACCCGGCCGTGCAGGAGGCGATGATCGAGGTGCTGCGGTTCTGGCTGGACCTCGGCATCGACGGGTTCCGGCTGGACGCCGTGCCGTACCTGTACGAGCGTGAGGGCACGAACTGCGAGAACCTCAAGGAGACGCACGAGTACCTCAAGCGGATCCGGGCCGAGGTGGACCGGCTGTACCCGGACCGGGTACTGCTGGCCGAGGCCAACCAGTGGCCGGCGGATGTCATCGAGTACTTCGGCGACGCGGAGACCGGCGGCGACGAGTGCCACATGGCGTTCCACTTCCCGCTGATGCCGCGCATCTTCATGGCCGTCCGCCGGGAACAGCGGTACCCGATCACGGAGATCCTGGCCCAGACGCCGCAGATCCCGGCCGGCTGCCAGTGGGGCATCTTCCTGCGCAACCACGACGAGCTGACGCTGGAGATGGTCACCGACGACGAGCGTGACTACATGTACGCGGAGTACGCGAAAGATCCACGCATGAAGGCAAATATCGGGATAAGGCGGCGTCTGGCACCCTTGCTGGACAACGACCGGAACCAGCTCGAGCTGTTCACCGCCCTGCTGCTGTCGCTGCCCGGCTCGCCGGTGCTGTACTACGGCGACGAGATCGGCATGGGTGACAACATCTGGCTCGGCGACCGGGACGGCGTGCGGACGCCGATGCAGTGGACGCCGGACCGCAACGGCGGCTTCTCGCTGGTCGATCCGCAGCGGCTGTACCTGCCGCCGATCATGGACCCGATCTACGGATACCAGTCGCTGAACGTCGAGTCCCAGGAACGCAACGCGGGATCGCTGCTGCAGTGGACCAGGCGCATGATGGAGATCCGCAAGCGGCACCCGGTGTTCGGTCTCGGCGTCTACGAGGAACTGACCTCGTCGAACCCTTCGGTGCTCGCGTTCGTACGGCTGCCGTCGGCCGAGGATCCGGACTCGGACGGCTCGGACCGGATCCTGTGCGTCAATAACCTGTCCCGGTTCCCGCAGCCGGTGGAGCTCGACCTGCGCCGGTTCATCGGGGTGACCCCGGTGGAGTGCATGGGCGGCGTCGTGTTCCCGCCGATCGGCGAGCTGTCGTACCTGCTGACGCTGCCCGGCCACGGGTTCTACTGGTTTCAGCTACCTCCGCCCCGGGAGGAACAGGGCCAGCGCCCGTTACTGCCGGCGTCGTGCCCCTGCGGCCTTACGTCGTACCCATGAGATCCGGCCCCGTAGACCTCCTGGCGTCCCGTGCAGCGGCCCTGGCGTCCCGTGCAGCGGCCCTGGCGTCAGCGGCGAATCCGGGAACCCCTAGCATCGGGACATCGGCCCGGCACAGGCCAGATACGGGCGCTCGATTTGCCTGGGCCTGCGACCGCGACGGTGGTTTGTCACGAAGTGTACGGAACTTGCGGGAGACTGCGTTTGGGTAGGATCGCTCGGGGGATGGGGTAAGCCTCATGACATTCGAGAACATGCTGGCAACGTGGCTGGTCAATCAGCGATGGTTCGCAGGTAAGGGGCGGCTCGTCCATGACCTCGCGGTCGTGGCCGACACGGAGCTGATCTCCGGGGATCCCTCGCTCCGGCATCTCATCGTGTGTGTCTCGCACGGCGCGACCGTCGACTCCTACCAACTGCTCCTCGGATCGCGCTCCCAGCTGCCGGGCGAGCTGCGGCACGCCCGGATCGGCGCGGAAAACGGGATGCAGCTCTACGACGGCCTGCACGACACGGAGCTGACCCGTCCGGTGCTGAGCGCGATCGCGACCGATGCGACGATCGGCCCCATCCGCTTCTGCCGGATTCCCGGCGCCCCGATCGAGACCGACCTGGACAGCCTGGTGCTGACCGCGGAGCAGAGCAACACCAGCCTGGTCTTCGGCGAGTCCGCGATCATGAAGGTATTCCGGCGGCTGGCCCCCGGGCCCAACCCCGACCTGGAGGTGGCCGCGGCGCTGGCCAGGCTCGGCTCGCAGCATATCGCGGAACCCTTCGGCTGGATCGAGACCAGGATGGAGGGCGCGACCACCGTGCTCGCCATCGTGTCCCGGTACCTCAAGGCGGCCTCGGACGGCTGGTCGCTGGCCGCCACCAGCGTCCGGGATCTGTACGCCAGCCAGGGCACCAGTGCCCGCCACGGAACCAGCGCATCGCACGCGGGCGGGGACTTCGCCGGCGAGGCCGAGCGACTGGGTATGGCGACCGCCGAGGTGCACGCCGACCTCGCCGACGCGTTCGGTACCGACGAGCTGCAGCCGGATGCGATCCGGGAGATGGCCGAGCAGATGTTCCGCCGGCTGGACATGGCCACCGCGGCCGTGCCGGAACTGGCCAGGTACGCCGACATGATCGGCGCCGGTTACTCCGACCTGGCCAAGCTCACCGAGCCGGTGCCCGTGCAGCGGGTGCATGGCGACTACCACCTGGGGCAGGTCATGCGCACCCTGACCGGCTGGGTGGTGCTGGACTTCGAAGGCGAGCCCGCCACTCCGCTGGCGCAGCGCCGGGCCCGCTCCACGCCGTTGCGCGATGTGGCCGGCATGCTCCGCTCGTTCGACTATGCGGCCAGGCACCAGCTCGTCAACCACCGGGAGGCCCTTCGCCTCGCGGCCGTGGCGAGCGACTGGGTCCGGCGTAATTCCGAGGCGTTCTGTGCCGGGTATGCTGCCGCTGGCGGTCTTGATCCGCAGCGGAACTCGGTGCTGCTACGGGCTTTGCAGCTGGACAAGGCGGTGTATGAGGTCATGTACGAGGCGCGCAACCGCCCATCCTGGCTGTCAATCCCGTTCGATTCGCTTGCGGAGTTCTAGTGACCGGCACAATCGCTGGCCTGGCGGAGATAGACCGGATCGTAGCGGGCCAGCACTACGACCCGCACTCGATCCTCGGGGCGCACCCTGGCCCCGGCGGAGTGGCGGTGCGGACGCTGCGTCCCATGGCGAAGTCCGTCGAGCTGGTGCTGGCCGACGGCCGGCGCCTGGAGATGGAACACGTGCACGAGGGTGTCTTCGCGGTGACTGTGCCGTTCGAGACGGGGCCCGGCACTGACGAGGCGGTGCCCGACTATCAGTTCGCGGTCACCTATCCGGGCGGCGAGGAGGTCCTGGCGAGCGATCCGTACCGGTACCTCCCCACCCTCGGCGAGTTCGACCTGCACCTGATCGCCGAAGGCAGGCACGAGGAACTGTGGCGGGTGCTGGGCGCGCATGTCCGCCAGATCGGCGGGGTCACCGGGACGTCGTTCGCGGTCTGGGCGCCGAACGCGCATGGCGTCCGGGTCACCGGTGACTTCAACTACTGGGACGGACGCGCGTACCCGATGCGATCGCTGGGCGGATCCGGCGTCTGGGAGCTGTTCGTCCCCGGCGTAAGCGAGGGCGCCAAGTACAAGTTCGCGGTCTGCGGGCGGGACGGGACCTGGCGGGACAAGGCCGACCCGCTGGCCATGGCGACCGAGCAGCCCCCCGCCACCGCCTCGGTGGTCTACACGTCGCATTTCGAGTGGAGCGACGAGTCATGGCTGGAAGCCCGGGCCCGGCGTGAGCCGGTGCATGAGCCGATGAGCGTCTACGAGGTGCATCTCGGCTCCTGGCGCCCCGGGCTGTCCTACCGGGACCTGGCCGTCGAGCTTGTCCAGTACGTCACGGAGATGGGCTTCACCCATGTGGAGCTCCTGCCGGTTGCCGAGCACCCGTTCGGCGGTTCCTGGGGCTACCAGGTGACCTCGTACTATGCGCCGACGTCCAGGTTCGGTTCGCCGGACGATTTCCGGTACCTGGTCGACGCGCTGCACCAGGCGGGCATCGGCGTGCTGCTCGACTGGGTGCCCGGGCATTTCCCCCGGGACGAATGGGCCCTGGCCAGGTTCGACGGAACCCCGCTGTACGAGCACCCCGACCCGCGCCGCGGCTCGCAGCCGGACTGGGGCACGCTGATCTTCAACTACGGCCGCTCCGAGGTGCGTAACTTCCTGGTCGCCAATGCCATCTACTGGCTGGAGGAATTCCACATCGACGGGCTACGGGTGGATGCCGTCGCGTCCATGCTGTACCTGGACTACTCGCGCAAGCCCGGTGAATGGACGCCGAACCAGTACGGTGGCCGGGAGAACCTCGAAGCCATCTCCTTCCTGCAGGAGGTCAACGCCACCTGCTACAAGCGGGTACCCGGGATCGTGACGGTCGCCGAGGAGTCGACCGCCTGGCCGGGGGTGACCCGGCCGGTGCACCTGGGCGGCCTCGGATTCGGCTTCAAATGGAACATGGGCTGGATGCACGACACGCTGGCCTACCTGAGCCACGATCCGATCCACCGGCAGTACCACCACAACGAGATGACGTTCTCGCTGGTCTACGCGTTCTCGGAGAACTTCGTGCTGCCGCTGTCACACGACGAGGTGGTGCACGGCAAGAGCTCGCTGCTCGGCAAGATGCCCGGTGACGAATGGCGGCGGTTCGCGGGGTTGCGGTCGTTGTTCGCCTACATGTGGGCGCATCCTGGCAAGCAGTTGCTGTTCATGGGATCGGAGTGGGGCCAGGGCTCGGAGTGGTCGGCGGACAATGGCCTGGACTGGTGGGTGCTCGACTTTGACGTGCACCAGGGCGTGCAGTTGCTGTCCCGCGATCTCAACCGGATCTACCGGGACACCCCGGCGTTGTGGGAGCTGGATTCCTCACCCGACGGCTTCAGCTGGATCGACTCCAACGATGCCCAGGGCAACACGTTGTCGTTCCTCCGCGTCGACCGGTCCTCCGGAATACTGGTCTGTATCGCGAATTTCTCGGCCATACCGCACGAGAACTACCGTGTCGGCCTGCCCCAGGCCGGACGCTGGCGTGAGGTGCTGAACACCGACGCGGGCGTCTACGGCGGCAGCGGCGTCGGCAACATGGGTGCGGTCGAAGCGATCGACGAGCCCTGGCACGGCCGCCCCGCGTCAGCGGACATCATCCTCCCGCCCTTGGGCGTGGTCTGGCTGGTGCCTGATCCCGGCGACTGATCGCCCCCCGCCCCTCCCGGGCTGGATCTGACCGGATGAATGTGACATTCAACCGGTTATAACCGGGTCGTTGCCACATTCATCCGGGGACGGGGGTTGGAGGTTGAGTGGGCAAGGTGGGGACGGGGTGGGGTTAGGCGTTGGCTAGCTGGCCGCCGTCGATGATGAGGGTCTGGCCGGTCATGTAGGAGGAGGCGTCGCTGGCCAGGAAGACGGCGGGGCCGGCCATTTCCTCGGCCTTGGCCCAGCGGCCCAGGGGGACGCCGGCGATCGTCGCGCGGCCGCCGTCGGGGGTGTCCCACAGGATGCGGTTCAGGTCGGTGGCGGTCCATCCCGGGCACAGCGCGTTCACCCGCACGCCCGACGATCCCCACTCGACCGCCAGCGTCCTGGTGATCGAGATCACCGCCGCCTTCGCCGCGCCGTACGGGGTCAGGCCGGGCGCCGCGGCCAAGCCGGCCACCGACGAGACGTTGATCACCGAACCGCTCCCGCGCGAGCGGAGGTGCTCGCCGGCCGCCTGGCAGACGTAGATCGTCGAGTCCAGGTTGAGCCGCAGGATCTTCTCCCAGCCGGAGATCCGCATGTCGAGGAACGGGACGATGAAGTTGGAGCCACCCGCGTTGTTGACCACGATGTCCAGGTGACCAAGCAGCCTGATCGCCTCGTCCACGGCCGCGTTCACGTCGTCCTGCCTGGTCACGTCCAGCGGTAGGACGAACGCCTTACGCCCAAGCCCGATGATCTCGGCGGCGGTGGCGGCCAGGCCCTCCTCGCCGCGGGCCGCGATGGCCACGTCGGCACCGGCCTGTGCGAGCGCGACCGCGATCACCCGGCCGATCCCCCGCGACGCCCCGGTGACGAACGCCTTCCGGCCGGTCAGGTCAAACGCGGTCAAGATTCCTCCCAGTGGGTCGGCAGCGGCACCGGCGCGGCCGGATTCACCCGCCGCACGATCTCGTTCAGCACAATACGCACATACGGTTCGCCGACCCACAGGTGCCTGGCTCCGTCGACCCCGATCACGATGGCCGAGGGCACCCGGGCAAACCTCTGCTTCGCCTCCGCCGGGCGCAAGTAGTCGTCCCGCTCCGGCACCAAGGCGATCAGCGGCTTGCCTGAGGCCTCCCAGCGGTCCAGGTCGGCGTCGCCGGCCCGGTGCAGCGGCGGGGACAGCAGGATCGCGCCCTCGATATCGGCCTCGGCGTCGAGCCCCCACTTCAGCGCCAGTTCGGTGCCGAACGACCAGCCGAGCAGCCATCGGCCGGGCAGTCTCGCGCCAACCGCGTAGGAGACCGCAGCGGCCACGTCGTAGCGCTCGGCCTCACCTCCGCCGAAGCCACCTTCGCTGGTGCCCTGCGCGGAGGCAGTGCCGCGGGTGTTGAACCGCAGGACGGCGATGTCGGCCAGGGCGGGCAATCGGAATGACGCCTTCCGCAGCAAGTGGCTGTCCATCATGCCGCCGTGCGTGGGCAGCGGGTGCAGGCAGATCAGCGTCGCGACGGGATCCCGCGCGGGCGGCAGGGCCAGCTCCCCCACCAGGCGAAGTCCGTCAGAGGTGTGCAGGGTCACCGGCTCGCGCTTGGCCGGCAGTACGGTCGCTGCCCTGATCTCGCTCATGCTCTTATCTCCTCGCTCGCCTCCGGGGCGCTTCAAGGCGCCACCTTCCCTCGTCGCTCGTCCCCCGCTCCTCAGTCCAGGCGGCGCCGCGCCCCTTTGGCTCGGTCATAGGTCTCCCGTCGCTGTTCACCTCGGGTCTCATCGCCGCCGGCGCATACGGTAGCGCCAGCACGCGGTGTGCCAATGCCGGCGGTCGGCCACACCCACGACCCGGTCGGCCGGCCACGCGACTATGTGCGGCGTTCCTGGCGCGATCTCCTGATCACACCCGGGACACCGGTACGTCTTGGTCGCGGCCGCGCCGGAGACCGGCCGGACCATCCACTCCCCGTCGGACCAGCTCTCGGTGCGCTCTGAGTCCGGCTCCGGCCTCGAGGCAGGAGCCGGGCGGCGGATCCGGCGCGGGCTCACGCATGCCTACCCTATCCACCAAGTAGAGTTACTCCCCGTGCGGCTCGTCATCGCCCGGTGCAGCGTCGACTATGTCGGCCGGCTCACCGCCCATCTGCCCTCGGCCCTGCGCCTGCTGATCGTGAAGGCGGACGGCTCGGTTCTCGTCCACTCCGACGGCGGCTCCTACAAGCCGCTCAACTGGATGTCGCCGCCATGCAAGCTGACCGAGGAACCCGGTAGGTGGACGGTGGTCAACAAGGCCGGCGAGACCCTGGCCATCACCATCGAAGAGGTTGTTTCCGACGTCTGCGCCGACCTGGGCGTGGATCCGGGACTGAAAAAGGACGGCGTCGAGGCACACCTGCAGGAACTGCTCGCGGTCCAGCTCCAGCTGCTCGGCAATGGCTGGCGGCTGATCCGCCGTGAGTACCCCACCCCGATCGGCCCCGTCGACCTGATGTGCCGCAACGACGACGGGGAGAGCGTTGCGGTGGAGATCAAGCGCCGCGGCGAGATCGACGGCGTGGAGCAGCTGACCAGGTACCTGGAGCTGCTGAACCGCGATCCCCTGCTCGCGCCGGTGCACGGCATCTTCGCCGCGCAGGAGATACGCCCGCAGGCGCGCGTGCTGGCCGAGGACCGCGGCATCCGCTGCGTCACCCTCGACTACGACGCCATGCGCGGCATCGAACGCGAGGACACACTGTTCTAGACGCCACTGGAACCTGGGCCTAGAAGTCTTCACCGCGGCGTATGACCATAGCAATGGGGACTGGTGCGGGATAACAACAGTAATGCTTTTCCTCCAGGCTCCGCCCTGAGACACTAGGTCCATGGCTAAGCACTGTCAGCAATCGTCCCTCTATATGACCAAGTTTTTAAGCTGCAATGGGTTCGCCAGTCACTGTAGGGTCTTGCCGAGTACTCACAGACACCTCTGAACACTCATGACGTCTATCACCTTAAATCTCACAATGTGGCACAAGTGCAGCATCCGACACGGCAGGGACAGCGAAGAGGGCGGCACGGAAGACGCAAGATCCTCCATCGCGGAGTTTAGTAGTTGTATCACGAACGCCAGCACAAGGGAGGGAATCTCAGGAACGGCGTTGGTGCTTCTGGCCGACAATCTAACGCGTCAAGAAGTGACGATACAAAGACTCTTGCAACGCTACGGTTATCTTGCATTGATTTCAGCGGTGTCGTTCACATGCTTGGGCATCAATATCGTTACCGCAGGAGTTCGCCTCATTCTCGTTACTACGCTCCAAATGACCTATAACGGTCTCAATCGGCATGCTTGGTCCTCGACAGCCGGGATTACTATTGCACGTTCGCCGAGAATGAGCAATGCATTTCAACGGCCGATTGCCGCTCTTGTGCTCCCGAACAGGCTACTATCGCCTAACCTTCACCTTGACCGGAAGGCAACTCCAACCAAAGACTGTCTACTTCATTCGCATACTGCATCGCTATTGCCAGCCAAAGAGGCGAGAGCTCTCAAAATACGACAATCTATACATTCGGTACAGCGCAAATTCCGCAGGCCTAAGAAAGGTTGCCCACAGAGACGTTATGCTTGGCTCCTCCATGAAAGCTGTAAATCGAATGGCTGAAGACAGAAGCGCACTTGTGATCTTTGTAGATGTCAGAGGATTCACACGATGGTCAGAAGCCAATGAAATTTTCATCAACTTGGAGGAGTTCGTTGTTGGCTTCCTCGATATTCTCCGCCGACGGTTTGAATCGGACTTCCAGGTAAAACCACTCGGCGATGGAGCACTGCTTGTATCTCTGCTGCCAGAACACCAAGCGAGCAGAGAGATGCAGAATCTGCTTGGACATACCCTAGCAAATATTAATCGAGTCGAGAAAGAATTCAACAAGCACTGCGGCGACTTTGCCAGGCGAGTTGGACACGCAGCTAGCCTGAATTTGGGCTGGGGTATCGTTCGTGGCAAAATAATTCGGGTAGGTGATGACTGGGCTGGCCACAACTTGAACAAATGCTCCCGCCTATGCAGCGAAGCGCGACCATTCGGAGTTGTTATAGACAGGGACGACTTTCCGACTTTGCCGCGAGAAGCGCGCGGTCTGGTGGCTCAAATTCGACGGCTTCGCGGCATAGGGGATGTTCCAGTGTGGGTTAGTGCTGAGATCTCCAATCAATTCGTACCTCGTGAACGACTTCGGGAGTCACCAGAGGTTCATGTCGCTGGCACGTGCTTCACAGAGGATAGGAATGGGTCTATACGGATCTTGCTTGCTCGCAGATCCATGGACCGGCAGCTTTTCCCGGGAAAGCTTGAAGGATGCGGAGGACAGCTTCGGTATTCTGAGACCTTCACAGAAGGCGTCCAACGACATTTCCGACTAGAGTTCGGTATAGACGTCGAAGTACTTCCTAGCTTCCACTGCTTCTATGAAATCCGCGAGGCAAACGCACCGGTTATACCTGGGATTCGATTTCTATGTAAGAAAATTGGCGATAATCAGCCCTCTTCGGTGAATCACTCTGATCTCCAATGGACTTCCGAGCAAGAATTCCGACAGATACCCGCGCAAAATTTCGTAGGTGGCTTGAAAGGAGAGGTAATAGATCTTTTGGAGAAGTACAGAGAGTCCTAATACGACACAACGGCGAAGGAAAGAAGCGGCAGTTGTTATCTTTGTGATACGTGTTGAGTTAAGTCCGGATGTAAGTCTTCGCAATTCCTGTGACGGCGGCTGCGGAGTCCCGCGCGGGCCGACGGCTGTGACACGCCGGGCAGGTGCGTGATTTGTCGGTGACGACAGTGTTTGCTGTGGTTCGTGACTGCGGCGGCCGGGATTCTGGCAGACGCGG
>JAFARZ010000142.1 GCA_019245115.1 Streptosporangiaceae bacterium | reverse complement strand
CCGGCAAACCCGGCCCCGGCCGCCCGCCAGGATCAACCAACCGCCGCCCGGCCACCCGCCACGACGTCGGCAAGACCACGACCAATAAAAAGAACACCAGCAAGACAAAGAAGACCGCGCCCAGCCCGACAGGTTAAACGGCAAGCTAAGCAACCACACTCACGTGCCGTTTACGGGATGTCATCTTCTGCTGCCCACTATTCAGTTTGTCCCCTGAGAGGGAACACGAACTCGTGGCCCCTGAGCGGTCCGGGGCTTGCCCCGGTGCGAGAGGCAGTCCGCTGAAGGCCTTGGAAGCATCTCGTTGTCAGGACAGTCCGAGGCTGGTGCTGGTGATGACGTCAACGCCGCGGCTGGGGAACACGGTGCCGATGAAGAAGTCGTGAACCGCGGGGGCCGGGTCGGCGCACACGTCCCTGACCACGCGGACGGTATAGTCCCGGTCAGCCGCATCGTAGACGGTCGCCGCGACCATCGCGCTGGTAGCCACCCCGGCAACGCAGACCAGGCCGATGCCGCCGCTGCCCAGCACCATGCCGAGATCGGTGCCGGCAAAAGCGCTCGCCCGGCGCTTGGTCACCACGACATCGCCCGGCAGGCGGCCCAGTCCGGGATCGAGCTCAACCCCGGCGGAACCCTCGTGGTAGTCTCCGCCCGCCTCGAAGATCGCCGTGATACCGCGATTGCGGGCGGACACATCAGCGCCACTGGCCCGGAACTGCGTGCGCACGAATACCACGAGGTCACCCCGCTCACGAGCCGCGACCGCCAGCGCCGCCGCATGCGGCACCAACTCAGCCGCGAACCGGTAGCCACTGGTGATCCCGGCTTGGAGATCACCGATGATGACCGCCTGCCTTGTCATGTTCCCCGCACCTCCGGATCGCTGGGACAAAGACCGATGTCTCACCTGCCCCCCGCACTTCCGCTCGCGCATGCGGCGGACCGGCTCACGACGATAATGCCAGCCCGCGGATCGCCACCGGCCGCGAGGCCACCGGCGCCCCGAGCCCGCGCAATGCCGCGACGGGACCCGATTCGCTTGCCAGTGCATCGACCCGCAAGGCGGTTGCCGTTGCCGCTGCGCGAGATGGCCAGCGCGCCAGCCCTACACATAGCTAGGTCATTAGATCCACTCGGATATTGATGCCGCTTCGTTCCAGTCCTCGACCTGCTCCGCGTTCACCGCCACGATGGCCACGTCAAGCACCGGCCAGTCCGGGACTCGTGCGCGGCATGCTCTGGCGCTGGCGGGTAGCTGACACCCAAGAGCACAACCGACAGGAGAAAGCGATGACTACTGAAGAGACCGGCACCCTGACTGGCACGAAGGACAAGGAGTACAACCTCATCTGGTACGTGGAGGCCTGCCTCAGCAACGCACTGCGCCTGGAGACCTACATCCAGGACGCCACCCGCGAAGGCGACTCGGAGCTCGCCGAACTGTTCCGCAAAGCCCAGGCGGACAGCCGCAAGGGGGCCGAGATGGGCAAGCAGATGCTGCGTTCGCGGCTGGCCTCCTGACACCGCCGACGACAGCCGCTGACAGCCGCCGGCGACAGCCGGCGACAGCCGCCGGCGACAGCCGGCGACAGCCGACGACGGCAGCGGCCCCGGGACGGGCCGACGTCAGCCCGGCGGGATGTAGATGTACCAGCTTCCGCCCGCCATGACGCACGGGATCAGCCAGTACGTGTTCCCGCTGGTGCTGATGGCTTCGGTCCACAAGGTGCTGAACGGCTTCCCGCTGGAAAGGATGGCCGCCGGGTCCTCGTTCGTGTAGCACTTGGACGACGAGGTAAACGCGGGACAGACCGTGCCCGTCGTGTCCACGAGAGCCGTGTTGCCGTCGGTGGCCGTGTACCCCAGGGCGATGTTCTTCAAGTCCGGGAAATAGGGCCGCGCAGCAGTCCTCCAGGCGGGCAGGTGCGTGCACGGAGCGTGACCTGCCGGCGCGGCATACTCACACAGCGCGGCCCAGTTCTTCGCCTCGATGGCGGCAAGGAAGCCGTACACCGCCGCGCCCGGTGATCCGTGGCCGGGCGATGCCGGCCCGGGTCGGTTCACGGCGACCCCGGTACCCAGTGACCTAGCCCAGGCCGGCCGGTCGTTGCCGCCGAACGCGATAACGGCGAGGATAGCGGCGGTGGCGACCACCACGACGGCCATGATCGCACGGCCGCACGATCTCCACAGCGACCACTCCGCCGGGCCTGGCAGGCGCAGATCCTGGGCCTGCTCCGGCGCCAGCACGGTATTACCTCTCGCCGTGGTAGCGGCGCCGCGCGCGAAATCCTGTTCACCTGTCGCGCCAGCAGGCATTTCATAGGTCGAGGACGGCGGCTCGTCATAGCTGTCGACTTGCCCGTCCCGGACGAGCTTGGTCGGGCGCCCCGCGGAGATGTAACGCTTCTCGTGCAACCCGAACGGGTCCTGATACCACCCCTGCAGCTCCCCGCCAGCCATAGCCTCAGTATGTCGTGGCAAAACGCGAGTCACCATAGACGAGCAGACGAATGGACGTCGGGGATACTGATGCGGTGCCGTATGACCCGACGATCTACCTTGGCTCTGCTGCCCACTATCGCTACGGCCGTCCAGCGTACTCACCGGAACTCGAGGCCGCCCTGACAAGGGCGGCGGGCCTTGACGGGAACGGCCGACTGCTGGACGTCGGATGCGGCCCGGGCGTGTTCACTGTCCGTCTCGCTCATCTATTTGAGCAAGCGGTCGGCCTCGACCCTGATGCGGCCATGCTTGCGGAAGGGCGTCGTGCAGCCGAGGAAAAAGAAGTAATGAATATCCGGTGGATCCAGGGCCTGGCCGAGGATTTGCCCGCGGTCGCGCCAGGACCGTACAAACTGGTGACCTTCGGCCAGTCCTTCCAGTGGACAGACGAGCAGCGAGTGGCCGAGACCGTCTATGACATGCTGGCGCCCGGTGGTGTGCTGGCACTTATCGTCCATACGGTGGCCGGCCGGCCCCGCCCGCCAGACCCCGGTGTGCCGCCAATCCCCCACGAGGAGATCAAGGCGCTGGTGGAGAAGTATCTCGGCTCTAACCGGCGTGCCGGTCAAGGAAACGCCCCGGAACGGACTCACCGCTTCGAGGATGTGCTGGCTTGGACTCGTTTTGGCGTTCCGCGGCAGTTCTTCGTCCCAGGGGTCCCGGCGCTGCTGCGAGAAAGCGAGAGCGTCCTGTCCGGGTACCTGTCCCTCTCATCGTCGGCGCCGCACCTGTTTGGTGATCGCCTTGATGACTTCGCCGGGGAGGTGCGGGCGCTGCTGGCGAGCCGTTCTGCCGACGGCGTTTTCTGGGACTGGCCGGGCGACACCGAGATCATAATGGCCCGCAAGCCCGCTTGATTTCGCGAAGGGCGATGACCGCCGCATGCGTGCAACCAGCCGGCGGCCGGACGCGCCATCTGGGCACGCGGTCAGGTCCGCTGGCGCGGAGCCGGCCACGGCCGCGGTGGTCAGTCGTTCCGTGCCCGTGTCGGTCCAGTCCGGCGCCGCGATGCGGGCCGCAATGCCCCGTTCATCGGCGGGCGTGGCCCGTGGACCGTCACGGTCCCGCTCAACAGGTCGCTCTCCTCGTCCGGCCAGCCATCGCGGTGCATGGTCGCGGCCCAGCCGACCATGGACTTCCAGGGAGCCCCGTAGGCAGACCCGGGACGTGCTTGACGAGCTGCCTGCCGCCCCGGTCTTGTCGTAGGGTCCGGATCCGTACCTGATAATCGCCCCGCTCGGCGTCGTGCACCCCGCCCGGGGCGATGACTCGTATCTGGAGCGGCACTGACCGGGTCTTGTTAATGCCCAGTGCCGAAGAAACCCGGGGAGCGGATGGCATGACGATCGATGTTGATCCGGACGTGCATGCCCGGCTGGCGGCTGCGGCCGCGGCCGCGGCGAACGCGGGAGGCCGCCCTGTCTCATACTGCGACGTGATCCGCAAGCTACTCGAACAGGCGCCCGCAGCCGCGGAAGGACATGCGCGCTCTGGCGCCACCATTAACGCGGAAATTTTATGCCGGACGGAAGTTTAACCGCCGTATTCGTACGTTTTGTTTCCACGAAGCATGGATGTTCCGTCTTGACTCGTTTGCGGTCAGGGCCACTACCTGGCTGCCTCATCGATGCTCGGGTAGAGCGTAAGCGCCTCGCCGATGCCCAGCAGTTCCATCAGGGTCGCCACCTCCCCGCCCGGTGATACCGCCAGCCGGAGCTGGCAGCCGGCGGCCTCCGCCTTGCTCCAGGCCGTGATGATGCGGTCGATTCCCCGGCTATCACAGAACGTGGTCGCGGTGAGGTCTGCGATCACTGTTACCGCGCCAGCGGCGAACGGCGCACGGAGCTGGTCGTAGACCTGGTCGGCATTGACGACATCGATCTCGGCGGGAAGCGCCACGACGATCGGAGGACCGCTGGCCGCAGGGATGCCCGTCATTCCTTCTCCGCATCTTGTCGAAAGGCTGTAAAGCATATCCGGATGGCGGGGGCGACGGAAAGCGTGCAGGATCGCTTCCTGCAGGCTATGGTCAGTTGGTGCGCTGGGGCAACAAGCTATTGTCGGCAGGTGTTTGTGCCGTAATCGTTCTTATCGCGGCGTGCGGAACACAGCGCGCACCATCCTCAGTTCCTGCCGGGGCGGAGTCAAAGCAACCTCTCCCCGCCATCTGCCCGCAGGCCGCGCCCGCTGCCGATGCATCGCCCTGCGTCTCGGCCGGCGTACAGCAAAACCAGCAGGCCAATCAGTCGTTCAATGACCGCCTTCCGCTGTCGGCAGCGGTCGCGGCTAAGGCTGGACCCGTAACGCAGCGGATCAGGGATGCACTAGGACGGCTGACCGCGGCCCAGCGGCTCCAGGTCTCCGCCGTCCGCTCCGCTCTGCTCGAAGGCGGGCTGCTCAGCACGGATCTGGTCATTTCCAGCGGGTGGACGCAGGCTCCGCCTCACAACGGCGTCGCGTTCGGCGGGTATGAACGGCTCAGCGTCCGTGCGGCGGTCTGTGCCTGGGGCACGGTCACCGTGAAAGCCATCGAAGTGGACTCTGGTGGCATCACGCGCGAGGGCGCCTGCCTCCCCAGTGCCGGAGGCCACTGACAGACGACCGGTCAGGTGAGGCGGACTGGCAGGGACTCCAGGCCGTTCATCAGGCTGACGGGGCGCCAGCGGAGTTCCTCCGGGGGGACTGCGAGCGAGATCCGCGGGAAGCGGGCGAGCAGGGCGCCGAGGGCGACCTCGGCCTCCATGCGGGCTAGGGGAGCGCCGAGGCAGTGGTGAACGCCGTGGCCGAAGGCGACGTGGCCGCTGGTGTCGCGGCCCAGGTCAAGGCGGTCCGGGTCGGGAAACCGGGCGGGATCGCGGTTGGCGGAACTGATCGCGGGGAAAACCCACTCGCCCGCCGGGATCACCACGTCGCCGACGGGCACGTCCTCGATGGTGAACCGGTCGTTCGCGTGGTTCACCGGGCTCGTGAACCGGAGCAGCTCCTCGACGGCCGCCGGGACCAGCGACGGGTCCTGCTGCAGCTCGCGCAGCCGCGCGAAGAACCCCAGCGGGTCCTGGTAGTAGGAGCCTTCGTCCAAGGGCGCCAGCTGTATAGCGTCCGTCACGGTCCACACCCTAGGCTGCCGGTTGCGTCATCACCATCGGTTTTTGCGCCCGTCCCGCCATTTCGAGGAGCTGATCATGCGTCGTCTCCAGTCGGTGTACGTGCCAGTGGATGACGGCGTGCGGCTGGCCGTGGATGTCTGGCTGCCGGTGGAGCGCACAGCGGCGGGAGGTACGGTCGGCACGGTCATGCGGGTGACCCGCTATCACCGTGCCGAGGCGCCGCGGGAGCCTGGGCCCGAGGCGGACACCAACGCGGCGGCCGGGGATCTGTTCAATCGCGCGGGATTCGCGCTGGTCGTTGTGGACGCCCGAGGCACCGGGGCGTCGTTCGGCACGCGCACCGGCGAACTCAGCGAGCGGGAGATCAAGGACTACGGCGAGCTGATCGGCTGGGTGGCCGCGCAGCCGTGGTCGAACGGCCGGGTCGGGATCTACGGCACCTCCTACGAAGGCCAGGCGGCCGAATTGATCGCCGGCCTCGGAAACCCTCACCTGGTCGCGGTCGCGGCGCTGTTCAGCCCGTATGACCCTTACCGCGAGCTGTTCTATCCGGGCGGGTGCGGCACCGGTGGCCGGTACGCGAAGTGGATGTATGAAAGCCAGCTCAAGGACGGCGTGGCCGGCGCGCTGGACCGGCTCGCGGCGATCACCGGACAGCCAGCGGAGACGATCGCGCTGCCGTCACCGGTGAAGCCGGCCGACGGGCCGGACGGGCCGGCCTTGCTCGAGGCCGCTATCGGCGAGCATCAGCTGAACACCGACGTGCACGCGCTGATGGGCCAGGTGCCGTTCCGGGATGACCGGGTCGCGGGCCTTGACTGGGAAGCCACCGCGCCGGCCGCTTCGGGGCCGGCGGTCGCGTCCGCGGGCGTCCCGATGCTGGTACGCGCCGGCTGGCTCGACGGCGGCTTCGCGGCGGGAGCGCTTGCCCGGTTCGTGACCCAGGCCAGCCATCAGCAGGTCGAGATCGCGCCGTGGGGCCACGGCGGCGGCAGCTTCGCCGACACCCTGCGCCCAGGCCAATCCAGCGCCCTAGAGCACGACCCGCTGAGTCCCGCAAGCCAGGACCACCGCCTGATCGAGTTCTTCGCCAGGTACCTGGAGCGGAACGACACCGGAAGACCAAGCACTCTGACCTTCGGCACCCTGGGCACTGACACGTGGCAGGCCGTCACCTCCTGGCCGCTCGAGGGTACCCGGACGCAGCGGTGGTACCTTCGTCCGATGGGCGGCCTGGAGCAACGGGAGGCGGGCCCGGCCGGGACCGTGACCCACCGCGTAAACGTCACGGCCTCCACCGGCGCCGTGAACAGGTGGCTGGCCATTGACCTGGGCCGGGCGCCCGCCTACCCCGGCCGCGAGCATGCCGATGAGTCGCTCCTCACCTTCACCAGCGGGCCGTTGCCGTCCGATGTCAATATCCTCGGGTTCCCGGTCGTGACGGTGCGCCTGGCCACGTCGGGCACCGACGGCGCGGTCTTTGTCTACCTCGAAGCCGTCGGTCCCGGCGGCGACGTCAGCTACCTGACCGAAGGCTGCCTGCGCTTCCTCCACCGCAGGCCATCCGGCCCCGCTGAACCGGCGCGCCTGGGGGTACCACGGACCTTCGCCCGGTCTGACGCACTCGGCGTCGTTCCCGGGGAGCTCATGGTCCTGGCCGTGCAGCTGCTGCCCGTCTCGGCCGTCGTCCCGGCCGGCCACCGGGTCAGGGTCGCTATCGCCGGCCACGATGCCTCCTGCTTCACCCGGTACGGCCCGGCGGAGCAGACCTTCACCCTCAGGCTCGGCGGCGACTCCCACCTTGACCTCCCGGTCCGCTACGGCTTAAGACCGGCTCATGGCCATGACTACCTACCGGCTGGATCCTTCCGCCGGGACCACCAGGGACGTATTCTCCCGCGACCACCCCGCCGTGCTGACGGTCGACCCGGGCGACACCGTGCTGGTCAGCTCGCTGGACGCCCACGGATACCTGGCCCGGCAGCGGTTCCCCGGCGAGGACCAGCCGAAGATGTTCCCCGACGGCCGCGGCCACTGCCTCACCGGACCGATCGAGGTCCGCGGCGCGCAGCCGGGCGGCATGATCGCGCTGCGGCTGCGGGCGCTGCGCCCCGGTGACTGGGGCTGGACGGTGGCCGCCGCGCGGGACACGCCGGTCACGCGGCGGCTGGGGCTGGCCGGCGGCCCGCCGTCATGGCTGCTGTGGGACCTGGATCCAGACGCGGGCACCGGCACGGCCGATACCGGGTTCACCCGGCCGCTCGCACCGTTCCTCGGCGTGATGGGCGTGGCGCCGGCCGGGCCGGGCGAGCACCCGACGATTCCGCCGCGGGCCGCGAGCGGCGGGAACATCGACTGTAAGGAACTGGTCGCCGGGGCCACGCTCTACCTGCCGGTCGCCGTACCCGGCGCCCTGGTCTACCTGGGCGACGGGCATGCGGCGCAAGGCGACGGCGAAGCCGGCGGGACCGCGATCGAATGCCCGATGACCACCGAAGCCGTCATCGACCTGGCCCAGGACCGGCCGCTGGGCACGATCCACGCCGAGGCGCCCGCCGGGCGGATAACCTTCGGCTTCGACAGCGACCTCAACGTGGCCATGGGCGACGCGCTGGACGCGATGATCAGCTGGATGCAGGTGCTGTCCGGCCTCGGCCGGGCCCGCGCGCTGGCCTTGGCCAGCACATCGGTGGACCTGCGGATCACTCAGGTGGCCAACCAGGTCTGGGGCGTACACGCCGTGCTCCCTCCCGGCCTGCTGGCATAACCCGCCAGGTCAACCGATCAGGATTCGAGAAGCGCGGGTCAGCGGGCCGCACGTAGCGTGACGGTCATGTGCAGCACCAAGCCCATAAGGAGACAAGGCATGAAAGCGCACGTGAGCTCGATCCTCCTCGGTGTCCAGGACATGGACCGGTCCAAGCGGTTCTACACCGACGGTCTCGGCTGGGAGGTCCAGGTCGACTACAAGATCTCGGTGTTCTTCGTTCCGCACGGCGGTTCGCTGGTCGGCTTCTACGGCCGCGACGGGCTCGCCGGCATGGTGGGCGTGAGCCCTGAGGGCAGCGGCTTCAGCGGCGTCGTCTTCAACTACGTCGTGCGCAGCGAGAACCGCGTCGACGAAATCCTGGACGAGGCCGGGAAGGCCGGCGGGAAGATCCTCAAGCCCGCGGCGAAGCTGCAATGGGGCGGGTACGGCGGTTCGTTCGCCGACCCGGACGGCTATATCTGGAACATCGGCTATAGCGCTGAAGGAAAGGACCAGCCCTACGCCGAGTGACGAGCCAGGATGCTGGGCCGTAGAACCACCGTTCGTTCGTTATAAAGAAAAGATCTTCATTCACACGAACGAACGGTGGTGCATCCTCCAGGCACCCCGGCGTCCCGCTTGGACGACCATTCACCCAGCCACAGCGCCAGGTCCGCGAGAGACAGCACGCCCACCAGATGTCCGTCTTCGACGACGGGAACCCGGTTTTCCGCGTGCTCGTGGATAATCCGCGTCGCCTCCGTCACGTCGTCGTCGGGGCTCAGCACGGCCAGGTCCTGAGTGCAGATGTCGCTCACCGGGGTGGTCCGCGGGTCCCGGTCCTCCGCCACTGCCCGGAGGATGATGTCGCGGTCGGTGACCATGCCGCGGAGCTTGCCGCGGTCGAGCACCAGCACGCTGCTGATGCCCTCGTCGCGCATTACCTTTGCCGCGGCGGCCAGGCTGTCGGCCGGTGTCGTGCCCGGCGGCGCCGGGCTCATGATGTCGCGGATCTTATTCATCGAGCGTCCATGGGTGATGAGCTACCCGCAAACCCGCCTCCTATTCTAGGCGAGCGGGTACTCGCGGCCAGGCATCCCAGGGATGCGAGAAGCCTCGTAGGCGCCGGCCGTCCCCTTCGGACCTGGCCGGGACGCTGGATGTCCGCACAGGATAGCCCCGTAAAGCGCGACCCGGCACGCCGGTCAGTTAGCTACGGTGAAGCGGCGGCGGCGGTGGGCGGGCCGCTCGATCTCGTCGAGGAGCGCGACCGCGTAGTCCTCGGCGGAGATCGACTCACCGGCCGGGGAGTCGGCGGCGATCTTGTAGCTGCCGGTGCGCTCGCCGGGCGCGATCACCGGCGCCGGGGACAGGAACGTCCAGTCGGTGACGTCGCCGAGCCCGCGGAGGTAGTCCAGGGCCTCGGCGACGATGAGCGCCTCGGCGCGGTAGATCTCGGGGAAGCCGGGGTCATCGACCAGGCGCTTGCCGTCCGCCAGCAGCGAGCCGGCGCCGCCCACGACGACCAGTCGCGCGTCGCCGAGCCCCTCGGCCAGGCTGCGTAGCTGGGCGAGGTACTCACGCCTGTCGCCGCCGGTGCGGCTCGGCCCGATCGCCGACACGACGACGTCCGTCTCGCCGGCGATGCGCTTGGCCAGGCCGGCATCGCCCGCCTCCCCCCGCACCGCGCGAACGCCGGCCGGCAGGTCGCCGCCGGATCGGGTGATGCCGGTGATCTCGTGGCCGCGGGCCAGTGCCTCGGCCACCACCCGGCTGCCGATCATGCCCGTCGCTCCGTAGACCGCGATCCTCATTGTTGCTCAGCTCCTCCGCTGCCGGTCCGGCCGCGGTGCGCGGCCGGTGTCGCAGGCGACGGTATCAACTGGTTACGGGCTACTTCAACGTGCTATAAGTACCTCATGGTTACTATTGCGCCTGGCCCGCTCGAGCGCCTCCGCGCCCAGCGGACCGGCACCAGCCAGGGCGACCTGTTCGACCCCGGCTGCCCGACCAGGCTCGTGCTCGACCGGATCGGCGACAAATGGACCGTCCTGGTGGTGCTGCTGCTCAGCGACGGCCCGATGCGGTTCACCCAGCTGCGCGGCCACCTCGGCCCCGTCGCGCCCAAGGTGCTGACCCAGACCCTGCGCCGGATGGAACGCGACGGCCTGGTCAACCGCCACATCTTCGCCGAGGTCCCGCCCCGGGTCGACTACGCCCTCACCGGCCTCGGCCACTCCCTCATCCAGCCGATCGCCGCCATCGGCGACTGGGCCGAAGCCCACATCGACCAGATAACCACCGCGCAGGCTGCCTACGACACCACCCGCACGCGGTAGCCGGCCCGTACGCCGGCCAGGAACGAGTTCCACTGGGCGGGGCTGAAACGAAGCGTCTCGCCGGCCCGCTCGCGCGTGTCGCGCACGAGCACATGCTCGCCGTCCGCGGCGGCGGCCACCTCGACGCATTCCGCGTTGTTTCCGTCGCTGTAGCTGCTCTTGCGCCAGTTCAGGCTGTCGGCCATCGCTCTTCCGCCACCTTCAGTATCAGCTCACGGGAGGCGGCGCGGGAAAGTGCCTCGCAGCGCAGCAGGTCGGTTATCTCGCGCACCTTGCCCACGATCCCGCGGTCCGCCGTCGTCTGGCCGGCCGTGAGCGACTCGAGGTAGACCACGGTCGACCCCTCCCCATCATCGGCTATGGAGACCGCTCCTTCCAAGCCGGCATGAGAGCCCACTTCGGCCGGTATCACCTGGATCAGCACCTTCGGGTGCGGGACCTCGGCCAGATAGAGCAACTGCTCGCGCATGACGTCCGGTCCGCCCACGGACCGGCGCAGCACGGCCTCGGCCATGATCACCGACATCACCGGGGGCTTCGGCCGGGACAGCACCTGCTGGCGGGCCATCCGGCCGGCCAGCCGGACCTCCAGCGGTTCCTCGCTAGGTGTCGTGGCCAGGATGGCGCGGGCGTAGGACTCGGTCTGGAGGACGCCGGGCACCAGGATCGGCGCCCAGTAGAACAGCGCGGTCGCGTTCTTCTCATAGTCCAGCCAGTCGACGAAGAACTCCGGGAAAGTCCCGCCCCTCCGCCTCACGTGCTCGGCCCAGCGTTCGATCAGCCCGCTCTCCACCAGCGCGTTGAGCCTCGGGAACTCCTTGGCGTAGGCCCGGGCCAGATCCAGCGAAGGCGGCCGGTGGCCGGATTCGGCCTTGGTGATGACCGTCCGGTCGTAGCCGAACCGCTCGGCCAGCGCCTCCTGGCTGATCCCCGCCGCCATGCGCACCCGGCGCAGTTCGGCGCCGAGGAACGCGCCCTCGGAATCGGTTAACGTCATGTCCTCGCCTTTCGCGTAGATGTTGGCGTCAAACGGGTAATAAGAAAGCATGGACGCGGGCCCGGTCAGCGGCCGCGATCCCCGGCACGATCCCGGGTTCGCGGAGCACCTCACCGAAGACGATATGCGGCTGCTCACCTCGGTGGCCCCAGATGTACCGGACCGTAACATCGTGGCACTGCTGGGTGACCCGCGCCTGTTCGAGGCGGTGTTCGGCCGGCCCAGGACCGAGGCCGGGCAGACCCCCGGGAGGATCTCCGGGCAGATCTCCGGACAGTTGCCGGTGTCCCCGTTCCTGGCGTTCGCCGTGGCCGTGCACCGCGCGGCGGCTGACCTTTCCGCCCTCGGCCACCTGCCGGAGCGGTCCGGGATGCGGCAGCGGATACCGGTGTTCGACACGCCGCAGCTCCGCGACTTCCTCAGCTCGGCGTCCCGGCGGCTGTTCCTGACCGAACTGCTCGCGTCGTTCACCCGGGTGACCAGCGGACGTTACTGGGTCCGCTCCGGCGGCCGGGTCCGCGCCCGGCGGTACAGCGAACTGGACCCGGTGCGCCTCGCCGGCCTGCTCGACGCCGTGCCGGATGAGTCCCGGCCCGGGGTCTACCGTCGGCTGGGCGATGTGTCATTGTTCCTGGCCGGCGTGTTCCCCGACTACCCGGCGACCTTTGGTCCGGTGGACGTCTCCCGCTTGCTGCGGACCGCCCGGGTCCCGGCGGGTGACCGCGACGGCCTGGCCACCGCTTCCCCCATCGACCTGCTGGAATACCTGGGCGCCCGGTGGTACCGGGCGGCGCTGACGCTGGCCCCGGTGCGGACGGCCGGCCTGGACGTGGTGGGCGAGGTCGCCGACCGGTTCCGCCACGCCCGCCGCATCCTCAACCACCTGGCCGACCGATACCTACTCGGCCCCGACAACCCCTGGTTCGCCGCGCCCAACTGACCCGGCCGGTATCCCGCCCCGATCGCGGGCGTCAGAGCCGATGCCGAACACAGCGCCCTTCTTCTCCTGACCGAGCGCGGTCACCACCGCCACCGCGAACAGCGCCGGACCGACCGTCCAGGCCAGCGCGAACGGGTAGCCGTGCCCGGCGGCGAGGCGCTCCTGGAGCGGCAGGTTCAGCGCGGCGAGCAGGTTGCCGATCTGATAGGTGACGCCGGGATAGAAGCCCCGGATGGCGTCGGGTGACATCTCGGTGAGGTGCGCGGGGATCACTCCCCAGGCGCCTTGCACGAGGGACTGCACGATGACCGCACCCACGATGAGCGGCGCCAGCCCGTTGTGCGGCATGGTGAACAGCGGTATCGCCGGCAGCGCGAGCACCGCGGCGAGCACGATCGTGCGACGCCGTCCCAGCCGCTCCGACAGCGCACCGAGCAGCGCGCTCCCGATCACCATGCCGAGCGTGTAGCACACGGTGATCCAGGTCGCGGTGGCCTGGCCCAGGCCGGCCCCGCCGTGCGCGCCGGTCTTCAGGAACGTCGGGTAGAGGTCCTGGACACTGTGCGCCATCCAGTTGAGCGCCGTCATCAGCACGATCAGGTAGCCGAACCGGCGCACGACCGTGCGATCGCGCAGGATGTCCCCGATAGTGGTGCGAGTGGCGCGCATGTTCCGCCGGGTGGCCTGCCAGGCCTCTGACTCCACCACCCGTCTGCGCAGCACCAGCGTGGTCAGCGCCGGGATGATCGAGAGCACGAACATCCACCGCCAGCTCACGCCGAGCGCGACCACGAGGATCAGGTAGGCGAACTCGGCGAGCAGGAAGCCGATGGGCCACCCCATCTGCAGCAGGCCGGAGAACAACCCCCGCCTGGCCGGCGGGAGCTTCTCCATGGCCAGCGCCGCGCCGAGCCCCCACTCGCCGCCCATGCCGAACCCGTAGATCGCGCGCAGGATCAGCAGCACGGTGACGGTCGGCGCGATCGCGCACAGGATGCCGGCGCCGGAGTACAGCAGCACGTCGGCGATCAGCGGGCCACGCCGGCCGGCCCGGTCGGCCCAGATCCCGAAGACCAGGGCACCGAACGGCCGCATGGCGAGCGTGGCGGTCGTGACGAACGCCAGCTCGGTGGCGGTGGCCTTGAAGGTCTTGTCCCCCTCGATATTGGAAAGGACGAGGATGAGCATGAAGTAGTCGAAGGCGTCCATGGCCCAGGCGAGCAGGGCGGAGAAATAGGCGTTCCGCTGATCGGGCGTGAGTCTGTCCCGCATCCCGGTTCCCTTCGTGACGTCCGTGCCGCCAGCATGCCGTGCTGGGAAGGTCCCGGAAAGTTTGCGTGCGTTGTGGTCACGGCCGGATCCGGGGACGTGAACCGGCCAGGATTACGGCGAGGCTGGACAGCACGCCGCGAGCGAGGTTGTCGTGGGGCGGCATGGCGACAGCGGTCGCGGTGAGCATCAGCACGAGGGCGACGAGCAGCCGGGCCGCCGCGGTCCCGGATATCCGGCAGCGCCAGCTGACGTTGATCCGGACCTCGGTCCTGCCCTGGCCGGAGCGCAGCCGGAGCTGAATACCGGTCTGCTCCTGTGGTTGGTTCATACCGCTTAGGGTGCCGGAGCCACAACGACCGCAAATGTTGCGCTCATATAGATTGTGACGTGGGTCACCCTATTATGAGGGCATGCTCCACATGGTGAGACTCCAGTCGCGGGGATGGAGCCTGGCCCGGCAGCTGGTCGTGCTCCAGCTTTGCGTCGTGGTGACCGCGGTCACCATCGAGGCCATGGTGGCCATCTACCGCGGGCCCAGCACCGCCAGCCTGGAGGAGCGCCAGATACTCGGGCTGGTGACGCTGACCGAGGTGGCGCTGCTGGTCGGCATCGCGGGCTCGCTGTTCGTGGCCGACCGGGTGCGCAGGCAGACGTTTGACATGGAGCCGGCCGAGATCGCCAAGCGCTATCAGCATCATGACTCGGTGCTGCACGCGATCCGGGAAGGGCTCATCATCACCGATGTCGACGGCGACATCGTGCTGGCCAACGACGAGGCCCGGCGGCTGCTCGAGCTGGCCGCTGACTGCGAAGGCAAAAGGCTACGCGACCAGGCGCCAGACGCTGAGTGGGCCGCCGCCCAGACGGCGGTGGCGGACCAGCTGCAATACGCCGCCGGGCGGGTCCTGATGGTCAGCCGGAGCCAGGCCGAGGTCGACGGCAGGCCGGCCGGCGCGGTCACCACACTGCGTGACCGTACCGAGCTCCAGCAGGCGCTGAAGCAGCTGAGTGAGGCACGCGAGCTCGGCGACGAGCTGCGCAAGCAGGCCCATGAGCACGCCAATCACCTGCAGATGATCATCGCCTTGATGGAGATGCAGGAATACGACGAAGCGACCAGGGTCTGCGCCAAGTACGCCGAGATGCCGCAGATGCTCAGCGCCCAGGTGCTGGACCAGACCACGGATCCCATGCTGGCCTCGCGCCTGCAAATTTCACACGCGCGCGCCGAGCGGCGTGGTGTCCAGCTACGGCTGGACGGCACGCCGCTCGGCGCGGAGGCCTGGCGGGATCTCCGCGATGACCTGGCCGACATCGTCGGGAACCTGGTGGACAACGCCATCGACGCGGCGTCGGATCGCGACCCGGGCGGGTGGGTGCGGCTCAGCCTGGCGTGTGGCACCGACGGTTGGCTGCACATCAGCGTGCGGGACAACGGCGGGGGGATAACGGCGGAACCCGTCGAGCAGGTGTTCACGCCGCACTGGTCGACCAAGGGCAGCGGACGCGGCTTCGGCCTGGCGCTGGTGCGCGACAAGGTAGCGCGCCTCGACGGCACGATCACCGCGCACAACGACGGCGGTGCTGTCTTCGACGTCCGCATCCCGCAACCTCGGGGAACAACAGAGGAGTGACAGCCATGTTCAGTGTGCTCGTGATCGAGGACAATGACGTCATCGCCCGGCTGCTGGCCAGATGTGTGTCCGAGAACCGGTGGCTCGATCTTGCTGGCGTGGCCACGACGGAACAGGCGGCCGTAAGCATGGCCCGCAGAGCGCGCCCCGACCTCGTCCTGCTCGATTTCGGCCTGTCAGCCCCCATGGCCGGATTCGAACTGTGGCACATCCTGCAAGGGCTGGACGAGGAGCCGGACGTGATCGCCGTCACCGCGGCCGGGGACATGAGCATCGTGGAGAAAGCCCGCAAGCGCGGTGCCTTCGACTACGTCGTCAAGCCGTTCACCCGCGCGACGATACAGACGAAGCTGGCCGACTACACCAATTTCCGCCGGTCGGTGATGGCGGCGCCGCGGCGCGCCGACCAGAGCGTCATCAATGGCTGCTTCGGCTGGCGGCACCGGTCAAGCTCGCTCCCCGCCGGGCTGCTTCCGGAGACCCGGGACTCGATCATCGCGGCATTGCGGGCGGCCGAGCGGCCGATGCGCGCGCTGGAGATCGCCGAGCGAGCCGGCGTGGAGCGCGGAACCGCGAACCGGTACCTCACCTACCTGTGTGACCAGCGCATCGCCGATCGCGTCCCCGAGCACGGCCGCCCAGGCCATCCGGCCTACCTCTACACCCTGTCGCCGATCTGGGAAACCCCGCCGGAAGACCCCGCGTAGTAATAATGACCTTTTCGAGAGTACTCCCGCGCGCGCCCACTGTGTGATCGTAACGGCCAGGTTCGGTCATACCGGGCAGTTATCGTGGTACTTTCGGGCTCTGCGGTGACTTTTGGGCACCGGAGTGCACAATAAGCACCGCGAAGCCCGAATCCACCACGCGAACACGGTGCCGATACACTGACAAATGGGATTAAACGGACGGTCCGGCAACGCGAAAGCGGCCCAGGCGCCTGTCCGGCGTTACGAAGCGCAGCTGTGGTACTAAACGGCAAGCGATCCCGTGTGGCTGATGTGGCGGGTGCGGCGCGGGGCGAGCATGGGGCCGGGGCGGGCCGGCCGGCGTGCTGGCGCCCTCGGCACGCCGCGGACCTGAAGCGTCAGTTGGCTGGCATCTGGGCTAGTTCGGTGGTGCGGGCGGGGGTCCAGCCGGACGGCGGGATGATGCTCGCCCAGGCGGACGCGCTCTGCAGCGTGCCATAGGTGTGGCCGTGACCCGGGGGGACCGCGGTCGCGAGCGCCAGGTCGGCCGCCACCTGCCAGAATGTCACGAGCGGATACCACTGCATCGCGGACGACACATCCGGTGCACGCCTCCCCCGCAGCCAGCCCGGCTGGTGGAAGGCGAGGTGCCATGACCACCACACGATCGGGTCCGAGGCGTTCTGCAGGTACACGACCCTGGGCGCTTCCCAGCCCGCGCTCCCCCGATCCAGCTCGGTCGGCGAGGCGACGAAGCGCACCGTCCGTCCGCCCTGGTATATCGGCAGCCACTCGGGCGTGCCGGCGTCGCGCCCGGCGGTGAACCGGCTCCACAGGCTGTTGCTGTTGGTCGGACCGACCCAGAGCACCCCCGATGTCCGGTCCCGGATGTCATCGGCGCCGCTGAACGCGGCCTCTCCGCCGAACGATCCGAGGCTCTCGCCGAACACGACCAGCTTGGGTCTGCGATCGGCCGGGAGTCCGGCCCACTTGTCATAGATCGCGTCGAAAAGATCGCGGCCCGCGTCCAGCGCGGGACCCTTGTCCGCGATGAACGATATCCAGCTGGGAAGGTAGGAGTACTGGATGGCGGCCACCGCCGTATCGCCGTCGTACATGTACTCCAGGGGATCGATCATGGATGGGTTCACCCAGCCGGTGCCCGTGGTGGTGGCGACCACGAGGACCTTCCGGTCGAAAGCGCCCGTCCGCTCCAGTTCCCTGACCGCGAGCGCCGACTCGGCCGCGATCGAGTCCGCTGACTTCAGCCCGACATAGACCCTGATCGGCTCCGTCGCGGATGTTCCGGTGAACTTGCTGATCTCGGACACCGTCGGGCCGCTGTCCACGAACGTCCGGCCCTGCCTCCCGAGCGTCGGCCATGGCACGAGCGATGCGGGGCTTCCCGACCGCTCCGCCGACGCGGGCTCGGCTATCCCGGCGGCCGTCCCGTTGTCTATCCCGCCGAAGAACGAATTGGCCGCGCCGAACGCGACACGGGACAGGCCGCCCGTCACTCCGAAGCCCAGCACCAGGCACACCACGAGGACCGCGGCCGCGGTCGCCGCCCGGCGCGGGATGATCCGCCCCAGCCAGCGGGCAACCAGGCGGACCAGCCACCTTATGCCGCGGGCCACCGTGACGAAGGCCACCGCGATCAGGACCGACACGAGCACCACGAGTATGTACTGGGCCTCGCTCGGCTGGCTCGCGTCGACCAGTTCCCTGATCTGGTGCTGCCACCGGGCACCGAGCACGCCGAACAGCGGGATCAGCACCACCGCGGCCGCCAGCAGCGCCCAGCGGCTCGCGCGCCGCACCACCGGCCCTGGCCGCCAGGGAATCAGCGACCTCGCCAGCCATCCGATGAGCGCGCCGATGCCGTAGCCGATACCGGCGGTCACCCCGGACATGACCGCCTGCAGAAGCCACACGCGAGGCAGCAGCGACGGCGTCAGCGACAGGCAGTAAAAGACCAGCGCGCCGGTCAGTCCCGCGAGGCTGAACCGGCCGAGATAGCCCCGCGTCCGCGCGAACGACGGAAAGGACCACCGGCCCGGACTCGACGGGCTCTCCCGCTGCTCCACATCCGGCGGGGCGGTCATCGGGTGCCCCCCGAGGTGCCCCACGCCCAGACGGCCGCCGACGCGAGCACGCTGAGCCCGTTCGTGGCCCAGTGCAGACCCGCCGACGCGAGTACCGAGCCGCTGCGCCGTCGCAGTTCGCAGAACACCACGCCGGAGGCGGCGGTGAACAGCACCGTACCCAGCACCGTGACCGCCTCGGCCGATGTGCCCTTGCCCACGGCGCCGCCGATCGCCTCGTTGTCGGTGGCGAGGCCCAGCGACGGCAGCACATGCCACAGGCCGAACAGCACCGACGAGACGACGGTCGCCATGAGGGTCCCCCGCACCCGCCGGAGGAGTCCCCACAGCACGCCGCGGAAGGCGACCTCCTCCAGCAGCACCGTGCCGACCGGAATGAGCACGAAGGCGGTCAGCAGCGCCGACCCCAGACCCAGGTGGTAGCGGCTGTCCCGGAACAGGTCGCGGGTCGGGGGGAACGCCGCGCCCGCCGCCAGCACCAGCGCCACCGCGCCTATCAGGGCCGACGCCCACTGGATCCCCCGCCGCCAGGTTCCCGGGCCCACGCCGAGGTCACGCCAGCTCAGTCCGGCCGACCGGGCGATGGCCATCAGTACGGCGGCGCATACCGGCCCGACCGCGAGCGACGCATGCGGTACCCGGATGTCGACGACGTTGACGATCGCGAGGATCGCCACGACCACGAAGACCGCTGTTCCGGGAGAAATCCGCAGCGTCCGCGCCATGCCTGCCCCCGCCTAACGCGCCGAAGCGCCCCGGCTGTCCCGCTTCGCCTGGCGGCGAGCACCGGACGCGAGCGTGCCCGCGCGCGCCTTCTCGCTGGCGGGCGAGCGCAGCGCACGGTCACCGGTGGGCTCGGCCCTCACCGCGGGTCCCGGCCGGCGCGGCCGGGGCACGGGCCGCCCCGCTCCCGGGTGGTCGCGCTGCTTCGCCGCCCGGACCGCCTCGAGCCGCTCCGCGCGCAGCGCCATAGCCGACTGCCTGGCCAGCACCGCCACCCGGCGGGTGATCCGGGAAAGCGCGCGCTCGAACGCCTCGGCCTTGGCGGCGGCCCTGGTGTTCTCGGGCCGGGCCGCGCCGCGTGCGCCATGCTCCGCTACCCGGGCGCTCGCCGACCGCCGGTACTGGCCGGTGTACTTGTTGCGGGCGCGCCTGATCCTGGACTCAAGCTCGATGGCGGCGTCTTCATCGAGCGCCGCGAGCGCGGCAGCCTCCGTTTCCCCGACGAGCAGCCGCTCGGAGTCGTTGAGTACCGACTGCAAGGATGCGTCCATGTCTTCCCCCAGGAAAACAGCCGCCTATATCCGGCCGTTGCGCCATACCCGCTGCTCGCGCCCGGCAAACGGGGGCTGTGTTTCCTGGGGGTGAGACCACCGCCGTTCGGATAAATGGATCTTGAAGTTCGCGATGCGAAGATCACCGGTGAAGACCAGGTAGACGTCGCGGATGCCGTGGGCCCCGGTAAGCTGCGCGGTCGTGGTCGTATAGGTGTAGACGTCGCCGGTGCTGTTTACCGTGGCGGTTCCGATAAGCGGGCCGGTCACCGGGTTGTCGAGGCGGATCTGGATCTGGGCGGTGCCCGCGGTGCCCTTGGCGACCTGGGCGGTGAACGTGGCCGGGGCGTCGCGGAGGTCGGCGTCGGCGAACTCGATCCACTGGCCGCCCGCGGTGGCGCCGACGGCCGTCCCGGATGCCTTGGACTGGTCCACCAGCTGCGCGCCCTGGTAATCGTCGAAGTTCTCGGCCGCTGTGGTGAGGGCCAGCTTCCGCGGCGGGATGACCTCGCCGTTCACCGCGACCGTCGCCGCGGCTTTGATGTCAGCTGAAGAACTACCAGCCATTATCTGGAACGACGACCGCTCGACTACCCATTTGTTCCTGGTGACATCCCAGAACGCCAGGTCGCTGGCCCGGATCGGGAACGTGACCTCCTTGGTCTGACCGGGGGCCAGGTCGACGTTCTGGAACGCGATCAGCTTCTTGACCGGCTGCTTGACCCGTGACCTGTCCTGATGGACGTAGAGCTGGACCACGTCGCGGCCCTGTCGCTGGCCGGTGTTGGTCACGTCGAGGGTCGCGGTGAGCGCGCCATTCCCGGATATCTCGTGATCCGAGAGGCGCAGGTCGCCGTACCGGAACGTGGTGTAGGACAGCCCGTAGCCGAACGGATAGAGCGCCGGCTGGGTGGAGTACATGTAGGTCTGGCCGGACTTGATGATGTCGTAGTTGAGGATGTCGGCGACCTGCGACTGGGACTGCGGCCAGGTCTGGGTCAGGTGACCGGACGGGTCGTAGTCCCCGAACAGCACGTCGGCCAGCGCGTGGCCGGTCTCCTGGCCGGCGTGGGTGGTCCACAAGATGGCCGGGTCGTTCTGCTGTTCGGCGGTGATCGTGGTCGGGTAGCTGTCCTCGAGGACCACGATCGTCCGCGGGTTCGCCTTGGTCACGGCCTGGACCAGGGCCTCCTGGCCGGCCGCCAGGTTCATGTCGGTGCGGTCGTGCGCCTCGCGGCCGTTGATGAACGGCATCGAGCCGACCACGACGACCGCGGCGTCGGCGTTCTTGGCCGCCTGGACCGCGCTGGCGGTCCCGCTGGTGATCACCTGCTTGCTGAACTCGGTCGCCTTGTCCGGGGTGCTCGCGCCGAGGTTGAGGGTGCCGTCGGGCTGGAGGGTGAGGTAGTGGTTCGGGGTGAACCAGGTCTCCTGGGTCTCGTAACCCGCGTATTTGATCACGTAGTTGCCGTCCGGCCGCTGCTCCAGCGAGAACTGCTGCTGGACGTACCAGCCGTTCGGCTGATCCTGGTCGTTCTTGAAGTTGGTGAAGTTGTAGCCGAGGTACTTGCCGTTGGCGGCGCTCCGCAGCGTGAGGATGCCCTGGCCCCAGTCGAAGACGTCGAACTCGGAGGTATTCTGCGGTGCCGTGTCGCTCTCGGCCAGGACGCCGCCGGTCGAGCCGGCGCCCGCGGTGACGTACTTGCCGGTGGCCACGTCCTTCAGCGCGATGCGGTCGACGCCTTCGGTGCTTTGTACCGTTGCTCCGGGTCCGAGGCGCTGGGTGATGCCGTCCAGTGGCGTGATCTTGTAGGGCAGGTTGCCGCTGTACCAGTCGGAGTAGAGCGTGTTCTCCAGCGGGCCGATGACCGCGATGTCCTTGGTGGTGCTGGCGTTGAGCGGCAGGGTCTGGTGGTCGTTCTTGAGCAGGACCATCGCCTCGTCGGCGGCCTGGCGGGAGAGTTGCTGGTGCGCCGTGTCGTCGATGACGGCCGGGGTGATGCTCGCGTACGGGTTGAGGCCGGGCGGGTCGAAGTCGCCGAGGCGGAACCGGATGGACAGGACGTCGGAGACTGCCTTGTTGATGTCGGACATGGTGAGCAGGCCGTCGTTGAGCGCGTTGGTGACCTGGGTGATCGTGATCGAGGAGTTGGTGTTGTCGGTGGTGAAGCTGTCGATGCCGGCCTTGATCGCGGCCGCGTCGACGTGCTCGAGGTCGGGATAGTAGTTGTCGTTGCCGGCCCCGGGCAGCAGGTTGTAGTTGGCGCCGGCGTCGGTGACGTTCATCAGGGTTTGCTGTGACCAGCTTCGCTCGACGCTGTTCAGGTCCGGGTCGACCGTGTCGGGCCTGCCGTTGACTTCGTTGTAGGAGGCCATGACGCCGGTCGCGGCGTTGTTCTGGATGGGGCCGCGGAACGCTGCCTGGTCGTACTCGTTCAGCACTCTCGGCGGGACCTCGGAGGAGGTTGTTGACCTGTTGACCTCGTTGTTGTAGGCCAGGTAGTGCTTGAGGGTGGGCGCCGCCTGGAGGTAACGCGGGTTGTTGCCTTCGATTCCTTTGCCGTAGGCGGTGGCGATGGCGCTGGTCAGGTACGGGTCCTCGGAGTAACCCTCCTCGTTGCGGCCCCACAGCGGGTTGCGCAGCAGGTTGGTGACCGGCGCCCACAGGTTGAGCCCCCATACCGTCGGGTTTTCTTTGTTGTAACCTCGCGCGTCCTGGCCGACCGCGTTGCCCACCTGGTTGATCAGGTTCGGATCCCACGTGCTGGCCAGGCCGATCGCCTGCGGGAACGAAGTCCCGTTTGAATCCACCACATTGCCGTTATTGTTGAGATCATTGGACCACGCGATGCCGTGCAGGGCTTCGGTCCCGGTCTTGAACACGGGTATGCACAGTGGCGCGCCGATGGCCGGCTGGTACTGGTGCAGGAACGCTATCTTCTGCGCGGTGGTCAGGCGGTTCAGCAGATCGTTGATCCTGGCGTTCAGCGGCAGGTTCGGGTTGCGGAACGGGAGGCTCTGATCGCATCCCGTGGCCGCGGTGGCGTTTGTCTTTGCGTTCGCGGTGGCGGTAGTTCCGGCCACGGTAAGCGTGGTGACCAGCAGCGCCGCGGCGGCCGCGACAGCCGCCAGCTTGGCCCTTCTCTGCCTTGATCTTCCGAGCACAGATCTTGCGGACACAGCAACAACCTCCGAACCGCTTCGAACGCGGACTATCTCATGACCTGCCGGGGATGAGCCCGGGGATAAGCCCGGGGATAAGCACAGGAACAGCAGCGAGAACGGGAGCCGGAACCCGAGCGGCCAGCCCGCTAATGGACGCAAGGTAATCGAAGCGCTTCGATGCCACTGAAACCGCACATTAACGCACTTTCCAGCGCGTGTCCAGACTCGGCGGCCGGGGGTTGTGGCCCACAGCCCCGGCACCTGCCCGCGATGGATGGCGCCACCGACGTCGCCGCGCCCGCCACCGACACCGCCGCGCCCGCCACCGACGTCGCTGGGCCGACAGCACCGCACCCGCGCGACGGATGGCGCCACCGATGTCGCTGGGCCAGGACATTACGGACACTTACCGCGATGAATGGCGCCATCGATGTCGCTGGACCCTCACTGGGCCGCCAGATACCGGTGGCGAGCCGGTACGGGGAACACCGGACGGGCGATAAAGAGGCTTCAGCTAGGCGCACCGTCCCGCTATGCCACGTATGCCTCATTTATGCAGGGCCGTAGGCTCGCATCTCCTGGAAGTTTGGAGCCCTCCGGAAGTTTGGGCGCCGGTTTCCGGCACCTAAGTTTCCAAGAGGCTCTAATCTTCCACGGCGCGGCCGCCCTTCCTTCCACGGGCCCGCAGCTTTCTTCCACGATCTGGCAGGCAAAATGGGGCAAATGCCGAGATGTCGGGCTAGGTGTAGGCCGCGCGGTGAGTGGGATGTGGGGCGGACGTGAGCCTTGGGATGGATGTGAGCTTTGGGATGGACGTGAGCTTTGCGGCGGACGTGAGCCTTGGGGCCGACATGAGCCGTGGGGTGGATACTAATATGGGGTGGCCGCGAGATATGGGTGGGCGTGGGATGTGGGGGTGGGATGTGGGATGGACACGGGCGTCCTTACGGGGGCGTCCGGGATTCCGCTTCCGCTTCGCGAACGCCTCGATAGCTGCCCGCAGCCATAGTCTTCCGGCGCGCAGCTCATACACCGGCTAGCCGGTGATGGGGAGGGTGGCAGTGTCGCGGAGGAAGAGGGGGATCTGGTCCAGCGGGGCGGTCACCCGGATCTCCGTGCCGCCGTCGGCGGTTTCGCCGGTCCAGGCGTTGGTCCAGCGGCTGCCCTGAGGCAGGTAGACGCGGCGCTGGCGAGCGCCGTAGTCGGCGACCGGGGCGACCAGGAGGTCGGGACCGAACAGGTACTGGTCGTCGGGCTCCCAGGCCCGGGGATCGGCGGGGAAGTCGACGAACAGCGGGCGCATCGGCGGCACGCCCGTCTCGTGCGCGATCCGCATCTGGCCCATGATGTACGGGCGCAGGCGTTCCCGCAGGAACATGACCGCGCTGATGCATTCGTACGCTTCCTGGCCGAAGGACCACGCCTCGTTCGGGCCGCCGGTCTGGTTCAGCCCGAATGGCATCGTCGGCTCGCGGTGCCCGTGCAGCCGGAACAGCGGGCAGAACGCGCCGAACTGGAACCACCGGACGATCAGTTCCCGGTATTCCGAGTCGTCCGGATCCCCGCCGTGGAACCCGCCGATATCGGTGGTCCACCACGGAATGCCGCTGACCGCGACGTTCAGTCCGGAGCGGATCTGAGTGCGCAGGCTGGCGAATGTGGCCGGGATGTCGCCGGACCAGAGCGCGGCGCCGTAGCGCTGGCTGCCGGCCCAGGCCGACCGGACCAGGCTCACCGTCTGCTCGCGTCCCTCGGCGGCCATCCCCTCGTGGAACGCGCGGGCGTGCTCACGCGGATACATGTTGCCGACTTCCAGGCCGGGACCGGCGTGGTAACGCAGGTTGGCCTGGAATCCCGGTCGCAACTCCGGCTCGCAGGCGTCCAGCCACCACACGTCGATGCCGTAGGGACGCAGGTAGTTATCCCGCACCCGGCCCCAGACGAACTCCCGCGCCCGCGGATTGGTGGCGTCATAGAAGGCCACGTCGACGGGGACGCTGATCCCCTTGTCCGGCCATGTGGCCTGGGCGAGCGGACCGAACTCGGTGCCGATGAGCAGCCCGTCGTCCCGCATCTGGGGGAAGTTCTCGCTGGCCGGCGATACCGACGGCCAGACCGAGACCATCAGCTTGACGCCCATGTCCCGCAACTCGGCGGTCAGCGCCGCCGGATCGGGCCATTCGGTCAGATCGAACTTCCAGTCGCCAAGGTGGGTCCAGTGGAAGTAGTCGGCCACGATCACCGCCAGCGGCAGGGCTCGCTTGGTGTATTCGCGGGCGACCTCGAGCAGTTCGTCCTGATTGCGGTAGCGGAGCTTGGACTGCCAGAAGCCGCTGGCCCACTCGGGCAGCATCGGGACATGCCCGGTGGCGTCCGCGTACCGGCCGAGGATCTGTGCGGGTGTCCCGGCGGTGATCCAGTAGTCGATCTGCCGGGCGCTGTCGGCCACCCACCGGGTGCCGTTGGCCGCCAGTTCCACCCGGCCGATGGCCGGGCTATTCCACAGCAGGCCGTAGCCTCGATTTGACAGCAGGAACGGGATGGTCACCTCGCCGTTGCGCTGCACCAGGTCCAGGACCATGCCCTTCTGGTCGAGGGCGCCGTGGCCGTGCTGCCCCAGGCCGTACAGCCGCTCTCCGTCGTAGGAGTCGAACGACTGCTCAAGCCGGTGATAGCCGTTGCCGGCTGGGGTGAACAGCCGCGGACCCGGCCACCAGAAGTGCAGCGGCCGCTCGGCCAGCAGTTCCGCGCCGGTGGCGGTGCTGACGAACCTGAGCAGGGCCTGCCCGTGCTCGGAGCCGGCCCGGATCTCCGCGGTGAGCTGACCGCTGACCAGCCGTGCCGTCCTGTCGGCGAGTTCCACTCTGGCCTGGTCCGATCTGGCCTGGTCCGATCTGGCGTGGTCCGAATCTAGGTCGTCCGCGAGCGCACCGGGCAGGCCGTCAATCACCGGGCCGATGGCAGCCCGGACCCGGATCCCATCCGTCCCCCAGGCCTCGACGCGCAGCGTTTCCTGGCCGCCACTCCATTCGAAGCCGACCGTGCCGCCGCCGATCTCGCGAACACTGCTCACTAGCCGTTACCTCCAGCTGAGTTGCCGTCCAACGTCGCTACCTGGGCCGTGCTGCCGCGGATGGTGAGCGACGGCGGTATGAGCTGCAGCTCACGGACCCCGTCGCCGGCCATCCGCCGCATCAGCAGTCCGACCGCCCGTGTCCCCAGCTCGGTGGCCGGTATGGTCACCGAAGTCAGCCTGGGCGCCGTCTGCTCGGCGATCTGGTCCGGGCACAGCGCGACGATCGACACGTCTTCCGGAACGGCCCGGCCGGACGTACGCAGCAGCGACATCAGCGGCGGGATGATC
>JAFARZ010000007.1 GCA_019245115.1 Streptosporangiaceae bacterium | reverse complement strand
GGCAGCGGCGGGCCATAGTTGGTGCCCCGCCGAATCATGCGGTGCAGGTGAACGTCGCCGATGATCTCCGAGTCACGCGGGTTGGCTCGCCGGGCGTGGGCGCCATGGGGGCAGATCAGGCCCTTCGGATCGGCCTGGTGGTAGCCGAAGTCGTTGTTGCGCTGCTCGTCCGCCCCCAGGGCCGGGTCGTCGCGCTCGGGCGCCAGGATCAACGGGGCCCCGCTCGGCCAGCGGCCCACGATCTTGGCGGCGAGTAGCGACTCTTCGTCCGGACTGCTGGCGTTGTCGTGGAGATACCGCCGGAAGGCAGCGACGCGCGTGTGCAGCTTCCGCCAGACCACGAACGTGCCGTTACGGCCCAGCACGGCCGGCTGTGGCATCGGCGGCAGGTTTCCGATCTGGTCCGGATAACCCAGCACGAACTCGCCCGCCTTGAGCGCGGGACCATCACCAGGGGGGTTCGCTGCGCCGCTGCCTTCGATCGCGGGGTTGCCGATGCCGTCCTTGTAGCCGAAGCTGGTGCGGCCACTGGCCAACTGGTAGAAGTCCTGCCGATAGACAACCTGAAGGCCGGGAAGCTGCGCGCGCGCCTGGCGCGCTCGTTCGAGGACGACCGCCAGCGACTCCTGGTCGCCGGCGATGAGGGATAACACGACGTGTACCTGGCCGGTGCCGAAGGGCGGCTCCCAGCGCGCGGGCGCGCTCTCGCCGGTATCGCCCAGGAGCTCGGCGCGTGTCGCCATGCCCTGCCGAAACTCCTCAGGGAAGCTGTTCAGGGAGGTCGGCGACACCTCGAGTGCTTCGAGTCCCCGATACGTCAGCCCGACGTTGAGCAGCGACGGCAGGGTGGGCTGCCACCAGTTGGCAGCAGAGTCGACCAGCTCGGCCAGGCGTCCCATCAACTGACGGCCGGCCCGGGGATCGTCCACACGCAGCAGGATGTAGGTGCCGACGTACGGTGACGGCCGGGTGCGCAGCACGATGCCCTGAATCTCGTCCAGTTGCAGCGATGGGGCTTCAACAGCTGTCATGTCGTCCTCCCGGTCAGGCGTCGCCGACGTGGTACCGAGCGCCGGTTCGATTGACGCTATTCGCCATGGAGATCGCGCGATTGACGAGCGCGTGGGCGCGCGGGGTCGGTCGAAGCGCGAGGTTCTGCAGCGAAAGCCGAAGTGCTCGCTGAGGGTCGCCGCCGACAGTCAGCCAGAACTCCGCCACATGATCGGCATACGCCTCAGGGTGGCGCGCCATCAACTCCTCGTAGCGCGCAGCTGCGTGGGCACGCCAGAACTGTGCCTCCGCCGACGCCTGGGACTCGTCTAAGACGCGGGCAAGCTGGGTCGCGTAGTGGGGATCGTCGCTGGCGAGCGCCAGCCGGCGCAGGCGCCCGATCGCCACGGCCGCCCTGCCTTCGGCGGCATCGATCTCGGCGAGGTGGCCCTGCGCTGGCACGTAGGCCGGCAGCCGGCGAGCCGCCGACTCCAGCCAGATGCGCGCGCTGACCAGGTCGTCCTGGGCCAGCCACATCTGCCCGCATTGGAATTCGAGCACCGCGAGTGGAAATGGACTGACCCCGCGGTAACCGCGTCTCGCTGCCAGGAACCACGTCTGGGCCTCGACCATCTCTCCGCGCTCGGCGTGGTAGCGCGCCAGGGCGCCCAGAGCACTGAAGTCAGGCCGCCGCAACAGCGCCTGTCGATGCATCGCGAGCGCCTCGTCGTACCGCCCGACCGCCTGATAGACGGCGGCGCGCTCCTCATCCAGGCTTCGTCGATCGAGCCCCAGCGCAGTCGCCGCGTCGAGATCGGCCAGCGCCGCCGAGAACCGGTGGAAGCGGGCCGCCAGCCTGGCGCGAGCCACAAGGGGCCGGGGATCGCGCCGCGCCTGGTCGACGTACGCTTCCGCCAGCGACGCAGCACGCTCGGCATCGTCGATGCGGCCCAGCACGTGCCCCCGCAGGACTGTCAGCTCCACCAATTCGCCCCACCCGTCACCGGTCAGGCTTCCCCGTGTCGCCTGCCACGTCAGACCCTCGATGCGCGCGTTGAGGTTCCCCATGGCGATCACCCCAGTGGTCGTGGCTGGCCCGTTGTCAAGATCGAGCCGCATCTCGCTGCTCGCGCAACCGGCCGCGGTGGAGCTGCTCATCGGCTTACGTCGATCGTCGGGATGGCGTAATGGCTCTCGGGCGGGTTGGGGTTTGGCGCTGCCAGATACGGAAACACGCGGGAGGCCGGGACGGTCGCCTGGTCGACGCCGTCGCTGACGCGCGGGCCACGGCAGGCGTTGACAATCAGCGTGTACAGCGTGTCGATGACATCATCGTTGAGCGACCGGCCG
>JAFARZ010000410.1 GCA_019245115.1 Streptosporangiaceae bacterium | reverse complement strand
GCCATGTGCCAGCGGCTGTACCGTCCCGGATACTCCATGCCGGAGCTGAGCACGCCGCCACGCCGGCGGTTCACCTGCTCGGCGATCCGTTCCAGCTCGGACGGGTCGAACGGGGCCTCGGTGCGGGTGATTTCCATTCTCGCCCCTCAGGGTTCTGCCCCGGGGCGGGCAACGAGAAAGCGACCGCCGTCCGGGGGGCGGTCGCTTAGTCAGGGACGCATCTCAGCAAGCCGCCTACCGGCGGCGCCACCACTGCTGTACGCGCGTCATGAGGGAACCATATCACCCGCCGGGGCAGGCGGGGTGCAGGTCCGGTATCCGCCACGCGGCCGCGGCGGCCGCTATCACCTGGGCGGCGGTACGCAGCCGCTGATCCGACCGCACGTTCGTGTCACCGGCAAGGAATTCCTCGACCATCTGGAGTACCGGAGGGTCGCCGAGGAGCCCGCCGTGCAGGGCCTGGACGACGACCACGTTCGACGGATACGGGCACGACGGCAGGGTGACCGCGTCGGCCAGCGGGATCACGGTCAGCCAGCGGAAGACGTGCTTACGTGTCATGTCGGCGAAATAGCTCGCGCCGAACTGGCTGACCGAGTCGATCAGTTCCTCCGCTCCCGAACCGCCATACGGCGACATCTTGCCGATGAGGTCGTTCAGCGTGATCAGCGCCTCGCCCGGCACGCCGGCCCGGCCCACCTGGCCGGGCTCCACGATCGGGCTGAGCAGCACCACCGACGCTATCGGCAGCCCAGGATGCCGCGCGGCCATCGCGTACAACCCCAGGGTGCCTTCGCTTTCCGCCACGATGCTGACCGGGGTGTGCGTGTGCGCGTACAGCCACTCGACCTGCGCCGCCATCCGGTCGCCGAGTACCTGGATCGGCAGGTCGGCGGCCAGGTGGTACCGGATCGGCTGTCCGGCGGCGGTCAGCCCGAGGTAGGAGAACTGCCGGACCGTCATCCCGGGTTCCGCGGCCCGCAGCGCGTTCGCGTCATTGCAGCAGTGGGATCCCCATCCGGCCACCACCAGCAGGGATCCGTGCGCCGGCTGACCTGTGACCGGTTCCGCCTGGACAGCCGGGGCCGTGCCGACACCGGGAACGACACCTTCTGCGACGTGACCGGCCGGGGGCGTCAGATGAACGGTCCCGGTGAACGCCAGCCGCGCCATCGTGACCACCAGGCCTACCACCAGGACCGCGGCCACCGGCGCGACCGGCAGCCAGCTGATGCGCTGCCGCAAGGCCCGCTTCACCTGCCACAACGCGGCCCGCCAGTACCACGCGGGCGGCTCGGCCCGGGCCTGGCGGACCGCCGACAGCGTCACTCCGTACCAGGCGCGGGCGCTGAGCAGCCCGGCCAGCGCGGCCACGCCGAGGTATTCGGCCGCGTTCACGCGCGGCATGACCGCCCCCACGACGGACATGGCGATGAACCCGGTGAGCAGCCATGCGATGGTGCTCACCGCCGGCAGCCGGCCCCACCAGGCCGATCCGATCCCGCCGTGGCTGAGTGCCAGCACGCTGCCCAGCAGGATGGGGGCCGCCCCCAGGAACGGCCAGGAAAACGGCACCAGCGCCGCGCCGAACATCAGCGTGACCACCGGCGACAGCACCATCCACACCAGCAGCGTGAGCAGCGCGCAGGACCAGAACGCGGTGACAAAGCGCGGCCTGATGGCCGCGTCCAGCTCGGTGTGGGGCCAGGCGAGCATGACCAGCGCCGCGTCGATAGCCGATCGGGCGATCAGCGCACCCACCAGCACCGCCCCGAAGGCCGGCCACGACCCGCTGAACAGGAACAGCCAGCGGAGATCGTGGTAAGCCGCCAGCGGCGGCAGGGCGGTGACCTGCGGCCCCAGCGCACGGGCCCCGGGCGCCACCAGCCAGAGCAGGGCGGTCTCGGCCGTCGCGCCGCCCGCCGAAAGGACGATAAGGCCGCGGTGGCGGGCAAACGCACCGTGCTCACCCTCACCCGGGAGGCGATCCCCGGACCCCCGAAGGAGTTCCCCGATAAAGCGCTTAACGCGCATAGGTAGAGCATAGACCAACCGGAGGCTACCTCCGCTGGAGGCGCACATCCAGGGAGTCACGCACCGCGTCACCGATGAGGCTGAACGCGATGATCGTGATGATCAGGATCACGGCCGGCGGGTAGACCAGCCACCAGTAGCCGTTGAACAGGTCGTTCAGCCCGTTGGTGAGCATTGTGCCCCAGTCGGCGTGGGGCGGGGGCAGGCCGAGGCCGAGGAAGCTGAGCGTGGACAGCGCGAGGATGGCGTCGGCGATGCTGAACGTCGCGTTGACGATGATCACGCCGATGGCGTTCGGGACCATGTGCCGCCACATGATCCGGCTCGTGGTGGCGCCCATCGTGCGCGCGGCCAGGACGAAGTCCCGGGTCCGCAGCGAGATCACCTCGCCGCGCACCAGGCGCGCCACACCGAGCCAGGACAGCAGCGTCAGCAGCGCGATGATCGTCACCAGGCTCGGCGGGAAGATGTTCACCATGATCAGCAGCAGCACCAGCCACGGGATCGCCAGCAGCGTGTCCACGACCCGCATCATGATCCCGTCGATGATGCCGCCCGCGATTCCGGCCACCGCCCCGTAGATGGTGCCGACCAGCGTGGTGGCGATCGCCACCGCGAAGCCGAGTTCGAGCGATGACTGACCGCCGACCATGAGCCGCCCGAGCACGTCGTAGCCCTCGTCGTCGGTGCCGAGCGGGTTCCCGCCGCCCGGCGCGAGATCCTTCAGGTTCAGGTTCACCGTGACCTGGTTGGTCCGGTAGAACACCGGCCCGAGGAAGCAGAACGCCGCGAGCAGCACGACGACACCGATGCCCGCCCTGGCCTGCCAGTTCCGGGCGAAGGCGCGCAGGATCAGCCGTCCGGACCCGCGCTCCGCGATCTGACCGCCGTCCAGGACGCTGGACGGGATCGGTCCGAGCTCAGTTGCGGACATACCGCACCCTTGGATCCAGCATCCCGTACGCGATGTCGGCGGCGAGGTTGCCGGCGACCGTGGCCACGCCGACGATCAGCGTCGAGCCCAGCAGGATCGGAAAGTCGTGGTGGGTGGCGGCGTCGTAGAACAGCAGGCCCATCCCCTGGTAGTTGAACACGTCTTCCACCACGATCGCGCCGGTGACCAGGCCGGGCAGCGACAGGCCCACGACGGTCACGATGGGCAGGATCGAGTTGCGCAGCACGTGCCGGAACAGCACCAGCCGCTCGGGCAGGCCCTTGGCCCGCACCACGCGCAGGAAGTCCTGCGCCAGCGTGTCGATCACCGACGAGCGCATGTACCGGCTGAAGCCCGCCACCTGGATCAGCGTCAGTGTCAGCAGCGGCAGCGCCAGGGCCCGCGGCTGGGCCAGCATGTCGCCGATCGAGGTGCCGGCCGGCGCCTCGGGCAGGAAGACATGCGTCTGCACGGCGAAAATCGCGACGAGCATGACCGCGAACCAGAACGCCGGCATGCAGTACAGCGTGAACGACACCGCGCCCAGCACGTTGTCGCCTAGCCCGCCGCGGCGCACCCCCTGGTAGATGCCCATCGGCAGCGAGATCGCCACGGCGAGCACCGTGGACGATCCCAGCAGGAACAGGTCCCGCGGCAGCCGCTGCGCGAACAGCGTCGACACCGGTTGCGACAGGTAATACGAGGTGCCGAGGTTGCCGTGCAGTATCTGGCTCAGGTAGCTGCCGAACTGCCGGTACAGCGGCTGGTTCAGCCCGTAGGTCGCGTTGAAGATCGCGATACGGTCGCTCGTGGCCCGGATCCCCAGGATGGACCGGGCCACGCTGCCGGGCTCCATGTGGATCAAGATGAACGTCAGGATCAAGACGCCGATCACGACGGCGATGGCCTGCCCGGCCCGCCGGATGAGATACGCGGTCATGGCGCAGCCTCGGGGGGGCGCGGGGGGGTCGTCCCCCCCGGAACTAGCAGAGTCACTTGTTGAAATGCCAGACCTCGAAGTCCAGGTCCTCGGAGAACGGGTTGGTCGGCGCGAATCCGCCCAGGCTGCTCTTGTACACCACGAGGTTTTCTCGCAGGGGCAGCCACAGCCACGGAAGCTGCCTGGCGACGTAGTCCTCGTAGGAGAAGAAGGTCTGGGTGCTCGAGCCCTGGAGGGTGGCGTTGATCAGGCTGTCCGCCTGCGGATCGGAGTAGCCGCCGAGGTTGCTGGGTCCGCCGGTGGCGAAGTTCCCGGTGTCGGCCGGGTACAGCAGGTACGGGTTGTAGCCGAACTCGACGATCTGCCAGCCGCAGTTCTGGGAGTGGCTTTTCGCGGTGCACACCCCGGTGGTGCCGGCCAGCGTGTTGAACGGCGTCGGCTTCAGGTTGAGCTTGATGCCGGCCTGCTCCTCCGAGGACTGGATGGCCGCGTTCTGCTCATCGGTCGTCGCCCGGCCCGACGAGTAGGCGAGCTGGAACTGGAGCTGCTGCCCGGCCGCGATACCCGCCCCGCACTGAGATGGCCCGGCGCCGGGACTCTGACAGGTGGACACCCCGCCCGGCACCACCTTCCAGCCGTGCGCCTTCAGCAGCGAAATGGCCGAGGACGGCGAGTAGGGGTACGGACCACCGGACTTCTCCAGCGGAGAGGTCCAGTTGGGGAACGCGAGCACGGGGACCGGCCCGTTTCCCGGGTCGGCGTAGCCGTTGTAGACCTTCTGCACGATCTGCTGGCGGTTGATCAGGTCCTCCATGGCCTGCCGGATGTAGAGCTGCCGGAAAACGGCGCCGACCTGGGCGTTGTAGAAGTTCGGCTCCATCCCGGCGACGCCTGGGACCGGCAACGGCACGGTCGAGTAGCCCTGGGCCCTGAGCTGGCCGGCCTGTGCGACGTCGTTGAGCGGCAGCGGCGCCACCTGGACGGAACCGCCGGATCGCAGCGCGTCCAGCTCGGAGGTGTCGGTGGTGAACGACTGGTTCTCGACCTTGGCCAGGTACGGCTTTGCTGAGCCCGAGTAGTTCTTGTTCGGCACGTAACCGTAGAGCGATCCGTCGCTGTTGAAATCGGACAGCTTCCACGGGCCGTCGACCACCTTCCACAGCGGGTTGGTGGTGAACGTGCTGATCTGGCTGCCTTCCTTCTGCAGGAAGTCGTACACCGCCTTGGCCCCGCCCGCGGTCTGGTCGTAGTTTCCGATCGGACCACCCACGGATTCCTTGTCCCAGGCGTGCTGCGGCATGAGCTGGACGTTGTTGAGCACGCTGGCGAAGAATTCCGGGCTGGTCGGCTGGTTCAAGGTCATCACCGCGGTGTGCGTGTCGGGAGTGGACACGCTGGTCACATCGCTGGGGAACGTGCCGGGGATGTAGTTGATCCAGTTCTGGTAGTTGGCCTTCAGCAGGTTGTAGACGAACGTGAAGTCCCGGCTGGTGATCGGGGCGTCGTCCGACCACTTCCAGTCCTTCAGCACCATCGTGACGGTCTTGTTGCCGTTGCTGAAGGTCAGCGAACTGTACAGCGACTCCTGCGGATTGACGGCCGACTGGGCGCCGTCGCCGGCAAAGGCCAGCGGCGGCCACATCGGCTGGGACAGGTTCGTGTTGTACCCGTCGGTGTTCGTCGCGGGGGCGTACGGGAAGATGAAGTTCGGCGTCGCGCCGATCCAGGCCTGGGTCACCGTGCCCCCGCGTTGCGGGGTGCCCGAGGCGGGACCCGAGCCGTTGCCCTTACCGCCGCTGCTGCTGCAGGCCGCGGCGGCCAGGGTCAGGGTGAGTGCCGCCGCCAGCGCGGCAGCCGGACGTCTCATGCGCATGGGTAGCCTCTGTATCGTCACGTTCGGGTCGTCACGTTTGGGTCGTCTGTGGCCGGGAGAATTTCCGATTAATCCTACTTACTAGCTAGGCATCCTCTGCTCTCCCCCCTACGACTCGTTTGCGCACACCATCCCCATGAGCCGGCGAACCTCGGCACAGGCCCCCACCCGCCGAGTACGTTAACCCGGATTGCCTCACGAATCGATCTTTAGTCGACATATCGTTACCAGATCAGAACTCGAAACCACCGGATCGTCCGTTCCGGTCCGCGAGCAGGCCGGCCAGCGTGGCGATGGCGATCTCGGGCGGTGTACGGGAGCCGATGTTGAGTCCGATGGGCCGGTGCACCCGCGCTATCTCGTCCGGAGTGACGCCGAGTCCGGTGAGCGCCTCGACGTGGGGCCCTACATGCCGCGGATTGCCCATCAGCCCGATCCACCTGGCCTTGGTGGCCAGGGCGTCGCGGAGCATCACCCCGAGCTCGCCACGATGGTGATCGGTGACCACGACATCGGCCAGGTCGTCAAGATCCTCCGGCATCTCGCGGAGCACGCCGACTCCCAGCACCGAAGCGGCGGCCGACCGTGCCTCGTCCGGCTCGATCAGGATCCCGCGGTATCCGAGGTCCGCGCCGTAGCGCAACAGGTAACCCGCCACGGGCGAGGCGAACACCGCGGCCAGCGTCCGCTCCCCCGAGATGTGCTCATGCGCGCCATGCGCGACCGCGCATGCTGGGTCTTCCTCATGCTGATGCGTTGTCATGCCTTCAGTCTCCCCCCCCGTCGCCAGCCGTCGCTAGCGGGCGGCCAGCCGGATGACCGAGCCGAGCCATCTGAACTCCGGCGAGCCCGCTGCCGCCGCACCGCCAGGAGCCGACGCCACCGACGCGGCACTGGATCGGCCTGGGCCTCCGGCCGCAGTGCTGGATCGGCCTGGGCCTCCGGCCGCAGTGCTGGATTGGCCTGGGCCTCCGGCCGGCATCCCGGCGAACAGCACGATCATGGCACCGGCGGCGGCCACACCCGCCGCCACCCCAGCGACCTGCACGGGCAGCCGCCGGCCCGGCTCGCGTAGCGGCCACCCGCGCGGCGCTGCCCTGTTACCCCTGTCCGGGAACCCGCCGGTGCTGAACAGCCCCGTGCGGTGCCGGAGAAGGTCGGCGATCAGGTCGCCTGGCGGGGCGCTGCCCACCGCGAGCGACTCCAGCACGTACGGCCGGATGCCGCTGAGCAGGCCCGGCTCGGCCGGATCTGACCTCGCCGCGAGCACCTCCCAGGACGGCAGTTCGCGCAGCTCGCGTGCCCGGCAGCGGACGCACGACCGGATGTGGCCACGTACCCGCCGGATGACCGGCTCGCCCAGGTGCCCGTCCCAGCCCTTGAGCATCCTGGCGAGCCCCGGGCAGTCCGCGCGGGCGGTGCGGATGACGAACAGCGCGCCCACGGCCCGCTGCAGTCGCACCCGCGCGTCGGTGACCATCGCCCGCACCCGGGCGTCCGGCATCCCCAGCACGTCGGCGAGGTCCTCACCCACCAGGTGGTGCCGCAAGCACAGCGCGATGACCTCACGGTCTTCCCAGCCGAGCGTGGCGAGCGCCGCGGAGAACAGATCCGCCTCGTCGGTGCTGACTCGGCCTGGGCCTCCGGCCACGGCGCTGAATCGGCCTGGGCCTCCGGCCACGGCGCCGCGCGGTCCGGGGCGGGCGGCCGCCCGGCCGGATCGTGCGCGGCGACGGCACTCGTCACGCGCCAGGGCGAACAGCCAGGGACGCAGCCGGCCCCGGTCGGGCAGTTCCGCAAGCCGGCCCGTAGCGATCATCAAGGCGGTGGTGAGCGCGCTGCGGGCGCGCTCACCATGCTGCAGCATTGTCACGCAGTATTCGTACAGCTCAGCGGCATGGCGATCGTACATTTCCGCCCGGCCATCGAGATGGCCCGCGAGCATCTTCGCGGCAATTAACGTATCTGCCGCAGAGTCCTGCATGACTCCAATTTAGGACACCACCGCCAGCAAGTAACACCAATCAGTGTCGATGCGATGCCAGCGCGTAACTAGCCGCTATGGGAGGCTCCAGTGCTGATTGGGGCCATTGTTGCAGGTGTAGACCATGAGCTGGGTACCGTTCCTGGTCGAGTAACCAGGGTCATCCAGGCAGACCTTGTAACCGTTGGCCTTCTCCACGTACTCGCCGTTGGATCTGTGCACCCAGATCTCGTTGGCCGAGCCAGTGCACTTCCACAGGATGACCTTGCTGCCGCTCTTGCCGTTGCCTTTGGCGTTGAGGCACATGTTGTTGTGCTTCAGTTCGGCGCCGCTGTACGTGATGCCTTCGGCCTGGTCGCTGCTGTTGCAATTCCAGATCTGCATCTTGGCCCGCAACGAGGAACTGTTGCCCGCGTCGTCGACGCACTTGCCGTCGAATCCGCGCACCAGGCGATAGCTGGGCGACGGTGAGGAACTCGCGGAGGCGGACGCCGAGGCGCTGGGACTGGTGCTCGCGCCGGGCTGCGGGTTGTAGTCGACGTTCAAGGAGAGGGTGGGCGCGGTCGTACCGGAACTCGTTCCCGTCAGCGTCGCCGTCGCCGTAACGTTGCACGAGTCCGGGTTGCTGAAGCCAAGAGTCAGCGGTGCCCACGCCGGCGTGCTGGCCGTGGTGCCGCCCGACGTGGTATCCGTCTGTCCGGCAAGCGTGCAATCGGCCTTCCACTGCAGGTTCACGCTGAGGTTGCTCGGACCGGAACTGGCGTTCAGCTCGATCGACTGCGGCGAGGTGATGTCCACCGCGACCGTGCAAGAGACCGGCGTCCCGGTGCCGTTGCAACTGCTGGCGACGCCGGCCGCGGCCGGGCCAGCCAGGACGGTGAGGGCGGCGAACGCGCCCGCCGCGAGCAAGCCGCTACCAAGCGCCGCTACCGCGGCATGCCTTCGCATTATCAGTTGCCTCCGCAAGTAGATCCGTCCCCCATCTGTCCAGAGAGACTCTCAGAACACCGCACTCGGTTTACTGCGAATTGATCACCTTTGCATAAAGCACCACCAGCCGCCCCACGGAAGCCCCGCCCCCACAAAAGCCCCGCGCCCACGGAAGCCCCCGCCCCCACGAAAGCCCCCGCCCCCACGAAAGCCCGGCGCCCACGGATAAGAGCCCCGCCCGCACGAAACCGGGCGCTCACGGAAGCCCCCGCCCCCACGAAACCCGGCGCTCACGGAAGCCCGGCGCTCACGGAAGCCCCCGCCCTCGCGGAAGCTCCGGCACCGATTTGTGGCCGCTCCCGACATAACGCCCCTTTACAACATGCCGGACATGCCGTCTTCGCCGGAGTTACTGACAGTCGCGAACTGTGGCTATTCACCAAGCGTCATGGGCTTGTATCAGCCCGGCAGGTCCGGGCGCACGGAGCCCAGGTAGACATCTCGCCACTCTCGTCTCGCCTGCATCAGGGCGCGCCCGGATGAATGTGGCAGCCACCCGGTTGTAACCGGGTGGCTGCCACATTCATCCGAACAAGGAACCAAATTTGGGTCGCTGACGCTACCTGAATAGCTGCCGCGAACTACGCATATCGCCATATACCGGGCATGCGGTCCGGCCGTCACGTGGAAGTTTGGAGCCCCTGGAGAAAAAGGTGCCGAAAAGCGGCGCCCCTTCTTCCGTGCGGCTCTTTTATTCCAGCTTGTACACCGCAATCGACGCCCACAATCGGGCATACCCGGCAAAACCGGCGCATGTCTAGCCCGGGCACGCTGGCGCCTTTCCTCCGCAGAACCCCAAACTTCCGCTATCCGCCTCCACATCTCCTGAAATGTCAGATATGTGCCTCCAGCCGGGACGACGGCGCTGCACGGGCGCGAGCACACGGAAGCGAACGCGGTGCTGTACGGGGCGAGCAAAGAGAAGGGACGCGGCGCTGCAGGGGGCGGATGAGTACAGAGAGAGCGGCGCTACGCCGGGGGCGGGTGAATACAGAAGGACGCGGTGCTGTACGGGGGCTAGAAACGGGGGTGGAGATGGCGGTGTGCGGGAGGGAGCACACGAGGGGTGGGGAACGGGACGGGGTGTGCGGGGAGCGGGGTGCGGGAATTGGGGCGGGGCTAGTGGGGGGTTAGGACCTTGGTGTAGAGGGCGGCGGTCTGGGCGGCTACGGCGGACCAGGCGAACTCGGCCACCGCGCGCTCGCGGCCGGCCTGGCCCATCGCGGTGGCGCGCGCCGGGTCGCGGATCAGCTCGTTCAGCGCCGCGGCCAGCGCGCTCTCGTCATCTGGCGGGACCAGCAGGCCGGTGACGCCGTCCGCCACCACCTCGGGGATGCCGCCGGTGCGGGAGGCGACCACCGCGGTTCCGCAGCCCATCGCCTCCAGGTTGACGATCCCCAGCGGCTCGTACAGCGACGGGCAGGCGAACACCGTCGCGTGCGTCAGCAACTGGATGACCTCGCGCTGGGCCAGCATGCGGGGCAGCCACATGACCCCGGACCGGGTCTCGCGCAGGCCGTTCACCAGCTCGGTGACCTCGGCGAGCAGCTCGGGAGTGTCGGGCTGGCCGGCGCAGATCACCAGCTGCGCGGCGGGGTCCAGCGTCGCCGCGGCCCGGAGCAGCACGGGCAGGCCCTTCTGCCGGGTGATGCGGCCGACGAAGATCACGTATGGCCGGGCGAGGTCGATGCCGTAATCCAGCAGCACATCCGTCGCCGGGTCCGCCACGTACTCCGCGGTGTCGATCCCATTGCGGATAACCGAGATCCGTTCGCCGGGAATATCGGGGTAAGCGGTCATGAGGTCAGCGCGCATCGCGTCCGAGACCGCGATCACGGCGGCCGCCGAGCTGACCGCCACCTTCTCGCACCACGAAGAGATCGCGTATCCCCCGCCGAGCTGCTCGGCCTTCCACGGGCGGAGCGGCTCCAGTGAGTGCATGGTCATGACGTGCGGGATGCCGCCCCGCAGGGCGGCGAGATGGCCGGCCAGGTTCGCGTACCAGGTGTGCGAGTGAACCAGCTCGGCGCTGACCGCTTCGGCCATGGACAGGTCCATGGAGACCGTGCGCAGCGCGGTGTCGGTCAGCTTGTCCCAGGGCTGGTGGGCCACGGTGCTGGATTGGCCTGGGCCTCCGGCCACGGTGCTGGATTGGCCTGGGCCTCCGGCCACGGTGCTGGATTGGCCTGGGCCTCCGGCCACGGTGCTGGATTGGCCTGGGCCTCCGGCCACGGCGCCGGGCCGGGGCTCGCCTTCGCAGTGCACGGTGAGGTCGACGAGCTTGGCGAGTTCCCGGGCCAGGTAGGTGACGTGTACGCCGGCGCCGCCATAGACGTCGGGCGGGTATTCACGGGTGAGCAGCGCCACCCGGACGGTCACTTCGTGACCTCCTGGCCCTTGCCCACCACGGTGATGCCGCCCCTGGACACGACGAAGCCGCGCTTGCGGTCGTGTTCCTTGTCGACGCCGACGACCGCGCCTTCGGGCACGACCACGTTCTTGTCGATGATCGCGTCCTTCACCACCGCGTGGCGGCCGATGGTGGTGTTGTGCATGATGACCGAGCGTTCCACCTGCGCCCACGAGTTGATCCGCACCCCGGGAGACAGCACCGACGACCGGGCCAGGCCGCCGGAGATGATCACGCCGTTGCTGACCAGGCTGCAGATCGCGTGGCCGACCCGTCCCCCGCCGTCGTCGTGCACGAACTTGGCCGGCGGCAGGGACGGCACGTGGGTGAGGATCGGCCAGTGGTCGTTGTACAACGTGAACAGCGGCTGTACCGCGCACAGGTCCATGTGAGCGTCGAAATAGGCGTCCAGCGAGCCGACGTCGCGCCAGTACGCCTCATCTTCGGGTAGCGCGCCGGGAACCTTGTTGGTGCTGAAGTCATAGGCTTGCGCGACGCCGTCGCGCACCAGCATGGGAATGATGTTGCCGCCCATGTCGTGGCGGCTGTCATCGTCGTCCGCGTCCTTGCGCAGTGCGTCCACCAGTACGTTGGTGTCGAAGACATAGTTGCCCATCGACGCGTAGCACTTGTGCGGATCGCCGGGCATGCTGGGCGGGTCAGCGGGCTTCTCCAGGAACTCGGTGACCGTCCGGCTGTCCGGGCCGACCTTGACGATGCCGAACGCGCTGGCCTCATCCTTGGGCACCGGTATCGCCGCGATCGTCACGCCGGCCCCGTGCCTGAGGTGGTGCTCCACCATCTGCCGCGGGTCCATCCGGTACACGTGGTCCGCGCCGATCACGATGACCATATCGGGGTTCTCGTCATTGATCAGGTTCATGGACTGATAGATCGCGTCCGCGGACCCGGTGTACCAGTACGGGCCGAGGCGCTGCTGCGCCGGCACCGGGGTCACGTAGTTGCCGAGCAGGGTCGACATCCGCCAGGTGGTGGTGATGTGCCGGTCCAGCGAGTGCGACTTGTACTGCGTCAGCACGACGATGCGCAGGTAGTCGGCGTTCACCAGGTTGGACAGCACGAAGTCGACGAGACGGTAGATGCCGCCGAACGGCACTGCGGGCTTCGCGCGGTCGGCCGTCAGCGGCGCGAGTCGTTTGCCCGCACCCCCGGCGAGCACCATGCCCAGAACGCCACGCTGCGCCACGAACCGGACCCTAGTCCGTCCCGTAACCTTTCGGCTCGTGCGCGTCGGCCTCCTCACCCGCGAGTGGCCGCCCGACGTCTACGGCGGCGCCGGAGTGCATGTCGAGTTCCTCGCCCGCGAGCTCCGCGCGCTGGTCGACCTGGAGGTCCAGGCCTTCGCCGCGCACGGCACCTGGGACCGCCTCGACGCCGCCAACCCCGCGCTTCAGGTTCTCGGCACCGACCTGTCGATCGTCGCCGCCGTCGGCGGCTGCGACCTCGTGCATTCCCACACCTGGTACGCCAACCTCGCCGGCCACCTCGCGAAGCTGCTGTACGGCGTCCCGCACGTGGTCACCACGCACAGCCTGGAGCCGCTGCG
>JAFARZ010000375.1 GCA_019245115.1 Streptosporangiaceae bacterium | reverse complement strand
AAGAACCGCTTTACCGGGCCCGCGCCGTCGATGCTCGCGGCCTCGTACAGGGACGGCGGGATCGTCTGCATTCCGGCCAGGAAGAACAGCATGTTGTACCCGGCGTACTGCCAGTTGCTCACCATGGCGACGACCGGCAGCGCCGTGGTGGTGCTGCCCAGCCAGTCCGGTCCGTGGATGCCGACCAGCGTCAGCAGATGGTTGATGAGGCCGAACTGGCCGTTGAACATCCAGCTCCAGACCACGGCCATCGCGACCGGGGTCGACATGTACGGCAGCACGTACAAGGCACGGAACAGGCCCATCGCGGGCAGGTTCCGGTTCAGCAGGATGGCCAGCCCCAGCGCGAGCAGCGTCTGGATCGGGATGTTCCACAGCACGTAGAAGGCGGTGGTCTCCAGTGCGTGGAACACGTGATAGTCGCTGGTCATCTTGCCGAAGTTCGCGAACCCCACCCAGTGCGGCGGGGTCAGGAAGTTCCACTGGAAGAAGCTGAGGATTCCGACGATGATCACCGGGACGATCAGGAACAGCAGCACGCCAGCCAGGCTGGGCAGGATGAACGGCATGGCGGTGGCCAGGCTGCGAAGCTTGCGCCGCCAGGTCCGCTTCCCGCTCAGTTGCGGTGCGACGGGCCGGGACGACGCGGAAGGCTTGATCCGGGCAACGGTGCGCATCATGCCACTGCCGTTCCTGGTGGCGGGCCCGCGCTTTCCCTGATGATCAGTTCGGGTTTGGGCGAGGGCGGTCTGGGCGCGGCGGCACGCTCGTCCACCAGTCCGCGGAGCAGCGCGAAGCAGGCCCGGCCGAGCCCGGTGAAGTCCATCCGCACCGTGGTGAGCGGCGGCGTAAGGAATTTCGCCGCCGGGACGTCGTCGAACCCGACCACGCTGACCTGTTCCGGGATGCTCCGGCCCGCCTCGTGCATGGCCCGCATGACGCCGAGGGCGAGATCGTCGTTGCCGCACAGGACGGCGGTCACCCGCGGGTCCGCGGCCAGCTTCTGGCCCGCCAGGTAACCGGACTGAGGAGTCCAGCCCACGCGGGTCGGCTCCGGCACGGGGGCGCTGGCGGCCGTGAGCGCGTCGCGCCAGCCCTCCAGGCGCTGGCTGACGCGGCTCGAGTACGGGATCGAGACGTAATGCACGGTGCGGTGGCCCAGGCTCAGCAGGTAACGGGTGGCGTCGAGCGCGGCTTTGCGGTCATCGAGCCAGACCCAGGGCTTGCCCTCGCCTTCGTCGCCGGTTGGCGTCTCGACCAGCGCCGCCATGGGTATCTGCGGCGGGATGGCGGCCAGGGTCATCGCGCCGGCCTTGTAGTAGGCGATGACGATCAGCGCGCCGCCGGGCTCGATGGCCCGCATCACCGCGTCGCTGACCTCGGCGGGCTCCGCGGACTCGACGACCCGGATGCCGACCGCGAAACCCGCGGCGCGGGCCGCCTCCTCGATGCCCTGCAGTGCCGCGCTGGAGCCGTACAGGCTGGTGTCCGGGGTCAGCACCGTGACGGATTGGACCGGTCCGCCGGCCAGTGCCCGGGCGGCCCGGTTGGGCCGGAAACCGAGGCTCTCGATGGCCGCGCGGACCACGTCCCTGGTGGACTGCTTCACGCTCGGGTGGCCGTTGATGACCCGCGAGACGGTCTGGTACGACACCCCCGCCGCGGCCGCCACGTCACGGATCGAGACCGCTCGCTGGGGGTGCCCGGGAACAGCCGCCTCGGCGAAAGCCGCGCCGCGGCCGGAGGCCCAGGCCGATTCAGCACCGCGGCCGGAGGCCCAGGCCGATCCAGCCCCCTCCGCCGCTGGGCCGAGGTCAGCAGGATCAGGCTGGTCAGCACTTGTGTGACCGGTCACAACCATGCCAGGATTGTGACCGGTCACATTTCTCAATGTCAAGCCATGAGAAACCACGATTTCACATCATCGAAACGCCGGCGCCCGGTGGATGCGGCGGATGGATGTGACAATGACCCGGTTGTAACCGGGTGGCTGCCACAATCATCCGCGTCGCCGGATACCGGCATCGCACCAAGGAGGGGTACTTGGCCGCGTCAACTCCACAGGCGCTTCACCACACCGATGACGCCCTGGACTTCCGTATCGGCGTGGGCGAGGACGGGATGGCGCGGATCACCCGGCTGAGCGCGCCGGGTGCGACCGCCGGCCCCGGTCAAGGACCCGGCGACGCGGCATTGCCGCTGCTTGACGTCATCCTGGCCGGTGAGGGCAAGGCGTGGTCGGGCGGCCGTTACTGCGAGTCCGTGGCGGGGGGACGGTTCCGCTACCTCGGCCACGACGAGCGGGCCGCCGCGCCCTGGCATGAGCTGCGGGTCGACCTCGGCGATCCGGTCAGCGGCCTGCGTGCCGAGGTCTTCTTCTCCGTCCTCACCGGGACGGGCGCGCTGCGATCCTGGGTTCGCCTGACCAACTCCGGCGACGCCCCGGTGACCGTCGAATCGGTGAGTTCGTTCCTGTGCGGCGGCCTCTCCAGCGGGGATGCGCCCGATGACATCGCCGACCTCGATGTGCTGTGGGCGGAGAACGACTGGCTGGCCGAGGCTCGCTGGCAGCGCCGAGGCCTCCGGGACGCGCTGCCCGATCTCAACCGGCGCGTTCACGGTGCGGATCCGCGTGGGCGGTTCGGCCTGACCAGCATAGGAAGCTGGTCATCCGGGACGTATCTGCCGATGGGGGCGGTGGTCAGCCGCCGCACCGGTCATGCCTGGGCCTGGCAGATGGAGCACAACGGCGCATGGCACTGGCAGGTGGGGGAGTGCACCCACCGCGGCGTGGCGGACCCCAGTCTCCTGGGCGGCCGGCATGCTCCGAGGGGCTCGGCGACCGGTGCCTACCTGGCCTTGCTCGGTCCGGTCGAAGCCGAACATCATTGGCGCGTCACCCTGGCGCCCGGTGACACGTTCACCACGGTGCCGGTCGCCGTGGTGGTCAGCGACACCGGATTCGAAGGCGCCGTGGCCGGGCTGACCGCCGTCCGGCGCGCGATCCGCCGCCCGCATCCGGATCACCGGGACCTGCCCGTGATCTTCAACGACTACATGAACACGCTGATGGGCAATCCCACCACAGAGCGACTGCTGCCGCTGATCACGGCGGCCGCGGAGGCCGGTGCGGAGTACTTCTGTGTTGATTCGGGATGGTACGCGGACATCGATCAGGGCTGGTGGGACACGGTCGGCGCGTGGAAGCCCGCGGCGAGCCGGTTCCCGAACGGCATAACCGAAGTCTTCGACCACATCACAGCCGCGGGCATGATCCCTGGCCTGTGGCTGGAACCCGAAGTCGTGGGCGTGAACAGCCCGGTCGTGCACCAGCTGCCGCCCGAGGCGTTCCTGTCACGCGAGGGCCGCCTGGTGGCCGAACACGGCCGCTACCACCTCGACCTGCGGCATCCCGCGGCGATCAAGCACCTGGACGAGGTGGTGGATTTCGTGGTGGACGATCTCGGCGTCGGCTACCTGAAGTTCGACTACAACATCTCGGTGTGCCCCGGGCCGGACTCCGGCCGCCTTGCCCCCGGCGCCGGGCTGCTGGCGGTCAATCGCGCGCACCTCGACTGGCTGGACGGCGTGCTCGACCGGCACCCGGGCCTGGTCGTCGAGAACTGCTCGTCGGGCGGCATGCGGATCGACTACGCGCTGCTGGCCCGGCTGCATATCCAGTCGACCAGCGATCAGCAGGACTACCTGCGCTATCCGCCGATCGCGGCGGCGGCCGCGACCGCCATGACGCCGGAGCAGGCCGGGGTGTGGGCGTACCCGCAGCCTTCGTTCACCGACGACGAGATCGCGTTCACGCTGTGCGGCGCGCTGCTCGGGCGGGTCCAGCTGTCCGGGCACCTCGACCAGATGGACCAACACCAGCGCGAACTGGTCGCGAGGGCGGTCCGCGTGTACCAGGAGATCCGCCCGGACCTCGCCATAGCGGTGCCGTTCTGGCCGCTCGGCCTGCCGCGCTGGACCGGCTCCTGGATCGCGCTTGGCATGCGGGCGCCGGCCGCGAGCTATCTCACCGTGTGGCACCGCGGCCCGATCGACGGGGCTCTTGACGGGGCTCCCGGCGGGGCTCTCGGCGGGGCTCTCGACGCGGGCGATCCCGCCGCCGCGGCCGGAGGCCCAGGCCAATTCAGCGAGGTGTCGCTGCCCGTTCCGCACCTGCGCGGCCGGCCGGTGACCCCGGCCGTGCTGTACCCGGACGCGAACGCGACGGACATCGCCTGGGACGCCGCCAGCGGTACCCTCGCTGTTTCCCTGCCCCGTACCCCCACCGCCTGCGTCATCAGGCTGCGGTAACTCAGCGCCCGGCGACGAACTTGATCCGGTCGCCTCCGCGCGGGGGGCCGTGGGGCGAGGTGGCGGGTGGGGCATGGGTGGAAACACCCAGATGAAGTTGGGTAGTGGCCTGCTGCCGCGCGGAGCGTGACTTCCGTAGCGTCAACGCCATGATAGAAGCGCGCGGACTCACCAAACGGTACGGAACCACTGCCGCGGTAAACGACCTCAGCTTCACGATCCGGCCCGGCGTCGTGACCGGGTTTCTCGGTCCGAACGGCGCCGGCAAGACAACGACGATGCGGCTGATCCTCGGCCTGGACCGTCCCAGCGCGGGGACGGTAACCGTAAACGGCAAGCCGCACCGGCAATCACTCACTCCGATGTGTGACGTCGGCGCGCTGCTGGACGCCAGGGCCGTCCACGGCGGCCGCAGCGCCCGCAACCACCTGCTGTGCCTGGCCGAGACCAACGGCATCCCGCGGCGCAGGGTGGACGAGGTGCTCGGCATCGTCGGGCTCGCCGATACCGGCAGGAAACGGTCCAGGGGATTCTCACTCGGGATGAGCCAGCGGCTTGGCATCGCGGGGGCGCTGCTGGGCGACCCGGGAATCCTCATGTTCGACGAGCCCGTCAACGGCCTTGATCCCGAGGGCATCCGGTGGATCCGCACCCTCATGAGGTCACTGGCCGCGCAGGGGCGCACGGTGTTCGTGTCCAGCCACCTGATGTCGGAAATGGAGAACACCGCGGACCACCTGATCGTGATCGGCCGCGGCCGGCTCATCGCGGACTGCGGCATGGCCGAGTTCATCGCGCGCAGCTCCGGCCACACGGTGCTGGTGCGCACGCCCGAGCCGGACGCGATGGCCCGAGCCGCCGCGGCGGCGGGCGGCCAGGTAGCTCGCGCGACGGGCCCGCAAGGCGCGGTCGAGCTGGAGATAAGCGGGCTCACCGAGGAGCGGATCGGTGACATCGCCTTCGCCAATGGCATCCGCTTGCACCATGTGTCGCCGTCCCGGGCCTCGCTGGAGCAGGCCTTCATGGAGCTGACCGCGGACAGCGTCGAGTATCGCGCACGGACAGGAGCCTGACATGGCAGTACTAGCAATGAACCCCCGAGCCAGCGTCGCGGGCACGCTGCGATCGGAGCTGACCAAACTCCGCTCGGTGCGCTCCACCTACTGGACGCTGTTCCTGCTCGTGGTGGCCGGCGTCGCGTGGGCCATCGCGGACTGCGCGGGCGAGGCCTCGCACTGGCCGCAGATGGCGGCGCAGGACCGGCTGGGCTTCGACCCCACCCAGTCGAGCATCGTCGGCCTGGCCGAGCTGGGCCAGCTCGTCGTCGTGGTCCTCGGTGCGCTCACCATCACGTCCGAGTACTCCACGGGCATGATCCGCACGTCGCTGGCGGTGATGCCGAGGCGCGGCGCGCTGTACGCGGCCAAGGCCGCGGTGCTGACCGCGGTGACCCTGGTCGTCGCGGTCGTGACGAGCTTCATCTCGTTCTCCGCCGGGCAGTACCTGCTGCGCGGCACGCACGTCGCCGCGACGCTTTCCCAGCCAGACGTCCTTCGCGCCGTACTGGGCAGTGCGACATACGTCGTTCTCTCTGCTCTGCTGGTCTTCGGGCTGGGGGCGATCCTGCGGAGTACCGCGGGAGCGATGACCACCGCCTTCGGCGTGCTGTTCCTGGTGCCGGAGCTGGCCAAGGCGCTGCCGAGCGCCTGGTACGCGGACGTGGTGCGGTGGCTACCGGGCGGGGACGTCGTCAACGCGGTCACCGGCACCCGGATCGGGAACAGCAACCCGCATCTGTTCTCCGCCTGGGGCGAGCTCGCGGTGTTCGCTGGCTACGTGGTGATCCTGCTCGTCGTCGGCGCGCTGGCCTTCAGCAGGCGCGACGCCTAGGCCGTGTCCTCGGTTAGGGTGCCAGGTATGCGCTCCTGGCTGCGCGGGCATCCCTGGCAGGCGGACGGTCTGCTGGCCCTGACGCTGCTGGTGGTGGCCGCGTCCCAGCTCCCGGCGGGGACGGCCGATGGCGCCACGCGAGCCGCCTATGTCGCGGTGACGGTGGTGCTCGCCGCCACCGTCACCGCGCGGCGCCGCTACCCGGTGACGGCGTTCGCCGTCGCGGTGACCATCGGGGCCGCGCAGGTCGCCTTCGGCGTACAGTACGGCGCCCCGGCGAAGAACTTCGCCCTCCAGCCAAACAACGCTGACCTGGCCATCCTGGTGTTGCTGTACACCCTCGCGGCATACCGGCCGCGTCGGGTCTCCGTCGCCGGGCTGGTGGTGTGTCTGGCCGGCTCGGCGGTGGCTGTCGCCCGCTGGGGCCCGGCCCATCACGCTTACTCAGGCACGGCGGTGCTGACCGCGGCCGCCGGGCTCGGCTGCGTGACGCTGACCGCGTGGGTGCTGGGCGATTCGGTGGCCTACCGGTACCGGCGCGCCTACTATGCCTCGGTCGAGGAGCGCGCCGCCCGCCTGGAAGCCGAACGCGACGCGCAAGCGCGCATCGCCGCCGCCGCCGAGCGCGCCCGCGACCTGCAGGAAAAACGAGCCCGCGCGGTGGATGAGTCGGTGGCCAGGCTGCGCCGCATCGAGCGGGACCTGCACGACGGCGCCCAGGTCCGGCTGGCCGCGCTGGCCATGAACCTGGGCGAGATCAAGGAAATCCTCGAACCCGCCGACGAGCACATCCGCACGCTGATCGAGACGGCGCACGCCAACGCCAAGCAGACCCTCACCGAACTGCGGGACCTGGCCCGCGGCATCCACCCTCCGGTGCTCGACCGCGGCCTCGCCGCCGCGCTCGCCTCCCTGGCGGACACCAGCCCGATTCCAGTCGGCGTCAGCGTGCGGACGGTGACCCGGCCCTCGCCCGCGATCGAGGCCATCGCCTACTTCTGCGCGGCCGAAATCCTGGCCAACGCGGCCAAGCACAGCGGAGCCAGCAACGTCACGATCCAAGCCGAGGAGAAGGGCGGCCGGCTCGCCGTGACGGTGACCGACAACGGATCCGGCGGCGCCCGCCAGGTCGCCGGGGGAGGGCTGGCCGGGTTGCTGGAACGCGTGCAGACCGTGGACGGGCAACTGGATATCGACAGCCCGCCCGGCGGTCCGACCACCATCACCATCGAGCTACCGGGGCACGCCTGATGCGTATTGTCATCGCCGAAGACGCCGCGATCATGCGGGACGGACTCACCCAGACGCTGTCCCGACGCGGCCACGACGTCCTGGCCGCGGTGGCCGGCCCCGATGCGCTGCTCCAGGCCGTCGGCGAGCACCTGCCGGATGTCGCGATCATCGACGTGCGCATGCCGCCCACCCATACCGACGAGGGGCTGCGGGCCGCCCTGGCCATCCGTCGCGATCACCCGCAGGTCGGAGTGCTGGTCTTCTCCCAGTACATCGAGACCCGGTCCGCCGCCGACCTGATCGCCGCAAGCCCTCAGCGCGTCGGCTACCTGCTGAAGGACCGGGTCGCCGACGTCCGCGACTTCGTCGACGCGCTCGCCCGGGTGGCGTCCGGCGGCACCGTGCTCGATCCTGAGGTGGTCCGCCATCTGCTCAGCGCCAGCCGGCGCGCCGACGCCCTGGCCGTCCTGACACCGCGGGAGCGGGAAGTGCTCACGCTCATCGCCCAGGGCCGCTCCAACACCGCCATCGCCAGCGCGTTCGCGATCTCGCCCCGGGTAGTCGAGAAACACGTCGCCAGCATCTTCGCCAAGCTGGGGCTTCCGCCGTCCAGCGACGACAATCGCCGGGTGCTGGCCACCATCAAGTACCTGGAGTCGTAACGGTAGGCTCATCGCCATGAATTCGCTGCCGGAACAGGAGAGCCGGGTAGAGGTGTACGTCACGACCGACACCTCGGCAGCCCCGCACAAGACCGACGAAGACAAGCTCTACGTCATGTACGACGCGGCCAACCCTGACGCCGGCAAGCTCTACTTCACCCAGGCCGAATGGGACGCGTTCGTGGCCGGCGTCAAAGACGGTGAGTTCGACATCGACGACTACGGCAACTTCATCCAGAACCCGTAGCTGAGAGGGCGTCGAGGACCTGGATGAGCGTGGCGGCGAATTCGCCGGGATGGGTCATCGCGCCGCGGTGCCCGCCGGGGAACTCGGCGAACCGCGCGCCCAGGCGGTCGGCCAGCAGGCGGCTGATCCGGTAGCGGCTGTTGCCACGGCTGTCTTGGCCGGCCCCGAGCACGACCGGGACCGTGATGGCGGAAAGCTGGCCGGCGTCGTAGCCGTGGAACCCGCGCATCTCGCGGGTCAGGAACGCCTGCGCGCCGGCCGAGCGGCGGGCGCGGACGCGCAACACGGTGCGGCGGACCGCCGTCCGCACACGGGGGCGCGGCAGCACCGAGTACAGCGGCGGCTCGTGCGCGACAACCGTGCTGACCACCTCAGGGAAGCGCGCCGCCAGGTCGAGCCCGATGATCGCGCCCGCGCTGATGCCGAGTACCGTCGCCGCGCCAAGCCCGCTGTCGGCGATAACCGCCCTGGCGTCGGCCGCGTGACTGGCGACACTGAACTCGGCGGCATCCGGGCCGCTTCGGGCGTGACCCCGGCGGTCATAGGTCAGCACCGTGTAGCGCTCCGCGAGCGCGTCAGCCAGGCTGGCGAAGATGGCGGAGCCACCGCTGGCGCCAGGAATTACGAGGAACGGCGGGCCGCTGCCGCGGCGCTCGCGGAACAGGCCATCGTGGGCGCCCATCGTTAGCCGCCGAGGCTTCGGTAGCGGTGAACGGCCCAGGCGAAGAACACCACGGAGCTGCCCGCGATCCATGCCACGGCGTGCCAGACAGGCGTGGCCGCCGGACCGCCGAGCAGGAGCGCCCGCTCCGCGTCGGCCACCACGCTGAGCGGGTTGGCCCGCACCAGCGGCTGCAACCAGCCCGGCATCCGGCTGGGCGAAGCGAAGATCGAGCTGGCGAAGATCAGCGGCATCATCGAGACGAACCAGACCATCTGCACCAGCTCGGGGTTGCGTACCACCATCGCCGTGGCGACGCCCAGCCAGGCGACGGAAACGCCGAACGCGACACCGAGCAGCAACCCGCCGGCGCCGGCCGCGAAGCCCCCGCCGAACCGGAACCCCAGCGCGACGCCGACGGTGATGATGACCGCCTCCGACAGCAGCATCCTGGCGGTATCGGCCAGCACACGGCCGGTCAGGTACGCGGACCGGGCGACCGGCAGCGAGCGGAACCGGTCCAGGATGTGGTTGGTCATGTCGGCCGCCATCCCGGCGGCGGTGAGCGCGGAGAAGAACGCGACCTGCTGGACGAGGATGCCCGGGACGAGATAGCTGATGTACTTCAGGCCGCCGGGCAGAGTGATCGAGCCGCCGAACACGAAGTTGAACAGCAGCACGAGCAGCACGGGCCGCAGCGCGTCGGTGACGATCATCACGGGGGAGCGAAGCAGCGGCCGCAGTGTCCGCCAGGCCAGTGCGAGAGACTGGTGGCTGGTCCGGGCAACCCCAGGCCGTTCGTTGTAAAAATCGGCGGTAGCGGCGCTCATGCCGGCTGCTCCGCGCTCCCGGTCAGCCGGATGAAGACCTCGTCCAGACTCGGCTGGTGCAGCGCGAGCCCGGTGACCGCGATGCCCGCCGCTTCGAGGCGGCGGAGTGACTCGGCCACGACGGCCGGACCGGGCGCGGGGACGCGGATCGCGCCGGAGTGCGGGCCGCCGCCTAGGTCGGCCAGGACATCGGCGGCCTTGGCCAGGTCGTCGGCGGGCGCCTGGATGTCGAGGACCTGACCGCCGGTGCGTGCCTTCAGCTCCGCGCTGGTGCCTTCGGCGATCACGCGACCACGGTCGAGCATAACGATGCGATCCGCGAGCTGGTCCGCCTCCTCCAGGTACTGGGTGGTGAGCAGCACGGTGGCGCCTTCGGCCACCAGGTCCCGGATCGTGTCCCACAACCCGATCCGGCCATGCGGGTCCAGGCCCGCGGTCGGCTCATCGAGGAACAGCACCCGCGGCCGGCCGCACAGGCTGACGGCCAGGTCCAGCCGGCGGCGCATGCCGCCCGAGTAGGTCCTGGCGGACCGGCCGGCCGCCGCGGCGAGATCCATCCGGCGGAGCAGCGCGGCGGCCCGGGCCTTTCGCTCGGCCTTGCGCAGGCCCAGCAGGGAGCCGATGAGCTCGAGGTTCTCCCGGCCGGTCAGCGTCTCGTCCACCGATGCGTACTGGCCGGTCAGGCCGATCGCCGCACGGACGGCCATCGGGCGGGTGCGCAGGTCGAAGCCGGCCACGGTGACCCGACCGGCATCCGGCCTCAGCAGCGTGGACAGGATGCGGATCGTGGTGGTCTTGCCGGAGCCGTTCGGGCCGAGCAGGGCCAGCACGGATCCGGCGGATACCGCCAGGTCGATGCCATCCAGCGCCGTCGTCGAGCGGAAGCGGCGGACCAGTCCCTCGACCTCTATCACGGCTGAGCCTGGACCAGTTCGGCGAGGACACGTTCGCGCGCCGCGACCGGGTCGATGCCGAGGGCGCGGAGGGTGGCCGGGGTAAAGTCACCGAAGCGGTTCAGCTGCCCGACCCGCAGCAGGCCCAGCAGCAGATGCTCGGTGCCGATATAGCGGTGGCGCAGCGTGCGGGCTTCCCGGAGGGCCATGTAGAGAGCGCCCTTCGCCTCACTGGTCAGCGCGATCCGCGGGCCGGTGCGGGTAAGCGGACCGCTGGAGCTCAGCGACAGACGATCCAGCGCGCCGTCGCCGAAACTCTCCTCGATCTTGCGCCGGATCTCATCGAGGTCTATTCCGATGGCCTTCAGTGCTTGGCTGTCGTCCGGCTGCCCGGCCGCCGGGCCGGTGGCCGCGCCGGCCCCCGGGCCGGTGGCCGCGCCGCTCGGGGCGCCCAGCTCGCGTTCGACTCCTCCCGGGGTGACGCCTAGTTCTTCCAGCACTCGCTGCGCCATGCCGTCCGATGTGACCAGCGCGTACAGCAGGTGAGCCGGGCGGATGCGTTCGTCGCCGCGCTCGGCCGCCTTGTCCCGGGAGAGCAGCACCATGCGCCTTGCGTCGGTAGTGAATCGTTCGAGCATCGCTTGCTATCCCCTCAGCGTGCGCGCACGCGGCGCGCGTGTTTTTTGTGTACGGCCTGGCGTGAGATACCGAGGACCACAGCGATCTCCTGCCAGGACCAGCCGTGCGCCCGGGCGTTGTCGACTTGGAGCGCCTCGAGTTGTTCGAGCAACCGCCGCAGGGCGGCGACTGCCTGCAGCCCCGTGCGCGGATCGGCGCTGTCGGCCGCGGCGGCCAGTTCCGGTGCCTTCTCCATGGTGTCAATCTAGGTTGACAGCGGCCGCGTTGTCAACATCGGTTGACACTTCGGCCGCGACAACGCCCAAGGAGATCATCGTGGACGCTCGTCTCGACTACTACGGCAGCACTGTGGCGGCGAAGTTCGCCAAGTACATCAACTCAGCGGGGAGGGCCGTGTCCGAGTCGACCCTGCCGCCCGCGACCCAGGAACTGGTGAAGATCCGGGCCAGCCAGATCAACGGCTGCGCGATGTGCACCGACATGCACACCAAGGACGCACTGCACGCGGGAGAGACCCAGACGCGGCTCAACCTGGTCGCGGTGTGGCGTGAGGCGACGGTCTTCACCGAGGCCGAGCGGGCCGCTCTTGAGCTCACCGAGCAGGGCACCCGCATCGCCGACGCGGCCGGCGGCGTGAGCGACGAGGTGTGGGCGAACGCGGCCAAGCACTACGACGACGAGCAACTCGCCGCGCTGGTGTCGCTCATCGCCGTCATCAACGCCTACAACCGCATGAACGTCATCACCCAGCAGCCGGCCGGCGCCTACCAGCCCGGCCGGTGGACCTGAAGTCCCGTCGCCCGCCGCCGCCGGGGGGTGAATGTGCCGTCGTCCCCCTTCCAGGGGGGACGACGGCACATTCACCCCGTGTCCGCAGCGGTGCCGAGGGGGCGCAGGGCGGGCATTACCTCCGTGGCGAACAACTCCGCGCTCCTCGTGACCTGTTCGTGCGTCGTGGGGCCGATCGCGAACAGGCCGATGAGCTGGCCGAAGCCGCCGAGTTCCGCATATAGGGCACGAAGTCTGTTCACGACCGTTTCAGGGCTGCCCACCACAGCCTGGCCTCCGGCCAGGAGATCGGAATAGCTCAGCGCGGAGAACGGCTTCATACCGGCCATCAGCACGCCGCGCAGCGAGGACACCGACATATACCCGGGCGGATTGTGCAGCGCAGCGGTCATCTTCAGCCCCTTGCCGAACAGCCACTCCACCGCGGGACGGGCCTCGCGATGGGCCTGCTCGTCAGTGTCGGCGACGTAAACGGGAACCGAGAAGGCGATCTTCTCCGGGTCGGGGACATAACCAAGCTCGTCCGCGGCCCGGCGGTAGCCGTCGAACCACATACGCACGACGCGGGCCGGCGCGTAGACCGACATGTAGGTGTAGCGGCGCTCGGCGCAGAACTTCATTGTCTCCGTACTGCCCGCGCCCGGTATGTAAACGGGCGGATGGGGTTGCTGCAGCGGCCGTGGCCAGAGGTTCACGTAGCGATATTCGTAATTGGGGCTGATCCACTGGAACATCTCTTCTGAGGTCCAGGCCTTGATGATCAGATCGTGGGCCTCGTTGAACCTCATCCGGGAGCGGGTGGGGCTGATGCTATGGCCGAAGTACTCCCAGCCGATGCCGCGGACAAAGCCGGAAACCACGCGCCCGCCGGACAAGTGGTCGAGCATCGCGATCTCCTCCGCGACGCGCAATGGATTGCCGCGGATGCCGATGGCGTTTCCGAGCACCATGATCCGCGCCCGCTCGGTACGCCGCGCGAGAGCGGCGGCCATGATGTTGGGCGACGGCATCAGGCCGTAGGCGGTCTGGTGGTGCTCGTTGACCGCGATCCCGTCGAAACCCAGCTTGTCGGCATACTCGAGCTCATCGAGGTAGCGGTGGTAGAGCTGGTTGCCGAGCTTGGGGTCGAAATGCTTGTTCGGGAACGTGAGCGATGTCGACTGGTATTTCTCGTCGAAGTCGTCGGGGAGGTAGGGGTAGGGCATCAGGTGGAAGAAGCTGAACTTCACCAGCTAACTCCAATCCGCTAGCTGCTTTTGGCCAGGCTGATTTCGCCGGCGAACGCGGCCGTGATGCCGGCGAACTCCGCGGGCCGTTCGAAGTACATCGCATGGCCGCAGTCCGGGATCTCGGCGAGGCGCGCTCCCGGGATCAGCTCCGCGTACCGCCGGGCGTGGGCGGTGGGGATGAGGCGGTCGTCGGACGGTGCGACGACCAGCGTGGGCGCGGTGATCCGGTGCAGCCTGCGTTCCAGCTTGGGATTGCTCATGAACGGAGCCCAGGCGAACCGGGCCAGCGCGGCCAGGTCGCGGTACTGCGCCAGCACGAAGTCCAGGTCGGGCGAGGCGGGGAACGCTCTGGCCGCGATCTCGGGATCGTGGTAGAGGGCCGCGACCAGCTGGTCCGGCGACATGATGAACAGGTCAGCGACCGGATGCTCTGGCAGCCGCAGGCCGGCCGGGCTCAGCAGCACCAGGGAGGCGACGCGGTCGGGGGCGACGACGGCGAGTTCGGCGGCGATCCAGCCGCCGAAGGAGGCACCGGTCACGTGCGGGCGATCCAGCCCGAGTTCGTCCATCACGTCGAGGTAGTGATAGACGAGATCGTCCACTCCCTCTGCTTCGGCGAACTCGTCCGATCCGCCGAAACCAGGGTGGTCAGGCGCGATCACGTCGAATCCGCGCGCCAGGAGCTGGTGGAACTCGAGCCACGTCCCCGCGCCGCCGGCCGCGTGCAGGAAGAGCAACGGCTCACCCTCGCCGCCGCGGAGCAGGTGTACCCGGCCGCCGGGGAGCTGGAGGTACTCGTCGTTCGGGGCGTTGGTCACGTGCCACCTCCTGAGTGCGCCAGATTGCACGCAGCGGACCGCACCGCAGACGCTAGGGCGAAAGAGCGCGGGCGGCAACCACCAGCCCGGCCAAATAAAGCGGCCCGTGAATAGTGGAGTGCGACAGTCAGCGGCGCGGTTGGGAGCGCGCCGTGGCCTCCGGCACGTCGCTGGGCGGGGTCACGGCCTGCGTTTCCTCGAAGACCAGCCCGGTACGGGCGATCCGCTCGCGGTCGGTCACGAAGAAGTAGATGAGCACCACGATCCCGGCGGCGAGCCAGCCGTAGATTACATACGGCGCGTCATTGGCCGGGAAGGCGAGCGCGGTGATGCCCAGCCCGGCGAAGTCCACTCCGAACGCGGCCAGCAGCACCGGGATGAACAGAACGAAGGTCGCCAACGGGATCAGGCCATGCAGCAACGGGTTGAACTCGGCTCGCCGTTCCCGCAGGTAGTAAACAATGCAGCTCAACCCCGTGGCCATGTAGATGGCGACGATCAAGATGGTGGAGATCGTCCCCTGGAACACCAGGGCCTTCAGCGGGGCGCCGAAGGCGAACCCGACACCGAGGGCGTAGCCGATGGCCAGCAGCATCTGCACGTGGGTGGCCACCGAGGGCGTGCCGAGCCGGGGATGCACCCGCGCCATGACGCGCGGGAGCATGCGGATCCGGCCCAGCGCGTAGCCGACCCGGGTGGTGGCGACCGCGGACGCGTTGGCCCCGGCGATGGCGGAGTTCACCAGGGCGATCGTGACGGCGATGAAGCCCAGGCCCCAGACCGCGGTGGCCAGCGCCGGCCATGGGTCGCCGCCGTTGACGTTGATGAAACCGGTCATCTTCGCCGGGCCGAAGAACACCGTCGCGGCGTAGTAGCAGATCAGGTAGAAGATGCCGATCGCCAGGCAGGAGAAGAACACCGCCCGCGGGATCGTGCGTCTGGGGTTCCTGGCTTCCTCACCCAGTGGTGCGGCCGCCTCGAATCCGATCATCCCGAATACCGCGTACAGCACTCCGGGGATCACCGAGCCGAGGCCCTTGGCGTTGTGGTGGTGAACAGTGAACACGGCCGCGGTGTTGTGCGGGCCGGCGTGGGTGATCAGCGAGATGGCCAGGGCCAGGAAGACGGCCAGCTCGAACACGCCGAGGGTGACGCTGGCCGCGGTGGACATCTTGATGCCGCGCCAGACCAGGAACCACACCAGCAGACCGGCGGCGGCGGCGAACGGCGCCCACGTCCAGGTGGGCCAGCCAAGATGCGAATGCAGCACTGAGGAGACCACGATGCCCAGGATGAGCAGCCCGCCGGGGGCGGCCACCACCTCGGCGAGCAGGAACGCCCAGCCCACCATGAAGCCGAACCCGTTTCCCAGCCCGCGGGCGTTGTAGGTGTACAGCCCGCCGGCCGACGGCAGGTGCTTGGCCAGCTGGCCGATCGTGATCGCGACGAGCAGGCACAGCCCGAGCCCGATCAGTACAGACAGCGGCGTCGCACCACCCGCGTACGGCGCCGCGAACAAGATCGAGAACGCCACCGCCGCGCCCGGCGCCATGTTGGCGATGGACTGGAACAGGACCTGCACCAGCCCCACCGCGTCGCGATGCAGACCCGGAGTTTGATGCATTCACGCACCGCTCCCCAGACCGCCGCCCCCCAAACGCCGCCGGGAAAACCGGTTGGCCCGCCTAGAACCCGAAGTCGGACTCGATGGGTGCTCGTCGCTGCCCGATCCGTGGTGGTCCCCGGACCGTTCCGGCTGTGCTGGCCGTCGTCGGCCGCTTCGCGTACCGCTCATATCCGGATTTGCCGGATATGGATCCGCAGGTTTGTGCGGTTCTTTTCCGCTCTGCGGAAACTTTTCCGCACTATCGTACACTTCAAAACAAATCGAGTTTGCGGCGTGTCATGGGCGGGCGCCGGTTTTGCCGGGTATGACCGTTATGTGGCGGTGGCTGCGGCGCGCAACGCGGAAAGAAAGGGGTTTCGTGGAAGATTGGGCGCCGGTTTCCGGTACCTTTTCTTCCAGAGAACCCTTTCCTTCCGCATGATAGCCGGTCCATGTGCCCGCTATGTGCCAATGCGTGCAGTTCAGCAGGCTGGCTAGCGCACTCTAGCAAAGACGACATGCCCGACATGCCGCAAACGCACGTTATTTTGAAGTGTTGCCAATCGTATGGAAGAGTTTCCACGAAGCGGAAATCCACCACTGGGGATTAGCGTATATCAGGCGTTACGCCGAAGCCGTTCGTTCAAATCGGGGTTTTAATTCTGGATGGCCGCGCCGGATTCTATGAGCGAATCCACGCCGGGCACCCCCCAGTCCGCCAGCGCCTCGCGGGTATGCGTGCCGGGACGGGCCGGCGGACCCTGGACCGCCGACGGGGTCCGGCTGAACCGGGGCGCGGCGGCGGGCTGCCGGACCCCGGCCACCTCGACGAAGGTGCCGCGGGCGGCCAGGTGCGGATGGCTCGCCGCTTCCGTGAGGCTGAGCACCGGGGCCACGCACGCGTCGGAGCCAGTGAAGATCTTCGTCCATTCGTCGCGGGTACGGGTGGCGAACGCCGCCGCTATCCGCTCCCGCAGCGCGGGCCAGGTATGCGGGTCGCCGCGGTCCCACTCACCGGGGTCGAGGCCGAGCAGGGTCAGGAACTCCGCGTAGAACTTGTGCTCCAGCGGTCCCGCCGCCATCCACTGACCATCGGCCGTCTGGTACACGTCATACCAGGGAACCCCGCTGTCCAGCAGGTTGACGCCGCGGTCGTCGCGCCACACACCGGCGGCCAGCATCCCGTGCATCATCGTGGTGAGGGACGCCGCGCCGTCGACGATGGCCGCGTCCACCACCTGGCCCCGGCCGGACCGGGCCGCCTCGAACAGCGCGGCCAGCACGCCCATCACCAGGTACATCGACCCGCCGCCGAAGTCCCCGACCACATTGAGCGGCACCGACGGCGGTTCGCCGTGACGGCCGATCGCGTGCAGCGCCCCGGTTATGGCCAGATAGGCGATGTCGTGTCCGGCGGTGCTGGCCAGCGGGCCGTCCTGGCCCCAGCCGGTCATCCTGCCGTACACCAGGCGGGGATTGCGTTCCCAGCAGGCCTCCGGCCCGAGCCCGAGCCGTTCGGCGACGCCCGGACGATAGCCCTCGATCAGCACGTCCGCCCGTTCCGCCAGGTCGAGCGCGGCCCGTACGCCGTCGGGGGTACGGAGGTCGAGCACCACCGACCGGCGGCCGCGCCGCAGCGTGTCGAATTCCGGCGGCATCACGTCGGTCCCGCCCGCCGGGCGGTCGATCCGGATGACATCGGCGCCCATGTCGGCCAGTAGCATGGCGGCGAACGGGCCCGGACCGATCCCGGCGAGTTCCACCACCCTCAGCCCGGCCAGCGGCCCGCGAGCTTCCTGATGACCCATTCCGGTCCTTTCCTCGGCACGACTGCATTCTTTTATAACTTGTAAAATAACGTGATGAACTCGTCGCTGGCCGGCCGCCCGATTCACGCTCCCCTGCTGGCCGACCGCCCCGGCTACCAGCCGCAACGTCTTATCGACGCCCGTGCCGTCCGCCAGCGATGACAGGTAACACGGATCGGCGTGTGGATGCCTGGATCGAAGCCCTGCCCGAGTGGCAGCAGGCCATCTGCCGAGAGGTCCGCGCCCTGGTGCACGCCGCCGATCCAGAGGTCACCGAGACGATCAAGCGGACGACCCAGCCGTACTTCGTTCTCCAGGGCAACGTCTGCGCCCTGCTGGCGGCGAAGGATCACGTCAACGTCTTCCTCTACGATGGTGCCATCGTGCCCGACCCCGAGGGGATCATCACCGGCGGCCATGAGAACAAGACCGCCCGCACCGTGGCCATCCGCCAGGGCGAACAAATCAACGCCCCCGCCCTGACCGCCATGTTCCGCCAGATAATCGCCAACAACCGAGCCGGTGGCTGGCGAGCCCTGAAACGTCCTTCGTAACCTCCGTCCGCCCAACGCACGCGCCGGCGTGTTTCGTGCGCCGACGTGCTTCGTGCGCTGGCGTGTTTCGTGCTCTCGTGCTCTCGTGCTCTCGTGCCCTCGTGCCGCAAGCCCCGCGCGAACTCGCCGCATGCGGGCCGCAAGGTTTGCCAGATATGACCCGTTATGTGTATGCCGATTGCGCCGGACTACGTGGAAGATAGGGGCCTCACGGAGACTTGGGCGCCGGTTTCCGGCGCCTTTCCTTCCGGAGGGCTCCTATCTTCCATGCCGCGGCTGGCCATGTGCCAGCTATGCGGTGATATGCGCGAGTTCACCAGCGTCGGCGTGAGGCTTACTGTAGCGGAGGAGGCAGGACCTTTGCCTTCACCTCCATATAGCGCGGAAATTTCATGCTTACTGGAAATTTACCCGCCGAATTCGTACATGTAATTTCCGTCAAGCATGGATGTTCCGTTTTGAAGTAATGGCCATGCGGGCCGGGCGGTTATCTGACCACGATGACGGAGTCGACGGTGCCGTAAGGGTTTGGCACATAGCTGTCGGCCTGCTGGCCGTTCTCCCAGCGTTCGCCGTCGAGCAGATATCTATAGCGGTAGCTGCGGCCTGGCTCGAGAGCGACGGTGGTCCGCCATGTCCGGTCCGGCTCTCGTTCGAGCAAGATATCGTCAGCCGACCAGTCGTTGAACTCTCCGCACAACGCTACGGTCCCGGCCTCGACTTCGGCCGGGAGAGTGAACGCGACCTCGACGGTGCCGACGGGTCCGGGCTGAGCGGTCGGCTCATCCGGCGTACCCGGCTCATAGGACGTACCCGGCTCATAGGACGTACCGGACGCGTCGGGCGTAATGGGCGCGTCCGGTGTGGTTGGGGTACTGGGCCGGTCGGACGCGGCAGGCGTGTCAGATGCGATAGGTGCGGCAGGCGTGTCAGGTGCGATAGGCGTGATAGGTGCGGCAGGTGCGGCAGGTGGGATAGGAGTGATAGGTGCGGCAGGTGCGGCAGGTGCGTCGGGCGGGCGGGGTTCCTCGGGCGCCCCCGGTGTCCCGGGCTGGCCTTCGGCTAGGAGTCGTTCGGCGAATTCGTCCAGCGATGTGAGGAAACGCTCGAAGGTCACGCGGACGAGCGCACCCTCGCCCCAGTGCCGGTTGATGACGTCCTGCTCCATGGCGGTCAAGGACCGGCGCAGGGCCGGGTACCGCTGCCTGACTATGTCGCGAAGCGCAGTGCTGAGATCCATGGTGATGTGCTTCCTCTCCCGGCAGGAACGATTTCCCAGTCGCGGCAAAACAAACGATGAATGTGAGACCCGTCCCACGTCTACCCGAGCAAGAAGCTAACTGAGAGGTGAGAACCGTGGCATCTGACCCCGCGAGCGTGACGTTCGACACCACCGTCGCCGCCAACGGCAACAACACCGGGATCGTCGTCCCGGGGGAGGTCATCGAGCAACTAGCGGCGGGCAAGCGGCCTCCGGTGCTGGTCAGCGTCAGCGGGTATGAGTACCGCAATACGGTCGGGGTGATGGGCGGCAAGCACATGATCAGCGTGAGCGCCGCCGTCCGCGCCGCCACCGGACTGAAAGGCGGAGACCCGATCCACGTCACGCTTACCGTGGCGGACGCGCCACGCGAAGTCGACGTGCCGGGTGACTTCGCCGCCGCACTCGCCGCCGACGAGCGCGCCCAGGCGTTCTTCGGCAAGCTTTCCAACAGCCTTCAGCGCTATCACATCGACACCATCAACGCGGCCAAGAGCGCGGACACGCGCCAGCGCCGCATCGACAAGGCCGTTGCCCTGTTCCTAGCGGGCAAGCAGCGGTAAGAGCCTGGCGGCAAGGGGCGCTGATCCAGCGCCACAGCGGGAACTGGGACTGAGCGAGGGCCTCGGTCAACGTCAACGCTCGCATGGGATGCCGGGCTCGGGACGTCCTAACCCCTGATGGTGGCCACTGTGCAGTATGAGCTGGCCAGCGCGTGACACCACAGCCGTTCCCTTTGATCATGGGTTTTCGCCTAGTGGCGAGTGAGCAGCGCGGCAGCCGCGTCGAACCAGCCGGCCTCCCGGCGCCGCGACGGCTTTCTCGGCGGGGCGGTGCAAATCTCCGCCATCGTCACATAGCGGGCACATGGGCCAGCCGCCTTGTGGGAAGAAAAGGAGTCTTCTGGAAGAAAAGGCGCCGGAAACCGGCGCCCTATTCTCCGCATGGCCATTAATTTCCACGCAATTGGACGGTGGACGACGGACACAACCGGGTAGACACGGGCAAAACGCCCCGCCGATCCGCGACACGCCGGGCGTTCGCGACGCCGCAAACTCGGTGAGTGTCACATTCGGAAGGGGTGCCGAGCCTCGGTACTACCGGTGCGCGGCTGGAGTGAGGTCGGTAGCGTAGCTGACGTGGCTTCGGGTTCGGCTCGCCGATGTCTGGTGATTGGCGCCGGGGTGGTTGGCGCGTCGATCGCGGCGCGGCTGGCTGGTTCCGGTGTGCGGGTGACGCTGCTGGACCGCGACCGGCCCGGCCAGGCGACCAGCAGGTGGAGCTTCGCGTGGCTGAACTCCAATCACAAAACGCCCAGGCATTATCACGACCTCAATCATGCCGGAATAAGGGCATGGGCAGATCTCGCGGCCGACGCCGGCCTTGACGGTGCGGCCTGGTACCGGCCGGTCGGACACCTCGAGGTGGCCAATACCGACGCGACCAGAACCGAGCTCACCGCCCGGGTGCGTCGCCTGGCCGGCTGGGGTTATTCCGCGCGCCTGATCGATGCTGCCGAAGCGGCCAGGCTGGAGCCCGCGCTGCGGCCGGTCGCCGGCGCCGCGAGCGCCGCCGCCGGCACGGCGAGTACCGCGAGCACCGCGAGCACCGCCGCCGGCACGGCGGGCGCCGCGACCACCACGATCGCGTGGTTCGCTGAGGAAGGCTACCTGCTCACCGAGCCGCTCATCGATCGCCTGGTCGCCTATGCCACGAGCCGGGGTGCGGTGGTGCTGACCGGCGACCAGGGCCGGGTGATCGCCGTGGACGCCGGCCGGGTCCGCACGGCCGCCGGCGAGGTCCTGCGGGCCGACGACATTGTCTGCTGCGCCGGCCGCTGGACGCCGGAAGTCGCCGCGATGGCTGACGCCGGATCCCTGGTGCCGCTGACTGCCTGGGACACCCCCGGCGCCACCGCGCCGGGCCTGGTGGTGCGGGCCGGCCCCGTCGCACCACCAGGACCCGTGCGCATCCTGCACACACCCGAGCTCAGCCTGCGTCCGCATTCCGGCGGCCTGGTGCAGTTGGAGGCGGCGGACGCCGCGGTTGACCTACACACATCAGCGGCCGATCTGCGCCGCTGGGCGGCCGAACTGCTCAGTCGCGCCCGCGCCACCATCCGCGGCCTGGACCACGCGGAGGTGGTCGATCACCGGGTCTGCGTCCGCCCCATGCCGGCCGATGGCCAGTCCATCGTCGGCCGCCTGCCGGGCGCCGGGACCTGCTACGTCGCGGTCACCCACAGCGGCGTCACGCTGGGCGCGCATCTGGCCCGCCTCATCGCCGACGACCTGACCGGCACCGGCACCGGCAGCAGCACCGGCACCGGCAGCCCGCCTCCCGAACTGGCACCCTACCGCCCCGCCCGCTTCCGGGCTGAACGGAAACTCAGCTGAACGGGAGCTGGTCGGGCTGGCAGGTCGTCCCGGCCGGAGGCAGCGTGCCGGCGATGAGGTAGGCGCTCTCGTAGGCCTGGGCGCAGCTGCTCGGGTTCAGGAACACCGTGTGACCGTACCCGTCGACCGTAAGCAGCCGCGAGCGGGCCAGGTCACGGACCATGGCCAGGGAACCCTGGTACGGCGTCCCGGGGTCGATGGTATTGCCCACCACCAGCACCGGGCTCGCGGTGGGGTGATTCCACGGCCCGCTGTACCGGTCCGCGTCAACGGCGGGCCAATGAGCACATGGCTCGACCCCCCACGCCCGCCATACGCCGAAGGCACCGGAGCGGGCATAGCCGAACGCGGCCTGAAGCGGGTAGCTGTCGACGTCGCGTGGATTCGGGACGTCATCGCAAACCGTCGCGATCCCCTGCTCAATCCCTGTGTAGGCCTGCGCGGCAGCCGGAGCCGTGACGTTCCTGGCCGCTGGCAGGGGATCGATGACGGGCAGCGCTCCCGGACGGGCAACGGGCATAGGCGCCGAGGCAGAACTTCCGCCGCCGGTGGCGGTCCACAGTTCCTGGAGGAACGTCGCCAGGGCGGCCCAGCCGGGCAGGCCGGGCTGCGGCTCGGTAGCGTACAGCGACGGCCCGACCAGGACCGTGGTGGACGCGTAGGTGAAAGTGCGTCCGCTGATGGTCACCGGCTGCTTCGCGAGCCGCCCCAGCAGCGCCTGGTACTTGTCCTGTGTCGCCGCCGCGCTGCCCGCCGAGAAGGCGCACGCGCCCGGCGTGGCCTGGCCGCACAAGGTGAGGAAGGCATTCAGCGTCGCCGCCATGCCCTCGTCCTGCCTGATCCGCAGGACGACCCCGAGCCGCTTGGCCTCATCGCCGTAGCCGGTCGAATACGCCACCGGGTCGATGTTGCCGTCGAGGACCATGGCCCGGACCTTGCCCGGGAACAGGTTCGCGTAGGTGGCGCCGAGGAAGGTGCCGTAGGAGATGCCCAGGTAGTTCAGCCGAGGATCGCCGACGGCCTGCCGCAGCAGGTCCATGTCCCTGGCCACGTTCGCCGTCGACAGGTGCGGCAGCAGGTCGGCCGCGCTGGCGCCGCACGCGCGGTCGAAGCCAGCGACCACACGATCCCAGGTCTGTATCTGCGTCTGGCCGACCGGGAAGCCGGTCGGCACGCCGGCCAGCGCCTGCTGCTCGGCGGCCAGGCTGGGGTAGCACTGGACGGCGGTGCTGTTGGGGACGCCCCGGGGGTCGAAGCTGACGATGTCGAACCGGGCCCGGACCTGAGCCGGGAACAGCGAATAGTACAGCGGCAGCGCTTGCGTGCCCGATCCGCCGGGACCGCCCGGGTTGAAGAACAGCGACCCGAGCCGGTCGGCCGGATCGGTGGCCAGGTGCCTGATCACGGCGATATCGATCATCCGGCCGTGCGGGTCGTTGTAGTCGAGCGGCACCCGCGCGGTCGCGCATTCGAAGCCGCTGTCACACGGTTGCCAGGCAAGCGCCGGAACGGCCGGCGAGGCCGAAGCCGAAGCCGAAGCGGCGATCCCGTTGGGAATCACACAGCCCGCCGCCACCGCCAGCGCGGTCAACCCGAACGAACCGATCCGGACCCATCGTTTCATGACAAGCTCCCATGAGGTCTCATCCCCCCACAGAACCGGATCAGATACTAACAAAGGGTTTAAACCCCTTTTGAACGAACGAACGGTTGTGCTTCCCCCAGCACGTGCGCCGCGGCCGGAGGCCCAGGCAAATTCAGCTCAGCCACAAGCTCGAAGGAACGGAGCCGATCGGCCGGGTCGAACACCATCGTCGTGATCATCAGCTCGTCGGCCTTCGTCTGGGCCAGCAGGTCTTCAAGACCACGGCGGACGGTCTCGGGTGAGCCGATGAGCTGCGACGACTGCCGTTCCGCGATCATCGCGCGGTCCAGGTCGGTGTAGGGGTACGCGGCTGCTTCCTCCGGCGACGGCATCGTGCCGGGGCGGCCCATCCGCAACCGGAGGAACGACAGCGCCGACGGCCCGGCCAGCCAGCGCGCCCGTTCGTCGGTGTCCGCGCAGATCACCCCGGCCGCGACCATGGCGTGCGGCCGATTCAAGGCCGCCGCGGCCGGAGGCCCAGGCCGATTCAACGCCGACGGCCGGAACGTCTCGCGGTACAGCGCCAGGGCCGGCAGCGTGTTGGCCGGCATGAAGTGGTGCGCGAACGCGAAAGGCAGGCCGAGCAGGCCGGCCACCTGGGCGCTGTAGCCGCTGGAGCCGAGCAGCCAGATGTCGGGGGCGTCGCCCTGGCCCGGCACCGCACGGACCTTCGCGAACGGATGGTTGGGCGGCCATCCGCCGGTGAAGAAGCCGATCAGATCGGTGAGCTGCTGCGGGAACTCTTCGGGTCCGCGATGGCCCAGCGCCGCCGCCGTGGCCTGGTCCGTGCCGGGCGCGCGGCCGATGCCCAGGTCGATCCGGCCCGGGTGGAGTGCCTCCAGCATGCCGAACTGCTCCGCGACCACCAGCGGGGCGTGGTTGGGCAGCATCACCCCGCCGGATCCCACCCGGATTTCCGAGGTCGCGGCGGCGATCTGGCCGATCAGGACCGGTGGCGCCGAACTGGCTATGCCCGGCATGTTGTGGTGCTCGGCGACCCAGAACCGTGCGAAGCCGAGTTGCTCCACGTGGCGGGCCAGGTCGATCGTCGCCCGCAACGCGTCACCCGGCGTGCCGCCGGTCGGGACGGGGGCCAGGTCCAGAACGGAAATCGGAACACCAATCACAAAATTTGCCAACAGCGCCATGCGCCGCCATCTTCCACCTTCCACCCAACATCTCTGGACGATCAGCGTCGGTCCATTCATGATGGATGGTGTGTTCCGACGGGGATTGATGGGGATGATCGTCGCGGCTGTCTCGCTCGGGGGAGCGTCGGTGTCGGCGTTGGTGCCCTGGCCGGGCGGGGAGGCCCTCGCCGCCACTGCTTCTTCCGTTGTCTGCAGTTCATCGTCGCATCCGGCGCTCGCGGCCAAGCTGGCCCGGGACATCCAGACGGCCCGGCGCGTCCGGGTGTCGACGGTCGCGGTGCGCGTCGACGATCCCGCCGCCGGACTGAGCTGCTCGCTCAACGCCGCCATGCACTTCGACTCGGCCAGCGTGGTGAAGGCGACCATCCTCGGCGCGTTGCTGCGCAAGGCCATGGAACAGCACCGGTTCCTGACCAGGGCAGAGGCTGACCTGGCCAGGTCGATGATCACGATCTCCGACAACGGCGCCGCGTCGGCCCTGTGGAACGATGTCGGCCGGGGCTGGCTCCAGCACTTCCTGAACCTGGCCGGGATGAGGCAGACATTCCTGGGACCGGGCGGGTACTGGGGCCTCACCCAGATCACGGCGTCCGACGAGACGCTCCTGCTGCGGCTGCTCCGGGACAGCAACCCGGTGCTGAACTCCGCGTCGCGAAGCTACGCGCTGGGGCTGATGGCCAGCGTCGTTCCCTCGCAGCGCTGGGGCGTCGCGGCCGGCGCGCCGACCAGCCTCACCGCGCACATCAAGAACGGCTGGCTTCCCCGGTCCACGCACGAATGGCGCATTCACAGCATCGGCGTCTTCACCGGGCGCGGCACCGGTTACAGCATCGTCGTGCTGACCGAGGACGATCCGACCATGCCATATGGCATCGCCACCATCGAGGCGATCGCCCGGGTGATCCACCGCGACCTGAATCCGGGGACGGCTTCGGTGATCCCGCAGTCGACCGCCGCCCCGTCCTGGAGCACCCCCGACGAGGACATCCCCGCCCTCCCCAGCGTCCCCTGACCGGCCCCGTCGCCCCCGGGAGCCGGTAGCGGCGCACCTCTCGACATATGTAGGCGACATATGTAGCCTGGAGGCATGAAGCTAACCGGCGCGCTTGAGCGTGTGTTGCGTGCCTTCCTGGCTGATCCGGCTGCCGACCGTTATGGCTATGACCTGATGAAGGTGGCGAGGCTGCCCAGCGGGACGCTGTACCCGCTGCTGGCCAGGCTGGAGGCCGAGGGCCTGGTCAGCTCCCAATGGGAGCTGGCCCGCGAGGACGCGGGCGGGCGGCCGCCGCGGAAGTTCTACCGGCTGACCGTTGAGGGGGAGCGCGTTGTCCGCCTTCAGCTCGCGGAGGCGTCCCTGGCAGCACGCGGACGCTCCATCGGAGGAATTGCCCGCCCGTCGGTGGAGGGCGCGCGATGAGCTGGTCTGCCAGGTGCCTTCGCCTGGCCGAACGGATCACCGGGCGGGCATGCCGTTGCCTCCCCGATGGTGAGCGCGGCGAGTGGTACCAGGTCTGGGTGGCCGAACTACCTGCGTTCCTTGACGACGCGGACGGCGGCCCGCTGCCGCTGCGGGCGGCGAGAATGCTGTGGTGCTCGGGGGACCATTACCGCGCCGCCCGTCGGATAGCCGCCATCACCAGGCCGAGGAAGCTTCTGCACATCCCTAGCGCGATCGATATAACTCACGCCGTCCTCGCGGTTCTGGCTATTCCGTGTTTCCTCGCGCTCATGGCCGCGGGCGCTCTGTCGCAGGCTGCCTACGATGAGCAGATCGGCTACGTCCCGTGCATGTCATACATGACCCCCTGCTCAGGTAACAAGATCCCGCCCGACCCGGCGCTCTCACATCTGGATGGGCATCTCGCCTGGATGTTCGTCCAGGGAGGCCTCCTCGCTCTGCTGGTCATGGCCCTGGGCTGCCTGTTTCTCTGCGTCTCCAGGTTGCGCAGGCGCCGCGTTGCCCGCACCGGAGGCTGACGGATGAACATGCGGCGGTCGCTCGCGGTGCTGAGCTTGCCGGCCCTTACCGTGGGCGGTCTGCCGTGGTGGGCCTCGCTGCTACTCGGCCTGGTTGCCATCCTGCTCGCCTTCGCCGCCTACATATATCGGCTCAGCGGGATCTTCCGGCTCGCGAGCAAGGCGCTGGACAGGGCGGATCCCGCCCAGACCGCGATCATTGTGTCCGCGGTCGCTGGGCGGGAACATGCACTGCGCCTGCCTAGACGAACTGCCTAGGCCATCGGCGGCAGGGACTCGCCGGTCTCGATGACGGTCTTGAGGTTGCTCAGGATGTAGGACCAGCCCTTGACGTTCGCCGCCGTCTTGGGGGACTGGTCCAGCCGGTCGTGGATCAGGGTCAGCTTGGCGAAGCCACCGGGCTGCTCCTCGATCTCCCAGGTCACCCGGCTCTCCGGCTCGGCGGCCAGCTCGGCGTCGTACAGGCTGCGCCAGGTGTGCACCAGCCTGCGCGGCGGGTCGCACTCGAGCACCGTGTTGTCGCCCCACTGCTGGCTATGGTCCGGCGACCAGCTCCGCAGCGGCGAGCCCACCTCGTAGGTCGATTCCACCTGCGCGCCAAAGAAGAACCTGGCCACGAACCGGGGGTCGGTAATGGCCTCCCACACCTGCTGCTGTCCGGCCCTGATGTAGAGCTCGTACACCTGGGTGGCTTGGTCAGTCGCGGTTGTCATTGCTGTTACCTCCAGGATGTCCTTGAGATCCAGGAGCGCCGCGGCCCGGCGGTCCCGGTATTTGTCGATCCACCGCTCGTAGCTGAGGCGCATCGGCACTGCGTTCAGGAAGTGGTGCTTGTGGCGTCCCTGCTTTCTGGTGACGACGAGCCCGGCCTGCTCGAGGACCGCGAGGTGCTTCATGACCCCGAACCTGGTCAGCTCGGGCACCGTGGCCTCCAGTTCGGTGAGCGTGAGCCCGTCCCGCTCGAACAACCGGTCCAGCAGCTGCCTGCGGGTCGGGTCGGCCAGGGCCTTGAACACCAGGTCTTCGTCGTCCGACGGCACGCCTCAACCATAGGTGGCTCATAAGTCACGTGTCAATATAGTCACCTGTCAGCCGTAGCGGAGCGTCGCCGCCCCCCGCCAGGCCCCCCGGCCCCTTGTCCGTCCCCGCCCCTCGTCCGGTCCGGCTCCTGCCCTCGTCCCGGCCGGCTCCCGCCCGTCCCCGCCCCTCGTCCGGTCCGGCTCCTGCCCCGTCGTGTCCCCCCTTCGTCCGGCCCCGGCCGCCCCGGCCGCTTTGAAACGTTCTAAGATAATTTAGCGTGTCGCGTGCCGTGGATGGCCGCCAATTTGCGAGGTATAGGCGTTATGTGATGGCGGCTGCGGTGGACGACGCGGAAGAAAAGGGCCTCGCGGAATAAAGGGCGCCGGTTTCCGACGCCTTTCCTTCCAGAAGGCTCCTATCTTCCACGAAGTGGCTGGCTCATGTGCCCGCTATGCGGCGATACGCCCAGTTAACTAGGCGTCCACCCCATCTCAGCCACGACGATAGCCGACATTTCGCTTACGCACATTATTCCGGATACATACATGAAACGGCCATTTCATCCCGACTCAAGTCGCGGAGTAACCGCCCCACGCTAATTCGCCCGCGATGCGTTGCATGCTGACATTTCGGATATGTCCAGACTTGGGCCGACGGCAGGACGACGTAGCTGGCGCGGACCCGACGGGCAGGACGATGTGGCTGGCGGGGGCCGACGGCAGGACGACGTGGCTGGCGCGGACCCCACGGGCAAGACGATGTGGCTGGCGCGGACCCGACGGGCAGAATGGAGTGCGGTGGGGCGGACGGGTGGACGGGTGGAGCGGGGTGCGGGCGGCGGCTGGCCGCCATCGCGACGGAGATCGATGCCGGGCCGGTGCTGGCCCACCGGGCCATCGGTGCCCTGATATCCTGCGACTTCGACGCGGTGAACGCCGCGAAAGCGCCTGGTGGATCGTTGCTTGCGCGTGACCCGCATCTCCGGCGGCACCAGCGAGGTCATGAAGTCCATAATCAGCAAGTCACTGGGCCTGTGAGCGAAGCGAACGTTTGGATAGGACCTTGCAGATGCGCGTTGAAGGGTTGTCCGCTCTGGTTACCGGCGGTGCGTCCGGGCTCGGCTTCGCCACCGCCCGTCAGCTCGCGGACCGGGGCGCGAAGGTCGTGCTCCTGGATCTGCCCAGCTCCGCGGGCAAGGAAGCCGCGGCCCAGCTCGGTGCCTCGGCCAGTTTCACCGCGGCCGATGTCACCGACACCGAGGCGGTGTCGGCCGCGCTGGACACCGCGATCGCGGCGAACGGCCCGCTGCGTGCCGTGGTCCATTGCGCGGGCCGGGGCGGTGACCGGCTGCGCATCATCGACAAGCAGGGCAATCCCGGTGACCTGGATCCCTTCACCGAAGTCGTGCGGATCAACCTGATCGGAACCTACAACGTGCTACGGCTGGCGGCGGCCCGGATGAGCGGTAACGAGGTGCTCGACGGCGACCGCGGCGCAATCGTTCTTACCGCGTCGGTCGCCGCGTTCGACGGCCAGATCGGCCAGACCTCTTACACCGCCGCCAAGGCCGGGGTGCACGGCATGACGCTGGTCGCGGCGCGTGACCTCGCGAGCTGGCAGATTCGCGTGAACACGATTGCGCCGGGCATCTTCGACACGCCCATGCTGGCCCGGCTGCGCGACGACATCCGTGCCGGGCTGGCGGCCTCCGTGCCGCACCCCAAGCGCCTCGGCCACCCGGACGATTACGCCCACCTCGCGCTGAGCATCATCGAGAACCCCTACCTGAACGGCCAGACGATCCGCCTCGACGGCTCGATCCGTATGGCGCCACGATAGATCCGGTCGCCGACTGGGCGCGCGGCGGGGTGGTGGCTCTCACCGGCTGGCCCGATGGCGGCCTCGCTCGCGGCCCGCTTCGCTTCGGTCACCGGCGTGCGAGTCGATGGCGCCGGTGACCCGCTGGCTTCGCGAAAATACCGGAACCCATTTGAACGAACGGGCTGGACTGCTTGGTATCACGGCCGCGCCAGTCATAGCGGAGCATGCGGCACCGTCGGTTACTCCGGAGCCGGATGCCGAGGTCCGGCTGCGCCCGAGGACCCCGGCGGCCCGCCGCGCCGGGTCCGCCCCGGCCTGCCGGCCGATCTGGTGATCCTGCACGCCCCGCTCGCCGAAGCCCTTCCAGCCAGACCACGGCAAGCTGAAGTAAGCGGGGATGGCGTTCCAGACGCTGGTATTCCGAGCGCAGGATTCCCATGAGGACGAGGTCCTTCCAGCCGTCTGGGTACAGCTGGGCCTCGCGGCGGATCCCTTCCCGGCGGAAGCCGCATGCCAGGTAGCAGTTCATGGCGCGGATGTTGTCGGCGAGCACCTCGAGTTGGACGCGGTGCAGGCCCAGCGTGTCAAATCCCCACGAGAGGACGAGGCGGGTGATCTCACGGCCCAGCCCGCGGCCACGCGTCGCGGCTACGAACAAGCCCACCGAATAGGTCGCGCAGTGCTGGCCGGCGTCCACGCGCAGCCCGGCACTGCCGATGCAGTGACCGCCGTACTCGACCATCCAGGTATAAGCGTTCTTGTCTGGCGGCTCTCGTCTGGCTGTCAGGTACTCGCGAGTGTGATATCGCCGTCCATCCCACTCCCGCCGCCACGCTGATCCGTAACCGTCCTCTTCCTCGGGGTCGATGGGATGGCGCAGCCGGTCAGCGATGTCTGATTCCCGGGATTCCCGCAGGGTGACGCGCTCGCCCCCCAGGATGGGCAGTGGCAGCAGGGTCAGCCGGTCCAGCATGTCACCTAAGGCTACGGAACCTGAGATGACCGCAATCGCAGCGGGTCGGCGCGGCGGCAGGGTTGGCTGGCGGCGCGCAGGTACGCTCGATCTATGGCCTACCCGCTCGATCCCGCGGACTACAAGGCGGCGGCCTTCCTGCCGGAAATCAGTCGTGACCTCTACCTCGGCTTGCCGGAGGACGTCTGCAAGCTGATCGAGGTTGTCGATGGCTGGCTGGTTCGCTGCGAGCGGCCAACCCCGAGCCATCAGGGAATCCAGGTCAACTTCGTAGTGGCCTTGCGTGATGCGGTCAAGCGCGCGGATGCCAGGGATAGTACGTGTCATCGCGTGGTCGGGGACATCGACGTGATGATCTCAGAGGCACCGAGGTTCCACTTCCGGAGCCCCGACGTCGTCGCTTACAGGTGCATAGATGAAGAGCGCGGCCGATGGGGTGACCGGCCGTACGCATCGGACTGCGTACTCGTGCTGGAGATCGTCTCCGCTGATTCGGTTACTACCGACATACGGGATAAGCGGGCAGAGTATGCCGCTGCGGGCATCCCGCACTACTGGATTGTGCGGATGACAAACAATAATGGCCCGGCGATCTCGGTCGAGCGGCTGCTGCTCGCCTATGACGGCCAGTACATCTCCCAGGAACTCCGAGTCCGTGGTCGTGACTTCCACGCGGTGGACACCGCCACGCCGTTCCGGCTTGAGCTCACCTGGGAACAACTTGACGACGGCCTGTAAAACCGGCACCTCGATCACGTCGGCGCCGTGTCATCCTCGAGACTGACGCGCCGCGGGGCCACGCTTACTACCGTGGGTATGTGCCTATGGCTGCGGCGAAGTTAGGTATGCGGGCAAAGCGGCGCGGAGCCTCCGTTGTTGTTGCTGTCGCTGCCGGCTTGCTCGCGGTAGCTGTCGCGGCGTGTACCGCGCCTGTCTCTCCCGGTCGGGGAAGGGCGGCGGCCAGCGGGCCAGCGCAACCGACGGCGGCAGCGGACATGGCCGCGGCGAGGGCCTGCGGAGGGCTGCCCGGGTTCGGCAAGGCGGCGGCTGACGAGATCATGGCGGGGAAGCTGACGATCTCGCCGTTTCCCGCCGTAACGGTCGACCCGGGCCGGGACGGGGACATCAACTGGACCCAGAATCCGTTTCACCATCCGACGTGGCAGCAGGACTTCCAGTCCGGCGGCTGGATCGAGATGCTCATCTCCGGCTACCTTGCGGGCGGGCCGGGCGCGCGGGCCTACCTGGCCCGGGCCGAGGCGATCATCAGAAGCTGGCTCGCGGGGGTCCCGGTCTCCGGCCGCGACCCGCAGACGATGATCTGCCTGTCCGAGGGTTTCCCCGGCCAGGCGTGGATCGCGGACCAGATCGATGCCAGCGTGAACTACCTGGCGGCGCACTGGCAGGGCCCGTGGAACCACGGCCTGGTGCAGGACCTGAAGCTGATGCGGATCGGCTGTGCCTACCCGCCGGGCGCGTTCGGCGGTGACGCGCTGAAGTGGCGGCAGACCGCGGACAGCCAGATCCTGTCGTCGTTCCAGCCGAACCGGCTCGGCCCGTCCATCGACCCCCAGGGCGTCGTCAATGAGCAGGCCACCGGGTATGAGAGGTTCGTCTATGACCTGTGGCAGGGCGGCGTGCCGGAGCTCGCGGGCTGCGGGTACCCGCTGCCGCCGGGCATCGCCGCGCGGATCGCGAAGATGCCGGCGTTCCTGGCCGAGGCCACCCAGCCAGATGGCAACCTGGTGCAGATCGGTGACACCTACGTGGAGCCCCCGCCGGCCCTCCGGGCGCAACGGCTGCCCCTGGTGGCGGTGTACGACGCCGGGTACGTCTTCGGGCGCTCGGCCTGGGGCCCCGGGGGGACGTTCTACTCGCTGCGGTTCGGGCCGGGCCGGCAGGTACACGGCCACGATGACCACATGGGCCTGACCTATTACTCGCGGGGCCGGAACCTGATCGTCAATGCCGGGCACACCGGGTATGAGGTCTCGGCGTACCGGAACTACCTCCGTTCCCCCGAGGCGGCCAGCACGTTCATCTCACCGGACGCGGGGTTCCGCGGGGCGGCGGCCACCGTGCTCACCACCAGCGAGATCGGCCCGGCCAGCCAGTTCTATGAGCTCTCCGACGACGCGTCCGGCGGGCCGCGCAGCAGGAGCGTGTACGTCCACCAGGGACCCGGTTTCATGCTGGTCCTGGACCGGGGCTCCGGACAGGAGAACTACCAGCAGCTGTGGCATCTGGATCCGGGCTTGACGGTCACGTCGGTGACCGCCTCCTCGGCCACGGCCACCGCTCCCGCCACCGCCGCGACCGCCACGTCGCCCGCGATCCCGGCCACCGCCCTGCGGATCACCCGGGTCCCGCTGCCCGGCCAGGTGATCGGGGCCGGATCGACGACGGTCGTGACCGGCCAGACGAATCCCTACCAGGGCTGGGTCTCCCGCCAGGCGCTGCAGCGGACCCCCGCACCGGTGGTGATCATGAACAGCACGGGCACGGGCACCAGCCTGAGCGCCGCGATGCTCACGCTGATAGCCGCTACGGCACCAGGCATGCCGGTAACCGCGACGGCCACTGTGGCGCCCGGCGGCACCCCGGCCAACGGCCCCTATCTCGTCCTCGCCCGCGTCGGCACCGCGACAGTCCCCGTGACTATCCCATAAGATCCAGGCCCGCGACGGCTGCGGTCATAACGGGCGCCGGCGGGGAATGAAGGTTGGTATGGCACCGATGGATCGACGGCTGCGCGTGTGGGCGTGGGTGACCCGCCGCCAGACCCAGGGGCTCTTGCGAGGGGAAGCCGAAGTCCTCGCCCTGCAGGCCAGGGGCAGGCGCATACCCGACAACGCGCTCACCAACTTCATTCTCGGGAAGGTGGCGCCCGGGACCGAGGTGACCGACCGGACCATCCCGGGACCGGCCGGACAGCTACCGGTGCGTGTCTACCAGCCGGTCCGGGCCGCTTCCGGGGGCAGGCCGCTGATCTTGAACTTCCATGGCGGCGGCTTCGTCTTCGGTGCGCCGCGCCTGTCCGACTGGCGGTGCAGCAACGTCGCGGTGACCGTGGGGGCGGTCGTGGTGTCGGTGGATTACCGGCTCGCGCCGCGGCACCGGTTCCCGGCCGCCGTGGACGACAGCTACGCGGCGCTGCTGTGGGCTTCGGAGAACGCCGCGGCGCTGGGCGCCGGCGGTCCCATCGGCGTGATGGGGGAGAGCGCCGGAGGGAACCTGTCCGCGGTGACCTGCCTGCTGGCCCGTGACCGCGGCGGGCCGGCGATCGCCCACCAGGTCCTGCTCTACCCAGGGGTCGACCTGACGTCCACACCGCCCGCCAAGGCGAACACGCCGTTCATCTCCGGGCCAGAGATGAAGGCATACCGCGATTACTACCTCGGCGACGCCGATCCCAGCGATCCTCGGGCGTCGCCGCTGCTCGCCACCGACCACAGCGGCCTGCCGCCGGCGCTGATACAGGTCGGTGAGCATGACCCGCTCCGGGACGGCGGGGTGCGCTATGCCGCGGCCCTGCGAGCCGCCGGGGTGCCCGTCCGGCTCACCGAGTACGTTGGCATGCCGCACGGCTACCTGAACTTCCCCGGACTGTGCCGGCTGGCGCCCCAGGCTTTGCGGGAGATCTGCGCCGAGCAGACCGAGGCGCTGGTTACTCGGCCTTCGGTCGCCAGAACGTCGCCAGCAGCCCGGCCGTCGCAACCACAGCCACCCCCAGCGCGACAGCCCCGCCCGTCCACCCGGTAACAGCGCTACCGGCCGCGTTGTCCAGCGACCAGCGTCCGGGTCCCAGCACGGCCAGCGCGAGGCAGGCCACCGACAGGACGAGGACGTACTCGTAGCCCTCGCGGAACACGAAGAAGCCGTTCGGCCGGTGCGCGAGCAGGCCGGCGATCAGCATGACGGAGATGACCGCGGCGCAGGCCAGCGACGTCAGCAGTCCCAGGACAAGCAGCGACCCCGCGCCGATCTCGGTCACCACGCTCAGCCAGGCCTGCAGCTTCCCGTGCCGCAAGCCCAGGCCAGCGAACCACCGGGCGGTGCCCTCGATGCGACCGCCGCCGCGCCAGTGATTGACACCGTGCGCGATCATCACGATGCCGATGACCACGCGCATCAGCAACAGCGCGAGGACGGACGCGTTTCCCATCTCACCCTCCGTCTTCAGTAAAACCCTTCTTTATAACGAACGTACGGTGGCTCGACAGCCCGTCACCGTATTCCGCCGCGTGGGCGATCTGTGGGAGAGCCGTTAGCGCGGCTCAACAGGATGGTGTCCACACAAGCCAGCACAAGCCAGCACGCCGCGAACTCGCGGGCGCGGGTGACGGAGGGGGAGACGCGGATGGGCCAGACCAGGTCACTCGATCGTATTGACGCGCTTGTCTCCCCCTACGGGGTCGTTTCGCACGTCTGGGCACGTCGCCCGGCGCGCGGGCTGGACTGGTTCACTCCCTGGCGAGCACGGTTGGGAAGCGGATTGCCCGAGCCCATCAGAACTGGCGCTCAGCTGCGGATTCGTGGACATACGGGGGCGGGATTCGACCCGGACGACCCCGGCGGCGGGCGCCTCATCGCGATCGCCGAGGCTGCCGAGAGGTACAGCGCCGGTGACTTCCTTGGGGAGACCGTCCGCTGGGCGAGAGCGGCTGAGCTGGACGGTGCCGTCGTGGACCTGGAGTCGGTACCTCGCTGTTCGGCCAGGGAACTCGCCGTTGCAGGATGCCCGTTGTCGCCGGTCGACCCGGACGCGACGATCCGCTGGGTACGGGGTACCGATCTGGCCACCGGTGAGCCTGTCTGGGTCCCGGCGGTCATGGCCTGTTACCGGCTCCTTGACCCGCGCCCTGGCGAGCGCTTCTGGTATCGGATCTCTACGGGTTACGCGGTACACACCGATCCGGTCGAGGCGCTTGTCGGGGGCATGTGCGAGGTAATCGAACGCGACGCGATCGCCATCACCTGGCTACAGCGGCTCGCCCTCCCCGTGGTCTCCGCGCAGAGCCGTTCGGAGCTCGCTGGCGAGGTGCTCGACTGGTGCGAGCGGCACTTCGTTGAAACCTACCTGTTTGACGCCACGACCGATATGGGAGTACCGACGGTCTACTGCCTCCAGATAGCGCCGTCCGACGTGCGTATGCGGCAAGCCGTGTCGTGCGGGACCGGCCGCACCATCACGGCGGCGATCGACAAGGCGCTCCTGGAGGTCATGCGCTACCGGCTGCCCGGATTCGATCTGCCCGAGGTGCCAGCGGACTTCCGTGATTTCCTGAGCATCACGGACGGTGCCGCATTCATGGGGCGGCCGGAGATGGCGTCGGCGTTCGGCTTCCTGACGACCGACGCGCAACTGCGGGTCGCACCGCCGCGATCCCCGCTGCCCGCGGGCGCGTCCGATGCGCTGACGGCAATCACCAGGGCACTGGCCGACCGGGGCATGCGGGCAGTCGCCGTCGATCGCACGTGCAGGGAACTCGCCGACGTCGGCCTGACGGCTGTCTGTGTCGTGATCCCAGGGCTGCAGCCGATGTCGCTGCACCCGCTCGCTCAATATCGCGCCCATCCACGCCTGTACGATGCCCCGCTGCTGATGGGCCACCCCAGTGCCGGTGAAGAGGAGTTGAATCCATGGCCACAGCCATTCGCCTAGGTTCGCTGTACGTCGTGGCATCGCAAGACTTCGGGCATCGGGTCGCGCGATTCCTGGCCGAGGAATTCCCAGGTAGCCGCGAGACCGGAGCTGATGATCTCGCCAGCGCGTTCACCGGAGATGCCACCGCGATCGTCGTCGTCGTACCGCGACCGGCGTGGGCATTGTGCGAACGCGCCGACCAGTGGGCCTACGAACATGGCAGACCCTGGCTGCCGGTCGTGATGGAGCACCCGGTCCTGCGCGTCGGCCCGCTGGTGTGCCCGCCGTCAGGACCCTGCTTCAAGTGCTACCGGGCCCGGCGGTTCCAGCACGACACCGAATACGCCGCCAGCGCGGTACTCAATGCCGCGTACGACCTCGATGCTGCGCTGAGTCCCACGGGGTACCTGCCGCATCACGCGCGTCTCGCTGCCGCGGTGGCCACCCAGTTTCTCACCAACGCGGAGACCGGTGTGGTGTTCGCGTTCGACGTGCTGTCGGGGCGTATCGGCGCCCATCGCGTCATCAGCTGTCACGACTGCGAACGCGAGCAGCATTCCGGCGATCCGCACCTGCCGTTCGACCTCGCCGGGATCACCATGAGCGCGGCGGTCCGGTCATGATGGCAGGTACTCGCTACCCGAGACTCTGCCGCGGCCTGGTGATGGCGCCTGATGGTGACGCCCTGCTCGTGGATGGTGGCCCGCGGCGGCGCAAGCTGACCGGTAAGTCCGTCACATCGCTGCTTCCACGGGTGCTGCCCCTTCTGGACGGGACCCGCCAATCGGACTCGATCGCCGCTGCCACTGACCTCGACCAGTCCTCCGTTGACCGGCTGCTCGCCGTCCTGGACGGCTCTGGCCTGCTCGAGTGGCCCGGTCATCCATCCACGGGAGCCGCTGATGCCGCCGATCACGTCACGGCGTATTTCTCCCGTACGATGAGCGTGGTCCCCGGCATGGCCTGCACCGAGGACCTGGCCTGGGCCCTCGGCGGCGCGGCGGCGCTCCTGGTAGCCAGCGAGCCGATCGCGGCGACGGTAGCGGCAGACCTCGCGGAGACCGGCATCGGCGACGTGAGCGTGCGGAACGCGGCCCATCCGGTCGGGCCCGAGGACATCACCCGCCTCGCCCGCTCACCCCGCCGCCTCGTGGCGGTCCTCGACGATGGCGGTCCTGCCCTCGCCGGCACTGTGATGCTCACCCGCGGCTCCGGGGTCCCGGTGCTCAGGTTTGCCGATGGCGCGGACAACACGGAGATCGGGCCCGTGTTCTACGACGGCTGGACGCCGTGCGTGCGCTGCTTCCGGGCAGGCTACGCCGATCTGGGTGGCGCGGCGCTCGGATCGCGGGTGCCGTCCGGCGTGACGGCCGCTCTGCTGACGGCGGAGATCATGATGGCGCTCGCGCATACCGGTAATCCGTCCCGGCCATGGCGGATGACGCGGGTGACACGACCCGCGTGGCGCACGGAATCGTTCGACGTGCTTCCCGCGACCGGCTGCGCGGCATGCGGCTGTGCGGCCCCGCCCGCGGGCACCGGAACAGCGGAAGCGCTCGCGCTCGCCTATGAGTGGCAGCACCACATCCGCCCGGCCGTGCTCACCAAGCCGAAGATCCGTACGCGCGACGGGCTGCGGCGGATAGCGGCGCTCCAGCATGAACGGGATCCGTTCCCGCCTGCTCCAGCGCGTGATCTCGGCGGCGAGCTGAGCGCGGGCGCGGGGCGGCTGGCTGAGCTCCTCGCCTGTACGGCGGGATTCCGCACGCCGCCGCCCGGCGAACGTCTGATGGCCCGGTGGGCGCCGTCTGGCGGAAACCTCGGTTCCGTTCAGCTCTACGTGGTGACCGAGCGCGATCTGTTCGGGCTGCCCGGAACCCTCTTCCGGTACGACGACCTCGGACATCGGATATTGCCGGTCCGGGCGGACCGGGTCCCGCTTGACAGCCTGCTGGCCGCCAGGACCGGATGTGGACCGCGTGACGTGGCGCTGATCTTCGTCGTGTCCGTGAGCCGCATAGCTCACAAGTACGAGGAGTTCGCCCTGCGGCTTTCGCACCTCGACACCGGATGCGCCGCGCTCCAGTTGTCGGTGGCAGCAGCGGCCAGAGGCGTCGCGGTGTCGTTCGCTCCCTCCTGGTCGGCCGGCCTGTTCGACCTGCTGGAACTCGAAGCCGGCGGTGAGCTGGTGACCGCGGTCGCGGTCGTGGATGGGGCCAGCCTGGAAGGGGCCACATCATGCCGCTGATTCCAGCAGGCGAACTGTCGCTCGACGTACGCGCTCTGCTCGGGACCCGCGAGGGCCATCCGGACGGCGGACCCTACTCCCGTCCGGCTACCGCCTGGCCCATCGGTTCTGCTGACGCCGTGCTGGCGCGTCGCCGTGCGGTGCGCCAGTTCACCGATGGTGCGGTAGCGCCGCAAGGCGTCCAGACCATCATCGAACGAGCGCGCGAGGCAGAGCGCGCCGTCTGGCCAGCCGAGGCTCACGGCGCGATCGAGTACACCGTACTGGTAGCGGCGTTGCGGATGACCGGGTTCGCGCCCGGCCTTTACCTGAGCGTCGACGACTCAGCGGCCGGGCCGTTCTCGGAGCTGGCCGCCGCTCCGTGGCTGGACTCGTTGCGGGCGGCATACGCGGACGCGGCGTGCCTGCTGCTGATCTGTGCGGATATCTCAGCGGCCGGCCGGTCCGGTTCCACACAGTACGGGCCCCTGCTGATCCGTGCGGGCACGCTGGGCTACGGGGCGTGGTTGTCCGCGATCAGCCTGGGCCTGGCCGGGTGTGTCTATGCGGGACCGCATCACCGGATCACCGAGGCGGTCCGCTTGGTGGATGGCCGGTCGAACCACATCTTCACCGTCTCGCTAGGCCACGCCCGCCCCTTGGCCGGGTATCCCGGCCACGACACCGGAGAAGGGCATGACGACGACAACGTCGATGGACCATGATGCGCCGCTCACCATACGGCCCAGGTGCACGGAGCACGCACCGCTGTTCCTGCTGGCCCCTATCCGGTCGTTTTCCACCGTGTCCCTGGCCCTGCTCGGCGGGCACCCTGACCTTTACGGGTTTCCGGAGATGCTGCTCTTCAGCGTTCCCGATGTGGCTGGACTGCTGACCGAGCAGGCGCGTCGGCCGGATCTGCCGCGACCTTGGGCCCGCAGTCGCCTGACTGGCGTGCTGCGCGCTGTCGCCGAGCTGCACGAGCGATCTCAGAGCCCGGACGCGATCGCGCGGGCCGAAGCCTGGCTCGGGCAGCGAGCGGAATGGCCGACCGTACGGCTGATGGACCATCTACTGGACCTGGTGCGGCCGCGCACGGGACTGGAGAAGTCACCTGACTCGACGCATTCCGATCAGGCATTGGACGCGTGCATCACGGCGTACCCGAATGCTCGCTTCATTCACCTGACTCGGCATCCCGTGACGACTCAGCGGTCGATGCACCAGCACATGCGGCCCCGCTGGGCGGACAACGGACAGAGTTTGATCGTGCGCTCCGCCTCGGCCTGGTATCTCGCCCATTTGAGGGTCGCCAAGCGCCTGGCGCGGATGCCGTCCGAGAGATGGCTCCGGGTCCGTGCCGAGGATCTGCTGCGTGACCCCGACCACTGGATCCGGCAGATCTGCGAATGGCTGGGCCTGACGTGTGACGCAGGCATCATCGGACGAATGCTCCGCACCGAGGACTGGCAATTCGCCGGGCACGGCATGAGCGGGGACCTGGGTGGTGGTGATGCCAAATTCCTGCGCACTCCCAAGCTACGGACGATCCCGGAGCCGGGCCCGGTCATCTTCGATCCGGCCTGGGGCCTCCACCCCGAAATGACCCGCCGGATGACCAGGCTGGCGGCGTTCCTCGGTTACTGACCAGAAGAACCGGTAACGAGAAAGGAAGATATCCAGAAGTGAACATAATTCGGAAAGGAATTTATTCATGGGCATGACATCTGGACGGCGGTTCCCGGCCAGCGGGTTTATCCGCATCGCCATAGCGCTGTCCGGCGCGGCGATCGCCGGATTGACCCTCGTTCCGGTAGCCTCCGCTGCGACCGTTAAAGCTGTAACGCCCTCCGTCGCCACCCACCTGGGAGTAACACCGGATATCGATCCGCTTCAATGCTCCGAATTTACCGATGGCGAAAGTTACGGAGAAGCCTACTGTCCTTACCCGCCAGGAGAATTCCAGGTGTGGATAACGTGTGGCTTCGGGAGTACTATCCGCTACTTTGACGGACCCTGGGAGCCGGCTGGCGGCGGGCATACATCCTACGCTCGATGCCCGACTAACTGGTTCTACAACTCCATGGGTATTAACACGGTCGACTGATCGAGGGAAGGAATCTGGAATGCGTAAGCTGACGTACTCCGCGGCTACCGCTCTGTGCGGCGTGGCGATCGCCGGGCTGGCACTGGCCTCACCGGCCTCCGCGGCCACTGCCTCCGGGCACACGGCGGCATCTGCTGCTTCAAGAGTAGTCCCGAACATAAATCCCGATGACTGCCCAATCTATACCGATGGCGAAACCTACGCCGAAACATACTGCCCTTACCCGCCGGGGTCATTCCGTATCGGAATACTCTGCACCGAAGGAATTGAGAAGGTCTGGCTGTACGGTCTCTGGGAGGCGGCCGGCGGAGGGGTAACCTCTTACGAGCGATGCCCTGACAATAAATTCCTCTACGACGCTTACGTCGAAACGTCGGGCTGACCAAGGCCCAACGAGAAAGGAAGGGGATCGGAAATGAGTAATCAGGATGTATTCGACCTCGAAGCCGAAGACGTCAGCCAGGTGGCGTGGGAGGCCATGACCACAGAGATCTACGACGACGTCTTCGACAGCTGCGGCAGTTCTTACTGCTGCGTGTGCGAGAACTGCGACACCTTGTGCCTGTGAGCTCGGTCCGGTTACGTGATGAAGCCGGGGCGCCACCGCCGCACCGTGGCGCCCCAGCCAGACTCGACCTGAGAGGTGGCGAATGCGCGCGGTGGTGGTATCCGAGCGGGGCGGTCCGGAATCGCTGGCGGTCGTCGACCTGCCAACGCCGCGCCCGGGGCCGGGGGAGGTCGTGGTGGATGTGACCGCCGCTGGTGTGAACTTCCTCGACGTCTACCAGCGGACCGGTTACTACCAGAAGCCGTTGCCGTTCACGCCCGGCGTCGAGGGGTGCGGATTGGTCGCGGCCATCGGCCCAGGAGTGAACGGTGTCGGCGTAGGTGACAGAGTCGGGTGGGTCCTGCACACCGGTGCTTATGCGGAGCGGATGGTGATCCTGGCCGAGCGCCTGGTGCCGGTCCCCGCGGAATTGCCAGACACGGTGGCCGCCGCGGGCCTGATGCACGGCATGGCCGCTCGATACCTGACCACTTCCACGTACCAGGTCGGGACGAGCGACACGGTCCTGGTGCATGCCGCGACCGGCGGGATGCGCCTGCTCGTCGCCCAGCTCGCCAAGATGAAAGGGGCTCGGGTCATCGCGACCGCCGCCACAGCGGAACTGGCACGATCCGCATGGGATGCCGGAGCCGACGCCGTCCTGCTCCCTCGGGAGCAGGACATCCCCGCGCAGGCGCGGCGCCTGACTGGCGGAGCGGGCGTAGACGTTGTGTACGACGGCATCGGCCGGGTCAGCTTCAGCACCAGCCTGGCCTGCCTTCGGCCACGAGGAACCCTGGTGCTGATGGCGGAGTTGAGCGGAAGGGTGCCAGCCATCGACCCGTCACTCCTCACGGTCGGCTCATTCTTCCTCACCCGGCCCGTGCTCACCCATCACGTCGCACGGCGCCATGAGCTCGAGGCCGCGGCACGCGACGTGCTGACATGGCTCGGTGACGGCACCCTGACCCCGCGGATGGGCCGGAAGTACCCTCTCGAAGAGGCCGCCGCGGCGCACCGTGATCTCGAGGCACGACGCGACAGCGGTAAGCCAGTCATCCTGCCCCAGCTTTGAGGTGGCACCCGTGCGGCCATCGGCATCGGCTCGTCACGTCGCCCTCATCCGCGCCCGGCTGCCGCGCCCGCACACGCCGGCTGGCGACCTGCGGGGCGAACACCGTCTGCATGCGAGCCTTGCCGCCGACAACGCGCCGTTCGAGCGTTTCCTGGCCGCCCGGACCGAGTTTTTCGACCAGGAGCTGCTGGGTGCCCTGCGAGCCGGGCTTGCCCAGGTCGTTATCCTCGGCGCCGGCTATGACAGCAGAGCACTGCGGTTCAAGGCACCGGGCGTCAGGTTCGTGGAGATCGATCTTCCTGTCACTCAGGCGGACAAGGTACGGCGCCTGCGGGCTCTGGACGTCAGCGTCGGCCACATCGACTTCGCGGCGGCAGATTTCACCGTGCACCGTGTCATGGACGTGCTGTCTGAGACAACCTTCGACCCGATGCGCCCCGCGGTGTTCCTTTGTGAAGGCGTGCTGCTCTATCTGCGTCATCGCACGGTCACCACGCTACTCACCGAGCTGCGGTCAGGCGCCGCACCTGGGAGCCTGCTGCTGGTCAGCTTCGCCATCGACGGCCGGCCGCCTTCGCCGTCACTTTCGCCGCTGCGGCACAATGCCTCCGGCGAGCAGCGGCAGAGCTTCTACACGCCGGCCGCGGTGGATGAATTGCTGCGGAGCTGCGGATGGCGTCCCACGCGCACAGACCACCCCGATCATTCCCTGGCGGAGGCCACCGACATCGCGCTGTTCGTACGCGCCGCGGGGGCCGTCACCTGATCGGTGCGGCCCCCGCCTTGTGGTCCCCCTGTCAGAGCAGCTGGAGCGAGCCATGTGCCGACGAAGGCTTGTAGTAAACCGTTCCGGCAAAGGTGGCGTTATAGCCGCCGAGCAGCACGCTGAGGGTGGTGAGGATGGGCGGGACGGCGTTGCAGACGGCGTACCCGCTGGCGTTGGTCACCGCGTGGCACAGCGGCGTGCCGTCGGTGGCGGTGAATGAGATGGTCTGGCCCGCGAGCGGTGTCCCGTTGCTGGTGAGCGTCGCGTTCAGGCCCGACGCGCCGAGCGGCAGCAGCGACAGGTGCCCGCTGCCGGCCGTCAGAGTGGTCGGGTCCGGCAGGATCGTGCCGATGGCCACGCCGAGAGGCGAGCTTCCCACCGTGATCGGCGTTCCGGCGGTCTCCGTGGACAGGTTGATCACCGAGACCGTGCCGTCGTTGAGGTTAGGTATGTATGCGTGCGAACCGTCCGGGGTCAGCGCGACCTGCTGCGGCGTGTTCCCGGTCGCGACGCCGCCGGTGATGGTCAGCGAGGCGGCCGAGATGACCCGGAGTTCGTTGCCGGCCCGGTCGGTGACGTAGACGGTGTTCCCGCTGCTGGAGGCGGCGATGCCGTAGGGGGAACCGCCGGCCGAAATCGTCTTGACCGAGTCGTCCGAGGTGCTGATCACCGAGACCGTGCCGTCGCCGGCGTCTGCGGCCCACACGTGCGACCCGTCCGGGGAGACGACGACAACCCCGACCGGGATGGCGCCGACGTTGATCGTGGTGACGACGGTGTCGTTGCTCGTGTCGATCACCGAGACGCTGCCGCTGCCGTCGTTGGTGACGTAGGCCCGCGTGCCGTCGGGCGAGATGGCGACGCCCTCGGGGTGGACCCCGACGTTGATCGTCGCGGTGACGGAGTTCGTCGCGGTGTTGATGACGGATACCGTGTCGGCGACGTTGTTGGCCACGAACGCCTGCGTGCCGTCCGGCGTGACGGCCACCGCCTGCGGATCTTGCCCGACCGTCACGGTGGCCGTGACGGTGTCTGTGGTCGCGTCGATGACCGATACGGTGTTACTCAGGCTGTTGGTGACATAGACGCGCTTGCCGTCACCGGTCACCGCGAGACCCAGCGGAACGCTGCCCACGCCGATCGTCGCGGTGACGGAGTTCGTAGCCGTGTTGATCACCGAGACGGCGTTGCCGCCCGAGTCGGTGACGTAGGCATACGTCCCGGGCGGGGTCTTCGCAGCCGGGGCCGCGTGCGCGGCCTGGCCCGCGGCCAGCCCGCCCGCGGCACAGCCAGCCACTACAAGGACGCGCAGCGCGCTGCGCAGGGCTCGTTTGCGTACGGGCATGGCCCATCCCCTCCTCATCCACCGGCACGGTCCGCGTTAACCGTCGCATCCTGCGGCCCTGCACCTCCCTGCCCGGCTTGTCCGAACTGCGAGAATGTGCCACTCGCAACTCCAGCCGAGACTTCTCGCACACAAGACACCCAAGGCGCACGCGTGATACATGCCGGGGATCTCATGCACAAAACCGATCGAAAGCCGCCCGAATTTTCCTCCTGGCTATTGCAAGTGCACCACGGTCGGCAGCCTGACGTGCTCATATGCCGAAATATCCGCGTATCGCCAGCCCGCGACCGCGCCTCCAGCCGCCGGAATCCCGCCCCAGCCGCCGGAATCCCGCCCTAGCCGCCGGAAGCCGCCCTAGCCGCCGGAATCCCGCCCCAGCCGCCGGAATCCCGCCCCAGCCGCCGGAATCCCGCCACCTCAGGGAGGAAAAGAGCCCAACGGAAGAAAGGGCGCCGGTTTCCGGCACCTAAGTCTCCACGAGGCTCTTTCCTTCCACATCACCCGCCCAGCCACCCGGACCTAACCCGAGCAAATCACGAAATGTCGGGCACACCCGGGGCGGACGCGAGGGCTACCCCACGTGGGGGATTATCCTCACGTGGGCCAGGCTGCGGGCGCGGCGCGAGATCCGCTGATAACAGCAAGAAGAGGGAGAGGAGGGGGCGGCGGTTTGGGTCTGGTGTTACTGGCGGTAGCGCTGCCCGGGTGACGCGGACACCGGGGATTCCGCTGTACCCGGCATGACCACCTTCCTCAGCGACACCCTGCTCGCCTTCGCTGGATGCGCCGCGCTCGGGATACTGCCTCCGGCCGTCCTGGCCGCCAAAGCACGCAAACCCGCCATGGCAGTGACAACGCTGCTCACCGCCGCCTTCGCCATCTACGTGCTCACCGCCGCCGCCACCCACCTACCCCGCAACTGACGTTGTCTTCTGCGCCGTTTACGTCGCTGCCGTAGGGTGCGTAGAGTTCATCGACCGCCAGGCTGATGTTGAGTCTGAACTCATTAAGGTTTTCGCTCGGCGGCGGCCCAGTGGGCGTCGGAAACCCAGAGCCGCGCGAACGCTTCGGCGGCCGCGGTCTCGAACGCCGGGTGGTGGTGCGGCGCGGCGGCGGCGATGACCGCTTTGATGGGCCGGGCGGGGGAGGCCGCGATCCGCCGCGCCAGCCCACGCCACGATTTCTCGAACGCGGGCCAGGGTAGACCCGGTCGACTAGGCCGATCCGGTGGGCCTCGGCTATGTCGATCCGCTCCCCGGTGGCCTGGGTGACCCTTGAATGCCACATTCAAGGGGTTGGGACGCCATGGTTGTGACAACCACGGGGTTAGCGAACCGCGGGTACCGCGCCGCCGCCCAGCCTCGCGTCGCGCGTCCCTTTCCGTGCGTTCACGCTCCCCACCCACGCCTTCGCGCTCTCCTCCCGGCCCAACCGTCTCCGTCTCCGCGCAGTGTCCCGCTTGGCTCACAGCCCGACATGTCACCATATAGGCGGGTTTCGGTAGCTATTCAGGTAGCGTCAGCCACCCAAATTGGGTTCCTTGTTCGGATGAATGTGGCAGCGACCCGGTTACAACCGGGTCGCTGCCACATTCATCCGGGCGCGCCCTTGATGCAGGCGAGATGAGAGTGGCGAGATGTCTACCTG
>JAFARZ010000296.1 GCA_019245115.1 Streptosporangiaceae bacterium | reverse complement strand
CTAACCCTGTCTTTTCAGCGGGGTTGGCGGGCTGAGCGGCGTGCCTGACGAGAAAAGTGCTCCTGAACTGGGACAGTGAGGGTGTCGAGTCCTTAACTGGTCCGCGTTCGAGGAGCACTTTCTACGTGAGCAACGTTACCGGGTGGTCGCGTGGCCTGGAGGTATGTGGGGGCGGGACGGGGGTCGTGTCGCACGCGGGCCTGGCGCTTCTGCGGCATCTTGCGGATAAGACCGGGCTGACGGGCGGGCTGGCGCGGGCGCTGGCCAGCGCGCGGCTGCTGGTCCATGACCGGGGCCGGGTGCTGGCGGACCTGGCGTGCGCGATCGCCGACGGCGCCCGGGTGATCAGTGATTTCCGGGTAATGGGTGATCAGGGCGAGCTGTTCGGGCTGGTCGCGTCGGTGCCGACGGCGTGGCGGACGCTGAAGGAGATCGCAGGCGCCGGGTCGCGGGCGGACAAGCGGATCACCGCGGCGGTGAACGTCGCCCGCGGGTTCGCGTGGGCGCAGGTCATTGCCAGGTATGGCGGGCTGCCGGGGGTGCGGCTGGCGGACAAGGTCCTGGACGGCGTCGCCTGCATCCGGCTGGATGCCACCGTGACGGCCGCGCACTCGGACAAGGAGCTCGCCGAGGCCAACTTCAAGGGCTTCGGACATCATCCGCTGCTGGCGGTCTGCGATAACACCGGCGAGCCGCTGGCGTGGATGCTGCGCCGCGGCTCGGCGGGCAGTAACACCGCCGCTGACCACATCACCTTGACCGATGCGGCGATCGCCGCGCTGCCGCCGGGGTTCCGCCGCCGGCTGATGATCACCTGCGATGGGGCCGGCGCCAGCCATGACCTGGTCAAGCACCTGGACAAGCTCGCCGCCCGCCCCGGGTACCAGCTGATCTACTCAGTCGGGTGGGCGCTGGGCGAGCGGGAGAAGACCGCGCTGCGGCTGGTCCCGGACCAAGCCTGGCAGATCGCCATCGACGGGCGCGGGGAGGTCCGCGAGCGCCGCGCCGGTGACGCCTGCACGAACGCCCGGTGCGGGCACCGTTCCTGCTGGATCGAGGAAGCGCACGTCACCGAGCTGACCGGGCTGCTGCGCGAAGGTCCGGACGGCGACCGGCTGCACGGCTGGCCGGCCACCATGCGCGTCTTCGCGCGCCGGGAACGGCCGCATCCCGGCGCGCAGCTCACCTTGTTCGAGGCCGAAGACGGGTGGCGGTACTCGCTGTGGGCGACGAACCGGCCCGCCGCCACCAGGGGCTGGCTAGGGCAGAACGCCTACATCGACGCCGCGCACCGGGTCCAGGCCCGGGTGGAAGACGTGATCCGCACCGGCAAGGACACCGGCCTGGGCCATTTCCCGTCCTTTGATTTCAAGGTCAACGCCGCCTGGCTCACCGCTTCCATGATCGCCTGCATCCTGCTGGCCTGGCTCAAGCTGCTGGCCCTGGACGGCGACCTGGCCAGGGCCGAGCCCAAGACCCTGAGATACCGGGTACTACACGCCGCCGCCCGGCTGGTCCGCGGCGGCCGGCGCCGCCGCCTCAAAATCCAGGCCACCTGGCCCTGGGCCGAGGCGATCACCACCGCGTGGCAGCGCATCGACGCGCTGCCGCAGGCCCCCTGACCAGCGCCAAGCCGTCCCTGCGATCCAGGAAGGAGAACCCGGGGCCCGTGGAACCCCCGGCCACCCGGCCCGGCAGCCGGGCCACCGTCATACCCAGGCACTAAAATCCGAGCCCGGAAAGCGGTTCGCGGGGCCCCCAGCGCCAGCCACCAACCCCGATGAAAGATCAGGGCTAATGTCGTCGCGGCCGAACTGCGCCGCCACAAAGCGCGTGCCGCGCAAATGCCCGGTAGCGCTACCTGGAAGCCGCGTGAGTGTGACGCGTTTCTCCGGCGGCGCGTTCAGCAGGTCAAGCCCATGAATCCGCGCGGCGGACTCGTGACTGGCCACGACCGGCCGGGTCGGAGAACTCAGCATCGCGGCTACCGCCTGCAGCGCGTGCCAGTGCCTAGGATCCTTACGAGCCTCGGCGACAACCGCCGCGGTCGCGTATGTTCCGTACCGAACGGCGACCAGGTCACCACGCTTGACCAGTGTCCGTTGTTGTTGCCGGGACACCCCCGCCGCGCTCCACTGAGCGGTCGTACCGATCAACCTCCGCCGGAGTGCCCGTTCCACATCACCGTCCGTCACACTTCATGCGTTCCCTGTAACCTCCCGTTCCACTCCCGCCTTGCGGCCACCATGGTCCATGCCGCCTTGCCGTCAAGATGGTTGCTAATCGGTCCGGAATGCCAGGAATGTCCAACCAACTAAACGGCAACGTAAACCGGTGAGACGGATGGGACTGGAGCGCCCGGTGCGGGCGGGGCCGCGGGCGTGGCGGAGGAGCGGTGGTGCGGGCGTGGCGGAGGAGCGGTGGTGCGGGCGTGGCGGAGGGAGCGGCGCGGACGGGGCGGGGCGACCGATGGGGCGGGGTGGTGGATGGCGGGCGCTGTGGGTGTGTGCGCTGATACCGTGAGGCCGTGAGCGACTGGCCGGGCGTTTCCGTGATCATGCCGGTGCGGAATGAGGAGCCTTATCTGGCCGGCGCCGTCCAGCACATACTGAGCCAGGACTACCCGGGCGCGCTTGAGGTGGTGCTCGCGGTGGGGCCGTCAAAGGACCGGACCGAGCCCATCGCACGGGAGATCGCGGCGAGCGATCCAAGGGTCACCGTGGTGGCCAGCCCGACCGGGAGGATCCCCGCCGGGCTCAACCTCGCCGCGGGCGTGGCGCGGCATGACGTGCTGGCCCGCATGGACGGGCACGCGATGATGCCGCCCGGCTACCTGCGGACCGGAGTCGCCGCGCTCGGCGAAACCGGTGCGGCCGACGTGGGAGGGGTGATGGCCGCCGTCGGCATAACCCCGTTCCAGCAGGCCGTCGCGTGGGCGATGACATCCAAGGCGGGTGTCGGATCAGCCGCGTGGCACACCGCGGGCGGGGCCGGGCCGGCGGACAGCGTCTACCTCGGCATCTACCGCCGCGAGGCGATCGCCCAGGTCGGCGGCTGGGACGAGGGAATGCTCCGGGCGGAGGACTGGGAGCTGAACTACCGGATCCGGGCGAACGGCGGCCTGATCTGGTTCACGCCCGACCTTCAGGTGACCTACCGCCCGCGAACCAGCATCAGGGCGCTGGCCTCCCAGTACTGGCACTACGGCCGATGGCGTCACGTAGTCATGCGAGAGCATCCCGAGACGGCCAGCTTCAGGTACCTGGCGCCGCCGGTGGCGTCGGCACTGGTGGGGGCCAGCCTGCTGTCCGCCTTGGTGGAGCTGGCGGTGCCGCCGATAAGGCAGCCGTGGACCTTGCTGCTCATCGGCGGGTTCGTGATCCCTGCCATATACCTGGCCGGGATCACCGCGGTCAGCGCGGTTCTGTCGCGGGGCGTTCCAGCCAGCGTCCGGGTCCGGCTCCCGCTGGTTCTGGCGATCATGCACATGAGCTGGGGAGCCGGATTCATCCTCAGTCCCCGTGGACTGCATCACGCTCTCAGAGGAGGAACGGCAGTACGTTCTGCGAGAATGGGGTTATGGATTTTGACCTACGGGGGCTCCTCACGCAACGCGGCGGCGAGGGCTACGCACTGTACGGAAAGTACCTGAACCCCCAGACGCCGAAGGTTCTGCACGCGATCGGGTTCGACAAGGTTTACACGCGAGCCGAAGGCGCGTACCTGTACGACGCCGACGGCAACCGCTACACCGATTTCCTCGCCGGTTTCGGGGTGTTCGCGGCCGGCCGGAACCATCCGGTGATCCGCAAGGCGCTGCACGATGTTCTTGACGCCGAACTCGCCGAGTGGACGCAGTTCGACTGCCCGCCGCTGCCCGGCCTGCTGGCTGAGAAACTGCTGGCCAAGGCGGCGGGGCTGGACCGGGTTTTCTTCTGCAACAGCGGCACCGAGGCGGTGGAGTCCGCGCTCAAGTTCGCCCGGTACTCGACCGGCCGCAAGCGGATCATCTACTGCGACCACGCGTTCCACGGGCTGACCACCGGTTCGCTGGCGGTGAACGGGTCGGCGGAGTTCCGGCGTGGCTTCGATCCGCTGCTGCCGGATACCCCGATCCCGCTCGGTGACCTGGACGCGCTGGCCGCCGAGTTGCGTAAGGGTGACGTCGCCGCGCTGATCATCGAGCCCATTCAGGGCAAGGGCGTGCACATGCCGCCAGACGGGTTCCTCACCGCGGCCGCCAGCCTGTTGCACGAGCACGGGGCGTTGCTGATCTGCGACGAGGTGCAGACCGGCGTCGGCCGGACCGGGAAGTTCTTCGCCTACCAGCACGAAGAGGTCACCCCGGATATCGTCACGGTGGCCAAGGCGCTGTCCGGCGGCTTCGTGCCAGTCGGCGCGATGCTGGCCAAGGACTGGATCTTCGAGAAGGTCTACTCCTCGATGGACCGGATGATGGTGCATTCCACGACGTTCAAGGGCGGGTCGATGGCGATGGCGGCCGGGCTGGCCTCGCTCCACGTGCTCGATACCGAAGGGCTGGTGGAGAACGCGGCACGGACCGGCGCCGCGCTGAGCAGCGCGCTAAAGGGCATGGCGGAGAGGTTCGATGTCCTCGCCGACGTCCGCGGACGGGGGCTGATGATCGGCCTGGAGTTCGACAAACCCGCCTCGCTGCGGGCCCGGACCAGCTGGAACATGCTGCAGAAGGCGCGGGTCGGCCTGTTCGCGCAGATGGTCGTCGTGGCGCTGTTCCAGCGGCATCGGCTGCTTACGCAGGTATCGGGCGATCACATGGAAGTGATCAAGCTGATCCCGCCGCTGATGATCTCCGACGCCGATGTGAAGGCGTTCGCCGACGGTTTCGGCGAGGTGCTGGAGGACGCCAGCAAGGGCAGCGGCCTGATCTGGGGATTCGGCCGGACCCTGGTAAAACAAGCCGTCCGGAATTGAGCAGGGCTTCGGCTACGGCCAGGTCGTGGGGGTAGGTGACCTTGATGTTGCGTTCGTCGCCACGGACCAGGTGCACGTCGACGTCGGGTAGGTAGCGCAGCACGACGCCGCAGTCGTCGGTGGGGGCGAAGGCGGGGTCGGCCGCGGCCAGTTCGTGCGCGCGAGAGATGACCGTAAGCCGGAAACACTGCGGGGTCTGGCAACGCCATAGCTGCTCACGAGGCGGGATGTGGGACATGACCCCGTCTTCGGCGAACACGATCGTGTCGGAGGCCGGAATGGCGGTGCCCACCGCGTCGTGCGTGCCGAGGGCGGCGACGCAGTCGGCGATGATCCGCCCGTCGATCAGCGGGCGCGCGGCGTCGTGCAGCAGCACGCCCACGTCATCCGCGGTCCGGCCCGCGATACAGGCCAGCGCGACCCGGGTGGAGCCGGGGCGGGTGATGCCGCCCTCGATCACCCCCGTCACCTTGCGGTAACCCGCCTCCGCCAGCATGGCCTTGACCGGTTCGACGTGCCCGCGGGCCATCACCACGAGGATCTCGTCCACTCCCGGCGCCCGGTCGAACGCGGCCACGCAGTGCTCGATCAGCGTCCTGTCGCCAAGCATGAGCAACTGCTTGGGCTGCCCGGCGCCGAGGCGCTGCCCGGTACCGCCGCCCAGAACGACCGCCACCATGCGCATGAGCCGGACACTACCTGTTAAAGGGAGGTGTGTTGCTGCTGGGATCGGGAATGATGCTCGGCTAAGTTGGGTAACGCTTGGAGTGAATCACGGCGGAGGGGGCCGCTGGGAGGGCACGGATGACCGTTGCGCTGGTCCTTGCGGCCGAAGCGGACGCCGGTATGTGCGGCCAGCTGGCGGCCCTTGGGGTGCGCAGAGTCGACCTGGCCGGGTCGGGCTATGGCGGGGAATACGGATCCGGGCTGCTGACTGTCGCCGCCGCCGCCCGGGTCGCGGGGGAGCGTGTCCTGATATGCGTGGGCGCTACCCCCATTCCGGGAGATGTCCTGGCCCGGCTGCTGGGGGCAGGCGGCACCACCGCGTTCACCGGTGGTGGCGGGTCGGCCGGGGGCGCGCTCGTGGTGGACGACCCGGATCTGGACACGCTGGCCGACGCCGCCGAGTCGCTGGCGACATCGCCCGAGGCCGAGGACCCGCTGGGCGCGCTGCTCGGTGAACTTGCCCGCCGGGGCGTGCCGACCAGGGTGCTCGACGCCGGACCGGACGGCGAGGGCGCGTGCGCGCAGGTGCTCGCGGATCCCATCGCGCGGGATCTCGCCATGTGGGCGCTGGGACGTGACCTCGCGCCCGCCGCTCTGTACGGAATCTCGCTGGGCTTCGGCCTGATCGCGGCGGTGTGGCTCACGCTGCCCACGCTGAGCGGCAAGGCGATCGGTATCGTGGCGCTGGCCGGTTCGTTCGTGGTGAGCCGCGCCGGGGCGCTGGTGGCGGCGGCCGGGCGCTGGACCGGCCCTGTCCTGGAGTGGCTCGGCGCCGCCGCGGCGCTGCTCACTGAGTTCGCGGTGTATGGCGTGCTGGCGTTCAGCGCGCACACGGTCGTCGCCGGGAGCGCCGGCGCCGGGCTCGACGGCATCGCGGGCAATGCGTTGCGGAACACGTTCGCGGCCACCTGGGGCGGCCCCGGGTCGATCGGCGTGTGGCGGCTGGCCATCGCCGCCATGGGCATGCTCGGCATTCGCCGGCTGGCCGATCTGTGCTACGACCACGCGGTCGGCGGGCACGGGCTGCGCCGCTCGATGATGCGGCGGATCGAGCAGACGATCACCCTCCCCACCGGGGAGCGCTACGTGATCATCGCCGTGACCGTGGTGTTCTTCGGGGCGCGGGTGACGTTCCTCGCTTTGTTGTGCCTGGGCGCCCTGGCCATGACCTATGTACTGGTCGGCAGCGTGCTCGGTGCTGGCGCGGTGGGGCAACTCAAGCCTCAAGAGTCAGGGGGAATCGGCGACCTGGCGGCCTACCGGAACGACGGCAAGCTGGCCCGCTGGATCGGCGGGGTGGTGCAGGGGCGGCTCCCTCCGCTGCTGCCGGTGCTGGTCGGGCTCATGGTGACCTGCACGCTGTCCGCGCTCGGCCTGGCCAACCTGCCCGGCATCCTGGTGCTGACCCCGGTGGAGAGCATGCTGCTGGCCGCGCTGGGCTCTTGCCACCCGCACGACGGACAGCGGGACTGGCTGGTCCCGCCGCTGCTCCTGGCGGGCGAGTTCGTGTTCCTGGCCGCGCTCGGCCTGTCCCACAACGTCCCGCCGGTCGCGGTGTTCATCCTGCTGGGCGCCATCGTGCTGCGCCACATCGACGTGGCTTTCCGGGCCCGGCACTGGACCGGGATATCGGCCGACCGGATCGGTTTCGGCTGGGACGGGCGGATGCTGCTGTTCGGCTTCTCCGCGATGGTCGGCGAGGCGCCGCTGGCCTACTTCGCCCTTTCGGGATATCTTTGGTTGCTCTTCGGCTGGGATTTCCTTGGCGGATGGCTGGGCGACACCCAAGGCATCCAAGACACCCAGAGCAGCCAAGGCACCCAAGGCGCCGGAGACATCGATGGGCTGGACTTGATCATGGAGGAGTGAGGCAGCGGTTGATCGGGATGGTCCTCGCGGCCGGTGCGGGCCGGCGGCTCAGGCCAGACACCGACACACTGCCCAAGGCGCTGCTTCCGGTGCACGGTGACACCACGATCCTCGACATCGCGCTACGGAACCTGGCCACCGCGGGCCTGCGCGAGGTGGTGATCGTGGTCGGCTACGCCGCCGGTGTGGTCCGGGACCGAGCCGGCGCCCTGGAGCGAGCGCACGGCGTGCGGCTGACGCTGGTCGGCAACGACCGCGCGGAGGAGTGGAACAACGCCTACTCGCTGTGGCTGGCCCGCGACCACTTCGCGGCCGGCGCGCTGCTGGTGAACGGCGACACGGTGCACCCAAGTTCGGTGGAGAAGACCCTGCTGGCGACGACCGCGCCGGACGTCGTCATCGCGGTCGACGATGTCAAGACGCTCGCCGACGAGGAGATGAAGGTGACCCTCTCCGAGGACGGCACGCTGGCCCGCATCACCAAGAACATGGATCCCGCCAGCGCCTACGGTGAGTACATCGGCGCGACGCTGATCCGGCCGCCGGCCGCCGGACCCCTGGCCGAAGCGCTGAAAGCCACCTGGCAACGCGATCCGTCGCTGTACTACGAGGACGGCTTCCAGGAGTTCACCGACCGCGGCGGTGCGATCGGGATCGCGCCGATCGGCGTGGTGGACTGGGTCGAGGTGGACAACCACGATGACCTGCGTCGTGCCCGGGAGATAGCCGCCCGCTGCTAATCTCCCAGTAAACCTACGTTCGCTGGGAGGATACGTGCCGTTGCTGGCCCGCATGCTGGCCGCGCCGCTCGTCATCGACGTGCGGCCTGGCGCGGTCGCGGACCTCGGCGCGCTGCTCGCCGATCAGCGGATCGCCACCGAGGGCCGGGTCGCCGTCGCGGTGGGCCCTGGCCAGGGCGACAGCGTGCTCGCCGACCTGGACGACCTGCGCGCGAAGGAGGTCTTCCGGGTGCCTGACGGCACCGTGGACACCGCGGTGACGCTGGGCAAGCGGCTGCGGGCCGGCACGTACGAGGCGGTGGCGGGCATCGGCGGCGGCCGGACCATCGACGTGACCAAGTTCGCCGCCCACATGGCCGGCATACCGATGGTGTCGGTCGCGACGAACCTGGCCCACGACGGCATCGCCTCGCCGGTGAGTTCGCTCGAGCACGAGTCCGGCAAAGGCTCATACGGCGTGGTGGCGCCGGTGGCGGCGATCGTCGACCTGGACCGGGTGCGGGCCGGCGCGCCGCGCATGGTCAGGGCCGGGATCGGGGACGTGGTCAGCAAGCTGTCCGCCATCGCGGACTGGGAACTGGCGGCGGCCGATCGCGGTGAGCACGTCGACGGGCTGGCGGTGACGCTGGCGCGCACCGCGGCCGAAGCCGTGCTGCACCAGCCGGGCGGAATCGCCGACGACGAGTTCCTGGGCGTGCTGGCCGAGTCGCTGCTCCTGTGCGGGCTGGCGATGTCGGTCGCCGGGTCGAGCCGGCCGTGCAGCGGCGGCGACCACGAGATCATGCACGCCATCGATCATCTGTATCCGGGAACGGCTAACCACGGCGAGCTGGCCGGCGTTGGCGCCCTGTTCTGTTCCTATCTACGACAGAACGACTGGCATTTCACGGTCATATCGACCTGCCTCGCCCACCATGGTCTGCCCCGCACGCCTCGTGATCTCGGCCTCAGCGACGCCGAGTTCACCAAGGCCGTGGCGCACGCGCCCGCCACCCGGCCGGGCCGGTACACGATCCTGGAGCGGCTCGACCTGGCCGAGAACGAGATCGCCCGGCGCGTCGTGGAGTTCGCCGATGCCGTCGCTTAGCGAGGTACGCACGGCCGGGCAGCCGCCGGAGGTCCTGGACCGGCTGAACGACGAGCACTGGGCGGGCCGGCTCTACATGCGGCGGGTGTCCCCGTATGCCACGCTGCTGTTCGCCCGGTGGGGCTGGTCCCCGAACGCGGTGACGCTCGCGTTCATCGCGTCCGGGGTGGCGGGCGGTGTGCTGGCCGCCGTGCCGGGCATCTGGGCGGCCATCGGCGTGGTGCTGCTGTTCCAGCTCTACCTGCTGTTCGACTGCTCGGACGGGGAACTGGCCAGGTACACGCGGCGCTTCTCGGCCACCGGCGTGTTCCTGGACCGGATGGGTCACTACATCTGCGAGGCGGTGCTGCTGGCGGGGCTGGGAGTGCGGGCACAGGGCCACTTCAGCCTGTCGGGCGGTTATGTGACCGTGGGCCTGGCCGCGGCGGTCTGCGTCACGCTGATCAAGGCGGAGACCGACGGCGTGACGGTGGCCCGGGCGTCGTCCGGGCTGGCTGGCGGCCACGACGACGCGGCCCTGGCGCCCCGGTCGCAAGGGCTGGCGCTGGCCCGGAGGCTGGCCGCCGCGCTGAAGGTGCACCGGGCTGTGCAGGCGGTGGAGCTGTCGGCGCTGATCCTGGGTTGCGCGATCATCGACTCGGCGGCCGGCACGCTGACCGCGACCCGGGTGCTGGCCGTGGCGGCCCTGGTCATCGGCGCGCTGATCGCGGCCGCGCACCTGGTCGCTATCGTGGCATCGAGCCGGCTGCGGTGAGTGCTCCGGTGAAACTGTCCTGCGTGATCTTGACGATGGGCGACCGTCCGGCCGAGCTGAACCGCGCCATCGAGAGCGTGCTCGCCCAGCGGGCCGAGGTTGAGCTGGTCGTCGTCGGAAACGGCACCGAGGTGACGGGGCTGCCGCCGGGGGTGAAGACGATCAGCCTGCCGGACAACGTCGGGGTAGCGGCGGGCCGCAACGTCGGCGTCGAGGCGTGCGACGGCGACGTGGTCCTGTTCCTCGACGACGACGGCTGGTACCCGGACACCGGGCTGGGCGACCACATCAGCCGGCGATTCGCCGCGGACCCCGAGCTGGCGGTGCTGTCCATGCGGGTGGTCGACCCGGGCGGCGGACCCGGCGCCCGCTGGCATGTGCCCAGGCTGCGGGCCGGTGATCCGGGACGCTCGTCGGTGGTGACGGTGTTCCTCGGCGGAGCGTCCGCGATCAGGCGCACGGTGTTCCTGGAGGCAGGCGGCTATCCGGCGCTGTTCTTTTACGGGCACGAGGAGACCGACCTGGCCTGGCGGCTGCTGGACCGCGGCTACCGGCTCGAATATGACGCCGCGGCGCGGATGTGCCATCACGCGCTGCCGAATGCCCGGTACGACTCGTTCCGCCGCCGCGACGGCCGCAACCGGGTGCTGCTGGTCCGCCGCAACCTGCCCTGGCCGCTCGCGGGCGCCTACCTCGGCAACTGGATGGCGCTGAACGCGGTCCGGGAGCGCGGCAAGCTGGCCCACCTGCGCCCCTGGTTCCAGGGATTCGCCGAAGGCTGGCGGATAGACCCGGGCCCGCGCCGTCCCATTTCGCTGCGCACCGCATTGCGTATGACAAAAGCCGGCCGTCCGCCGGTGATCTGAGCGCCCGCGTCAGATCGACATGCCGCCGTCCACGGCGAGCGTCGTTCCGGTGATGAACGAACTCTCGTCGCTGGCCAGGAACAGCATGGCGCGGGCCACCTCGTCCGGCGACGCATGCCGCCCCATCGGGATGAACCCGTCGAAGACCTCGGCCGCGCGGTCAGCCGGCTCGCCGGTCGCGGCAACCTCGATGCGGTGCTGGAACTCGTTGTCCACCGGTCCGGGATGGATGGTGTTGACCCGGATCCCGTGGCGTGCGGTTTCCTTGGCCAGCGTGCGCATCAGACCGACCAGTGCGTGCTTGGCGGTCGCGTAGGCGCAGATGCCCGCGTCGGAGGTGAGGCCGACCACGCTGGAGGTGATGATCACGCTCGCGCCGGCCGTCAGATACGGCAGCGCGTGCTTGCAGATCAGGAACGATCCCCGGACGTGCACGGCGAGCACCTCGTCGAAGACCTCCTCGGGGTAGGAGACGACCGGTGCGATAACCCCGCTGATCCCGGCGTTGCTCACCACCACGTCGAGCCGCCCGAACGCCGCCACCGCCCCCGCGACCGCCGCCTTGACCTGCGTCGAATCCGTGACGTCCGCCACCGTCCACATGGCGGAAGGCCCCAGCGCCGCGGCGCCGGACCGCAACGAGTCGGCGACCAGCCCGGTCAGGCAGACCCGGGCCCCCTCGGCCACGAAAGCGCGGGCAGTGGCCATGCCGATGCTGCCTTCGCCGCCGGTGATGATGGCGCCCTTGTCCAGCAATCGCTTCATGACCCAAGAGTCGCCGCGAGGGAACGAGTCAGTCTTGGACGCCAGCGCACGGTGTTTGTTCGCTGAGGTACCGGTAGTCGCGCGGGCTCATGCCGTAGGCGGCCTTGAACAGCCGGCTGAAGTGCGCCGGGTCCGGATAACCCCAGCGCGCGCCGATCGCCGAAACCGGGCATGACCCGCCCTGGCGCAGGTCATGCGCACAGCGTTCGAGCCGGCGCTGCCGGATCCATCCGGCCACCGTGGCCCCGCTGGCCTGGAACAGCTTGTGCAACTGGCGCAGCGACACATGGTGCGCCGCCGCGATGACGGCCGGGCAGAGATCCCCGTCGGCCAGATGCGACTCGATGAACGCGGTTATCCGCAACATCAGTGCCCGGTGCCCGGAGTCGGGGTCGGTGGGGAAGCAGTCCAGTCGTTCGTGGAAAACGGTGTTAAGCAGGTCCAGGACGTTGCCTGCCAGGCGGACCCCAGCCTGGCCACCTACCTCATCGAGCAAACCCGCCATCTGCCCGAGGAACGGCCCGATCAGCGCGGCGGTGCCGCCGCGGATCCGGGTCGCGGTGAGCGCGGCCAGCCGCGCTTGGGGGAGTCCGAGCAGGTCGCGGGGGAACACCAGCACGAGCATCCGGTGCGGGTCGCTGAACGCGAGCGTGTACGGCCGGTCGGTGTCGTACAGCGCGAAGTCGCCGGGTGACAGCGTCGCCTCCCGGCCGTCCTGGATCAGCACTGACGCGCCGCGTAGCTGGAGGCCGACCTTGTAACAGCCGGCTGGCGCCGACCTGACCAGGCGCGGCGTGCGCAGCGCGGTGTGCGGCTCGGCCACCACCTCGAAGAAGCGCAGGCTACCCAGCTCGCAGCCGCTGAGCCGGCCGCGGAAGTCCCCGCCGCCGCCCGGCAGCGAGACCTCCAGCGGGACGAATGTCTCGGACAGCGCGCTCTTCCAGCAGTCGAAGCGCTGTCTGGCGGGAAGATCAAGCGTTCGCACTGATTTTTGCGGCACAGTTTCTGGCATGGTTCAGCTTGCGAGTGTGGTGCGCGGAAGGTCAAGCAGTGTGCCCGGTAGTGCAAGCGGACCGTTACCGGGCCGGCCGAAAATGCGGCATGACCATAACCCGACGGGGCTTTCTCGGGGTCGCGGCGCTGGCGGGCGCGGCCGGCGCGGCCGGCCTGTCCGGCTGCTCGTCCGCGCTCAAGCAGACGTCCTCGCCGGGTTCCAGCGGGTCCGGCGCCGCCGCGAAAAACGGCGGCACGATCAAGGTCGGGTTCGTCAGCCCGGAGACCGGTCAGCTCGCGGTGTTCACCCAGTCGAACGGTTACGTGCTGGGCAAGGTCCGCGACGCACTGGCCAACGGCCTGACCATCGGCGGCACGAAATACGCGGTCGAGATCATCGCCGCCGACAGCCAGTCTTCCTCGGCGCGGGCCGCCGCGGTGGCGTCGCAGCTCGTGCAGCAGAGCCAGGTGGACTTCCTGATCGGGACGGCCACCCCGGAGACGGTCATCCCGGTCTCCGCCCAGGCCGAGTCGTCCGGCGTGCCGTGCCTGCTCACCATCTGCCCGTGGGAGCAGTGGTACTACACCAGCACGGGGACGGCGAACACGTTCAAGTACTCCTACATGTACTTCCTCGGCACCCAGGAGGAGACCGACCTGTTCGCGACCCAGTGGCAGGCGGTGCCCGGCAAGCATGTGGTCGGCGGTCTGTGGCCCGACGACGTGGACGGCGCGGGTTTCCAGAAGTACATCACCGCCAAGTCCCGCGCGCTGGGCTGGCAGGTTGTGCCGTCCGGCGGTTACACCGACGGCACCACGGACTACGCGTCGATCATCGCCAGGTTCAAGGCGGCCGGGGTCGACGTACTGCACGCCGCGCCGATACCCCCGGATTTCATCACGTTCTGGCGGCAGGCCCACCAGAACGGGTTCACGCCCAAGATCGCCTCGATCTCCAAGGCGCTGCTGTTTCCCAGCGCGGCGGACGCGCTCGGCTCGCTGGTGACGAACGTGATGTCGCCGCTGTGGTGGTCGCCGCAGTTCCCGTATTCCTCCTCGCTGGACGGCATGACCGCGTCCGCGTTCGCGTCCGGCTATCCGGCGGGCTGGACCCAGCCGATGGGGTTCAACTACGCGGTGTTCGAGATCGCGGTGGCGGCGCTGAAGGCGTCCGGGAACCCGAAGAGCCCATCGGCGGTCGCGGCCGCGCTCGGCCGGCTGAAGGGCCAGGCCATCACCGGCCGGTATGACTTCACCGCCGGACCGGTGCCGCATGTGTCGCAGGTGCCGGAGTTGCTCGCGCAGTGGCGGCCTTCGGGGTCAGGCTATGGTCTCGTGGTCATCAACGACTCGTTGCTGCCCGCGGTGCCGGCCGCGAGTTCGCTGAAGCTGCTGTGACCGCTGATGTGACCCCTGATGTGAGCGCTGTCCTGGCGGCTGTCGGGGTGGCGAAGAGCTTCGGGTCGCTGCCGGTGCTCGGCTCGGTCTCGCTGACGGCCGCGGCCGGTGAGGTGGTCGGCGTGGTCGGGCCGAACGGCGCGGGCAAGACCACGCTGCTCGACCTGCTGGCCGGCACGACGCACTGCGACGCCGGACAGGTGCTGCTGGCCGGCGCCGACGTCACTTCGCTGCCACCCCCGGCCCGGGCGCGGCTCGGGCTCGGCCGCACTTTCCAGGTGCCGCGGCCGCTCGGCGACCTCACCGTGTTCGAGAACGCGCTGGTCGGCGCCATGCGCGGGGCCGGGTTGCGGGGTCAGCGCGCCTACGGGGCCGCGTATCAGGCGCTGGTCTTCGCCGGCCTGGCCGGCTCGGCCAACGTCCCCGCGGCCACGCTGCGGCTGCTGGATCGCAAACGGCTGGAACTGGCCCGGGCGCTGGCCATGCGACCGCGGGTGCTGCTGCTCGACGAGATCGCCGGCGGGCTGACCGACCCGGAGACCGAGACGCTGATCGGCACGATCCGCGCGGTGAATGCGCTGGGGACCACGATCGTCTGGGTCGAGCACGTCATGCGAGTGCTCACCGCGGTGGCGACCCGGCTGGTATGCCTGGCTGGCGGCCAGGTGATCGCCGACGACGCGCCGGCCGCCGTGCTGGCCAGCGAGGCGGTGCGCGCTGCCTTCCTGGGCGGAGGGGTGCTGTGACCGGCGCGAACCCTGCCTCGGAAGGCAGCGGCGTCCCACTGCTCGAGGTCACCGGACTTAACGCTTTTTATGGCGATTTTCAGGCACTTTTCGATATATCGGCGTCTGTGCCGCGCGGTGGTGCGCTGGCGCTGGTCGGCGCCAACGGCGCCGGGAAAACCACGCTTCTGCGCACAATAGCCGGGGTTAACCGTGCGGCTTCGGGATCCATCCGTTTCTCAGGTACAGATCTCCGAACGGCGCCGCCTCATCGGCGCGTCTCCCTTGGGATTTCTCTGGTGCCCGAAGGACGCAAGCTGTTCGGCAGCCTGACCGTGGAGGAGAACATCCTGGTCGGGGCGGCTGCCGCTGCGTCTGACAGCTGGCCGCTGGAGCGGATCTACGGGGTGTTCCCGATGATCGCCTCCCGGCGCAGGCAGCGGGCGGCCGTGCTGTCCGGCGGGGAGCAGCAGGCGGTGGCGATCGCCCGGGCGCTGGCCGCCGCCCCGTCGCTGCTGCTGCTCGATGAGATCTCGCTCGGCCTGGCGCCGGTCGTGGTCGAGTCGCTGTATGAGACGCTTGCTGAGCTGCGTTCGGGTGGCACCACGCTGGTGATCGTCGAGCAGGACCTGCAGCGGGCCATGGCCGCGTGCGACGACCTGGTGTGCCTGCTCGAGGGCCGGGTGGCGCTGGCCGCGCCGGTCTCGTCGGTGAGCCGGGAGCAGGTGGTGGCCGCCTACTTCGGCCAGGTCCCGAGCGGTGCCCCGTGACCGGGTTTGTCACGACCTGGATCAATGCCGTCATCCAGGGCATGCTGCTCGGTGGACAGTATGCGCTGATCGCGTGCGGGCTGTCATTGACGTTCGGCGTGATGCGGATCGTCAACCTGGCCCACGGCGACCTGGCCGTGTGCGGCGCGTACCTCGGGCTGGTGCTGTCGACCGCGCTCGGCGTCCCGGTGTGGGTGGTGCTGCCGCTGCTGCTGCCCGGCGCCTTTGTCGTGGGGGCGGTGCTGCAGATGCTGTTGCTGGGGCCGTCGTTGCGGCACGGGGTGCTCGCACCGGTCCTGGTGACGTTCGGCTTGTCGGTGATGATCGAGAACCTGCTGCAGGTCGCCGCCACATCGGACCCGCGCGGCCTTAACGGCGGGTCGCTGGCCGTGGCCAGCTTCCGTATCACCGGCAAGATCACGGTGTCCTGGCTGTTCGTGTGCGCTTTCGCGGCGGCGGTGGTGGTGCTGTCCGGCTTGCAGATCCTGTTGTCACGGACGTCCTGGGGCCGGAAGGTGCGGGCCACCGCCGACGATCCGGACACCGCCCGGCTGGTCGGGATCCGGGTGCTGCCGCTGTTCGCCACGGTGGCCGGGGTGGCGGTCGGCACCGCCGCCCTGGCCGGGGTGTTCATCGGCACGATAGGCACCTTCGATCCGTTCGCGGGTTCCGGGACGCTGATCTTCGCGTTCGAGGCGGTGGTGATCGGCGGCATCGGATCGCTGTGGGGCACGCTGGCGGGCGGGATGGCGCTGGGCATCACCCAGTCGGTGGTCGGCCAGGTCAACCAGGCCTACGCGGTGCTCGCCGTGCACCTGTTGTTCCTGGCCGTGCTCGCGGTCCGTCCGGCGGGCCTGTTCACCAGCCATCAGGCGGCTCGTGAAGCGGGGGCCCTGGGATGAGGACACTGCGATGACGGCGGTTACTGGTCAGGTGGCCTGGGCCGAGGCGCCAGTGGCGGTGAGCCGGTGGAGCCGGACGGCGTCCTGGTTCGCGGTTGTGGCGGCCGTGGTCGTGCTGGTCCTGGTCGCGGTGCCCTACGTGTGGGGCGGTCCGGCGGAACAGCCGCTGATTACGCTGCTGACGTTCGTGGCCATGGCCAGCCTGTGGAACCTGCTGGCCGGCTTCTCCGGGCTCACCTCGTTCGGCCAGAACGCCTACATCGGAGTCGGCGCCTACGGGCTCTACCTGGTGGCCGAGCACGGGGTGAACCCCTTCGCCGGGATCGTCCTGGCCGCGCTCATCGCCGCGGCGGTCTCGCTGCCGGTGTCCGTGCTCGTGCTGCGCCTGTCCGGCGGCTACTTCGCGGTCGCCACCCTGGTGATCGCGGCCACCTTCCAGATCGCGGCCACGCTGTCGCCGTCGGTCGGCGGCACCACCGGGGTGAGCGTCCCCGGCCTGGCCGGCTACGACCCGGTGCTGCGCGAGGCGCTGATCTACTGGGCCACCCTGGCCGTGACCGTGCTCAGCGTGGCCGGGGTCTACCTGCTGGTGCGGCGGACGTTCGGGCTCGACGCACGGGCGGTCGGCAGCGACCCGGTCGCCGCGGCCAGCGCCGGCGTCCGGGTGGGCCGGATCAGGCGGCTGGCCTACCTGGTGGCGGCGGGCGGCGCGGGCGCGGTGGGGGCGCTAGTCGCGCTGCAGACCCTGTACGTCGAGCCGACCTCGGTCTTCAGCATCCAGTACAGCGTGTACATGCTGTTCATGGTGCTCATCGGCGGGATGGGCACCATCGAGGGCCCGGTGCTCGGCGCGCTCGTGCTGTTCGGGCTGCAGGAGGCGCTGTCCTCCGACGGCGCCTGGTACCTGGTCATCGTGGGCGGCCTGGCCGTGATCGGCACGCTGGTCGCCTCGCGCGGGCTGTGGGGCCTGGTCAGCGACCGGTTCGGCTGGTCCCTGCTGCCGGTCGGCTACCGGGTCCGTCGCCCGCCCGGATGACGCGGGATCGCCCGCCCGGATGACGCGGGATCGGCTTCGCGGGGGATGAGACAGCGCAGGCCAGCGGCGTACGATATGTCG
>JAFARZ010000278.1 GCA_019245115.1 Streptosporangiaceae bacterium | reverse complement strand
TCACCACGAGGCGGATATGGCACCGCCGATGCTTCTACGTCTCACTCAAGCCCGGATAGCCCCCACATCACGGCAGGGCTCCACCACACCCCGCCAGCCTCCACCACACCCACCCCAAAAGTGCGAAACACCAGCGGAAGAAAAGGTGCCGGAAACCGGCGCCCTATCCTCCGCGAAGCCCTTTTCTTCCACGTCGTCCACCGCAGCTGCCGTCACATAACGGCCATATCAGGACAAAATCGGCACCCGCCACGACACGCCGCAGACTCGATTTGTTTTGGAACGTTCACCCAGTACCATAAAGTCACCACGAAGCGTAAAACCACCGCGCCAGCCGTGGCATCACGAGCCAGTGGCGGCTGGCCAGGCGGGCTTAATTCACTGGCATTGTGCGGTACAGCTCGCCGGTGCGCCCAGGTGTCCGGCATGGCGGTTACTGCACACACGCGCCAGCAATGACCCATCCCCGCATGCCGAGCCCCTTCCGCGTCCACCCGTTTCTAACCTCCGCCTGACCCGGCCGGAAACTGGGTAGATGGTCGTGTATGGCTGAGGGCCTCGTCGAAACCCCGGGCGCTGTTGGCGAGCACTATCTTCTGCGTAACTGGCGTCCGGTCATGTTCGCCCCGGTCGGCGAGGGTCGGCGACGGCGCCGCGGGAGCGACGGGGTGCGGCTCGCCGTCGCCGTCATCGCCCTGGGGTGCTGCCTGCTGCTGATCCGGTTCGACTCCCGCATGGACCGGGCCATCATCGCGGTCATCCATCCGCCGCCGTGGAGCATCGACTGGCTGGTGACCGTGGTCTACCAAGCCGGCTCGTACGGCGTCGTGCTCGTCATGGTGACCTTGGCTCTGGTCGCGCGCCGCTGGGAGATCGCACGCGATATCGCGGTGAGCGCGGCCGGGGCGGCGGCGATAACCGGGATCTTGATCTTGCTTCTCGGCAGCCGCGGCGGACGGCCGGCCGGGATCGTGATCCACGGCTATTACCTGAGTTTCCCGGTCCTCCAGATCGTCGTGTTCGCGGCGGTCGCCACGGTCGCGCTGCCCTACCTGGCGCGCAGCGTGCAGCGGCTCATCGAGATCTTCATCGCCCTGGTCGCGCTGGCCTGTGCCGTCGCGGGTCACGGGCTGCCGCTCAACGTGGGCGGGAGCCTGGCCATCGGCTGGGGGGTGACCGCGGCGGTCCGGCTGGCCTTCGGCTCACCTGCTGGCCTGCCGTCGGCCCACGACGTACGGCTGCTGCTGGAAGAGCTGGGTATCGGCGTCAGCTACGTGCGCCCGGCGGCCCGGCAGGTCTGGGGGGTAGCCAAATACGAAGCCACCGAGATCCGCGGAGCCGACGGGCCCGCCCGGCTCGGCGTCGCCGTGTACGGGCGGGATGCGGCCGACGCCCGGCTGCTGGTCAAGGCGGGCCGGTTCGTGTTGTACCGGGACTCCGGGCCGAGCCTGACGATCACCCGATTGCAGCAGGTCGAGCACGAGGCGTACCTGACCCTGCGAGCCAGCCTGGCCGGCGTGGCCGTGCCCGAGTTCGTTGAGGCGGGAACGGCCGGACCGTCCAAGGATGCGCTGCTGGTCAGCCGGCTGCCGCCCGGGGCGGCGCTCACCGATGCTGACGCCGCCCAGGTCAGTGACGCCATGCTCGATGACCTCTACCGTCAGCTGCTGATCCTGCGCGGAGCGCGGATCGCGCACGGTGCGATCAGCGGTGACGCGCTGCTGACCGACCCGGCCGCACAGGCGATCGTGCTGGCAGACTTCCGCAACGCCTCGGTGAGCGCATCGCCGGACCGGCTCGATCAGGATATGGCCGGGGCCCTGGCGACGACGGCGGTGACGGTCGGCGCCGAACGGGCCGCGGCCGCCGCGGCGCGCTGCCTCTCTCCGCGGATACTCGAGGCCGCTTTGCGGCATCTGCAGCGCCCAGTCCTCGATCCCGCACTGAACCGGAGCCTGCACGGCCAGCGCGGGCTGCTGGCGGATGTTCGCGAGCGCGCCGCCCAGGCCGCCTCCATCGAGGTACCGAAGCTGGCCGAGCCCCACCGGGCGAGCTGGCCGACGCTGATCATGATCGCGGGCCTGCTCATCGGCGGCTGGGCCCTGGTCGGCGTGCTCCTGAACGTATCCAGGTCCTTTGACACCGTTATCGGCGCCGACTGGCTGTGGGTCATCATGGCTTTCGTCGTGGCTCAGTTGGCCTACCTGGCGCTGGGCCTGCAGAACATCGGCAGCGTAGCCGGCCCGCTTCCGCTCGGGCGGGCGGTGGCCGTCGAGGTCGCCAGCTCCTTCAGCGCGCTGGCCGGCGGCACGCCCGCGGTCCTGGCCACCCGGGTGCGTTTCTTCCAGCAACAGGGTTACGACGCCACGGTGGGGCTCAGCTCGGCCGCTATCACGACCACGGCCGGCTGGATCGCCATCGTGGTGCTTTTTGTTTGCTCGCTGCCGTTCGCCTGGGGGTCCATCCACCTCAAGGCCGCCCCTCAAGCTGGCCTGGATCCCAAACTGGTCTGGATCGCGCTGGCTGTCGTGGTGGTCGTGGCCGTAGTGGCCGGGCTGGCCATGGCTGTACCCCGGTTGCGCCGGCTCGCTGCCGAGTACGTCCGCCCCCGGGTGCGCCAGATGTGGGGGAACCTCAGGCAGGTAGCCATCTCCCCGCGCAAGCTGGTGCTGCTGGTCAGCGGCTCGTTCGGCAGGCAGCTGTTGGTGGCCATGGCCCTGTCCATATCATTGCGGGCATTCGGCGACCATCTCTGGCTTCCCGTCCTGATCGTGATCATCACGCTGGCCGGGATCATCGGAGGCGTCTCGCCGTCACCCGGGGGGATGGGCGTGGTGGAAGCGGGCATGATCCTAGGGCTGACCGCGGCCGGCGTAGCCGAGGCCGACGCCACCGCCGCCGTGTTCATCCAGCGCCTGTTCACCTCGTACCTGCCGCCCATCTGGGGCTGGGCCGTCCTCGTCTGGATGCGGCGGAAGGAGTACCTCTGAGATAACCGTCCAGCCACGCGGATGTGGGCGACCGCGGCGGACCCGGTGTTCCGCCAGGCGAACCAGGCCAGCGCCACCAGCAGCAACGGAGTGACGATCCAGTGCTCGGCGAGCTTGTTCGTGGTGATCCTCATCCGCGGCGGCCCATATATCCTGCACCGGCAGGTTACGCCCCGCTCCCGCCGCCGCGCGGAGCCACGCCGTACCCCGCGCTTCGCGGAATGCCCCGCCGCCGCACACTGCGCATAACGCGCCTAGAAATGCTTCACGTGGATGTTTATCCGCTGCCCAGCGGGCATGGCCTAGGCGTCCATCATTCCCCGAATCGGAGGAACAGCTGTGACAGCGCGTGCCGAACTGCGTGATCTGTCCGATGACCTGCTGCTGGCACAGCTGCGTTCGCTACCCCGTGCCAGTGCGGAACGCGCGGCGATCTGCGAGGTTGTGGTCGAGCGTTACGCCAGGCTGGTCCGGGCTTGTGTCCGGCAATACAGCGGCAGCCCCGAACCCGCCGAGGATCTCATGCAGGTCGGGTACGTCGGCTTGCTCAAGGCGATCAACAACTACGACCCCGAGGTCGGGGACAGCTTGTCAGCGTATGCGGCGCCGTGCGTGAGCGGTGAGATCAAGCGGCATTTCCGTGACAAACGCTGGCAGATCCACGTCCGCCGGCAGGCCCAGGAACTGCTGCTGGAAATGCGCAAGGCGACTGAGGAAATGACCCATCAGCTCGGCCACGCCCCCGACGGCCGCGAACTGGCCGTCCGGCTGGGCGTCACCGAGGATGAGGTGATGGGGGCACGCCGGGCTGAACTGGCGTTCAGCGCTTACTCCCTCGACGCGCCGCTGTCGGACCAGGAGGACCCGACGCAGCTCGTTGACGTGCTGGGCGAGGACGATCAGGCGGTCGAGCATGCCATCGACATGGAGGCCGTCAACTCGCACTGGGATGACCTGCCCGAGCGTCAGCAGCGCATCCTGGTTATGCGGTTCTACGGGAACCTCACCCAGACCGAGATCGGCGACCGTCTCGGCATCTCCCAGATGCACGTATCACGCCTGCTCAGCAAGGCACTCGCTTACCTGCGTGGGCGCCTGACCGAATCAGCTCCGGACCGGAGCCTGCCCGGTCCGCCATAGCACCAGCCAATCGCTCCCTGTCTGGAGCGATGCGCTGGATGAGAATAGACAACGGTCCGACGGGCAGTATTGCCCTGCGGGCCCCTAGCTTGGGCCTTTGCAGTTCGGCACAGGAGGCTGGCGTGGCTGGTGAGCTGGACATTACGGTCCGCCATGAACGCGGCGTCGTGATCGCGGCGGTAACCGGGGACATCGATATTTCCACCGTGAGCGGGCTGCGGGAGAGACTGTTTAAGCTGGCGGACACCGGGCGGACGCTGATCGTGGACCTGAACCGGGTCACGTTCATCGATTCGGCCGGTCTGGGAGCGCTGGTCGGCGCCTACCGCCACGCCGCCACGCGGGGCGGCAGCTTGCACGCGGTCTGTTCCCGTCCGCAGATCCGCAGGTTGCTGTGGCTGACCGGAGTGGACCGCCGGATCCCGCTGGCCGCCACCGTGGACGGGGCACTGATGCTCCTGGCGGCGTCCCGGGACGCTCCCTCCGAGTTAACGGGCTGTGCTCCCCACCGTCAGCTCACTCTGCCGGGCCGTGGCGCGGGCTTGCGGGTGGCCGGCCTCGGCGGCTGCCTGGCGTTCGGCTTCGGCGTTGATCTCGCCGCCGAGCAGGACCGCTATCCCGGTCAGGTAAAGCCAGAAAATGAGGATCACCACGCCGGCGAACGCACCGTATGTCTTGCCGTAGTTCCCGAACCTGGCCACGTAGAAGGAGAACCCCACCGAGGCGGCCAGGAAGATCGCCGAGCCCACCAGCCCGCCAGGGCTGACCCACTGCCAGCTCGGTGAAGGCCGGTTGGGGGCGAGGTAGTAATACACCGAGAACAGCAACGAGATGGCGATGATCGTGACCAGCCAGCGCACCACGGTCCAGGCGATGACGAACGCCGTCCCGGCCACCGGCGCGTGGGCCTGGATGGCCAGGCCGAGCGGAGCGCCGAACACGATCAGCGCGGCGGCGAGTCCGCCCAGCACGAGGGTGGCGAGCATGAGCGGGATCGTGTACAGCCGCTTGGCCAGGAACTTCCGGTCGGCCGGGACCTCATAGGCGATGTCCATACTGGTTTCCAGCGCGGCCATGCCGCCTGAGGCGCCCCACAGCGCGATCGCCACGCCGATGATCAGCGCGGTGAGCGATCCGCCTGCCGAGCGGCTGGTGGCCGACTGAACGGCCTGGCCGAACACTCCGGACGCCCCAGGCGGGAGCGCCTTGTCCAGCCCGTCGACCAGCCGGTGCACGGTTCCGGTGCCCAGGTGCAGCAGGCTGGTCACCCCGAGCAGGGCGATCAGCGCCGGGAACAGAGCCAGGAACCAGTGATAGGCCAGGCTGCCGGCGGTCATGCTGCACCGGTCGGCCACGAACTCCTTCCCGGCGCGCTTGAGTACCTGCCGCCAGCCGGCTCGCCCGAGCTCCAGCGGGTTGTCGGGCCCGTCGGCTCCCTGGGTCTGCGGCGGGACAGGGCCGCTGGCGGCCGCCTGCTGCCGACCGGTGCCGTCGGGGTGAGTCATGGCCTGGCCTCCTCGCTGGTTTCCGGAGTGCCGTCGCCGGGCCAGAAGCCGGTCAGCTTCCAGGTACCCGCGGCGGCGCCACGGTCGACCGCGGCCTTGACCACGGCGAAGATCGCCCCCTGCAGTGCGGCGGCCAGCAACACTTCCCGCCAGCCCCGCCGGGCATCGGTGGCCTTGGGTGCCTCGTCCTCGTGCCCGGCGAGTTTCCACACCTTCTTGAAAATGGCCCCGGCGAGCATGCCGCCCAGCACGCTGACCAGTATGCTCACCGGCTTGTACAGCAGCTTGATCATCGTTTCCTCCCCGCGACCACAACGCCCGTGACCGCAGCACCCGCCCGCCTCTACCCGTCTGCTCCCGGGTCTAACGCCCGGACCCCGGTCAGCAGGGCCTAGCTCGCGGGCTTGCGTCCGACGCCGCCACGCAGGGATTCCGGCGGGGCCGCCGACGGGACGCCGGGATCGGGGCGCCACTCGGCCATCCAGACCACGCCCGGGTCGAGAATCTCGAAGCCGTCGAAGAACCGCTCGATCTCCGGCAGCGGCCGGACATGCAGGCTCGCCGAGGCACGCTGGTAGACGCTGGTCACGCTCTCCACGTCGCCGCGGGGATCTTCCTCCGGGGTGGCGGTGGTCCCGTGCGTGATAGCCAGGTAGCTGCCCGGCGCGAGATGATCACGGTAGGCGGCGATGATCTCATGCGGCTTGTCATCATCCGGCACGAAATGCAGCACCGCCGCGCACAGCACGGCCACCGGCCGGGAAAAGTCCAGCAGGCCGGTCACCTGCGGGTGGCGGAGGATCCCGCCGGGATCTCGGAGATCACCCGGCACCACGGCGATGCCATCACGGGATCCGAGCAGCGCCTGGCCATGCGAGCAGACCACCGGGTCGTTGTCCACGTACACCACGCGCGCGTCCGGCGTGATCGCCTGCGCCGTCTCGTGCACGCAGTCCCGCGTGGGCAGTCCGGCACCGAGGTCGAGGAACTGGCGGATACCCGCCTCGGCGGTCAGGAACCGGACCACCCGGCCGATGAACGACCTGTTGTCACGGACAATGCCGGCGATATGGGGAACCGCGGCCAGCAGCTGCTGCGCGGCCTCCCGGTCGGTAGCGAAGTTATCCTTGCCGCCCAGCATGTAATCGTAAATCCGCGCCACGTTCGGCACCGACGTGTCGATACCAGCCGCTCCCAGACCGCTCCCGCTCACCGCTGCACCCCCTGTTACCGGGCGATGCTAACGCCCTCCGTCACCATACCTTTTCTCAACCAGCGGTTACCGGCCGGAACCTGTCACGGTGCGGCGGCTCTAACGAGAGTGACCAGGCGGCTTCACGATCAGTCCCAGCCCGGCAACGTGAGCCGCGCCACCGTGCGCGTTCCGGAACAAATCGAGTCTGCGGCATGCCGCGGCGGCAGCTGCGGTGGACGACGTGGAAGAAAAGGGCTTCGGGGAAGAAAAGGCGCCGGTTTCCGGTACCTTTTCTTCCAGTGGGCTCTTTTCTTCCCACTGAAGGATGGCCCATGCGTCCGCTATGTATCGATACGCGTAGTTCACCCAGGCTGTTCGGTCACTCTAGCAAAAACGACATGCCCGGCATGCCGTAAACGCACGTAGTTTTGGAACGTTCACCGGGTGCCCAAAAGCACCACGAAGCCCGGATCCACCACGCGAGCACGGTGGCGTTACACCGGCAGATGGGACGAAACGGGCCTCTAGCAGGGCAGAGAGCAGTCCAAGCGCCTGTCTGCCGTCAGGAGGCGCGGCTGTAGTACCACATGCCTGCATTTTACGGATAAGGCACATTTATGGCATTCTAGCCCAAGCGCCTTTGCCGCCGCTTCGCTTAGAAACTGTGCATATCGCCATGTACCGGACAAGGCAGGTGCCCATCCTTCGGAAGATCGGAGCCCGATGGAAAGAAAGGCGCCGGAAACCGGTGCCCTTCCTTCCGTGGAGCCCTTTTCTTCCGCGTCCTCCCGACGCCAGAAGCGGACATAGCCGGAGCACGGGACAAAATGCAAATGGGTCGCGCAGCTTAAGCCGCCTCTCCGCGCTGGCTGCCCGTCTCCTTCAGCGCGGCACGATCTCATATAACGAACGAACGGTGGCGGGCGTCCCGGTCACCGCCTCCCGGATCGCGGTGGGGACGGCCCACCGCGACCAGGCCCAGGCCATCCGCGCGGCCCTGGACGGCATCGGGCGGCTCTGACTGCCGCGTCATGCTGAGCCTGGATCGTCGGCCAGCCCGGCCCATTCCCCTGCGGTGCCGGGGCCGCCTCGTGGATTGGGACGACGCCGCACGGCCGGATCGAGTGCCGGATCCGGCCGAGGGCCCGGTGGTGGCAGTGGCGTCAGGCGAGAGGGGTGTCGTCCAGTGCCTTCGCGAGATCGCCGGGGGTGTCATAGATGGCGACGGCGCCGGCCTGGCGGAGCTCGTCGTCCCCGAAGCCGCCCGAGCGGACGACGATCGCCGGCATCCCGGCTTTTTTCGCCGCTTCGACGTCCCACACCGAGTCGCCGACCATCACGCTCGATACGTCAGGCGGCGCGCCCAGCTTCTTCAGCGCTCGCCCACCAAGCGCAGTGCCCGGTACCAGGCGAGCGCATGCTGGTAGTTGGAATCGATGAGCGTCCCGTCAATGTCGAGGACCGCGATGGTGGAGTCTGTCACGCCCGGCCGCTACCCGCTATCCCCATGCCCAACCGCGTGTCCGAGAGCCTGAC
>JAFARZ010000335.1 GCA_019245115.1 Streptosporangiaceae bacterium | reverse complement strand
CATCAGCCTGTTCCGGCTACACGGAGTCACCGAGTTCGCCGCCGAAACCCGCGCCAACCACCAAAACCCCCGTCGCACACTCAACCTGCTCGATCTCACAGAACTCTCACCAGGCTAAACGCACCCCACGACTTTGACGCGCCCCTGTCAGCACACCCCGGATGCAGGCGCGGAGCAGATATCTCCCGCGCAAGTGTGTGCGGTTTTCGGCGTCAGGAACGTCAAGACGCTTACGCGCTGGGAGAGCAAGAACATCCTGGTCCCCGTCACGAGGCTGCCAGGCAGCGGCACCCGCATTTACGACCGGACCGACGTAATGGCGCTGCTGGGGAAATGCAGTGACCAGGCACGCTGAGAACGGAGACGTGGCATGACCCTAAGCCGCATCGGCCACGTGATCTCCCGGGCCTTAATACGGCGTACCTGTTTCAGCAGGGGGTGCCATGGCTGAGCGGTATGTTCCGTGGCTGGATGGCCGGGCGCATCCGGGCTCGCTGAACCGGGGCCTGGGCGGCACTGGCCGGGTTGGTGATGACCTGTACCTGGTGGCGCATGACGACGTGACCGGCCGGCGTCAGCTGCCCAGGCGCCAGCTGGGCCTGGGGCTGGCCGCCGGGCTGCTGGCCGAGCTGATGCTGAGCGGCAGCATCTGCATACGGCACGGACACGTGACGGTAGCCGCCGGCGCTCGCAGGCCGGATCCCGGGGATCCGCTCGCTGGCCGGGTACGCGCCCTGATAGCTGCCGAACCGGATCCGTATCCGGTGCGGGACTGGCTGCGGCTGCTCGCGCGGACCGCGGCGGACGACATCGCTGCCCGGCTGGCCCAGGCGGGATACCTGACGCGTGCCCGCAGCGTGGTGCCGTGGCGCCCGGCGCGGTACGTGCCGGCCGACTCTGACTGGGCATTCGCCGCGATCGCCAGGGTCCGCGCTGCCCTGAACCCCGGCCGGCCCTTCGCGGCCCGCGAAGTCACCCTGGCCGGGCTGGTGGTCGCCTCTGGGCTGAGCCACCGCCTCGACCACGACCTGTCCCCGGCCGGTGTCAGCGCCGAGCAGGCCGCCGCCTGGCTCCCGCCGGACCTGCGGGAACTGATCGCCCAGACCCGGGCGGCCGTGGACCGCACCGTGCTGGCCACCGGACCTGAAACCCCCTGACCCCGACCCTGAGGAGCCTGACAATCATGTCCAGAACCCGGACGCCTGCCGCCCGGCGCAGCGGTATGTCGCAGGCGCTGGCCGCTGACCGGCTTGGCGTCCCGTCCGTGCTGTTCTTCATCCTGGCCAGCATCGCGCCGATGACCGTGGCGGCGGGGGTGATCCCGGCCGCATGCGCGAACACCGGCCTGACCGGCATCCCGGTCGCGTTCGGGGCCGTGGCCGTCATCCTCGGGGTGTTCAGCGCCGGGTATGTGGCGATGTCGCGCCGGATCACCAACAGCGGCGCGTTCTACGGGTTCATCGCCGCCGGGCTGGGCAAGGTACCCGCGGTCGCCGCCGCGCTGGTCGCCCTGATCGCCTACGAGTCGTTCCAGGTGGCTACCTACGGGGCGCTCGGCCCGTCGATCCAGGCCGAGGCCGCCGCCCACCTGCACCTGCGCTGGCCCTGGTGGGCGTGGGCGGTGATCATGCAGTCGGTGGTCGCCGGGCTGGGCCTGGCCCGGGTGGAGGTCGCGGCCAAGATACTGGCCGTGCTCACCACCATCGAGATCGCCATCACCCTCACCGAGACCATGTCCGGGCTCACCTCGCCCGCGGGCGGGCACATTGACCTGGGGACGCTGTCCCCTGCCACGCTCACCTCGGCCGGACCGGGCACTCTCGGGGTGCTCGCCGTGATCGCCGGGCTCGCGTTCACCGGCTTCGAGCAGTCCCCCGTCCTGGCCGAGGAGGCGCGAAACCCACGGCGGACGATCGCCGTCGCCACCTTCACCGCCCTGGCCGCGATCGCGGTCGTATACGCCGCCGCCGCGTGGGCGATGGAAGTCCACGCCGGCCGGACCTACGTCGCCGCCGCCGCGGCGGCGCAAGGACCAGGGCTGCTGTACAACCTGAGCACCGCCAGCGCCGTGGCCCAGTCCGCGCAGTGGCTGTTCATCACCTCGCTGTTCGCCGCCGCGCTGGCCTACCACAACGTGACCTGGCGGTACATGTATGCGCTATCCCGGGAGGGCGTCCTGCCCGCCGCGCTGTCCCGTACCGGCCGTACCAGCATCCCCCGCGCCGCCTCCCTCACCCAGAGCGCCAGCGCCCTAGCCGTCATCGCCGTGTTCGCCGCCGCCCGGTGGCCCGCGATGAACGGGCTGTTCTTCGGCGGCAGCGCGGAAGGAGGCCTGGGCGTGATGATCCTGCTGGCCATCACCTCCGCAGCCGTCATCCGCTACTTCGACCGCCACCCCGGCGGTGACGAGAGCACATGGGCGCGGCTGACCGCGCCCGCCGTATCCGCGCTCCTCCTCGCCGGGGCCGTGGTGCTGGCCATCATGCACTTCGGCACCCTGCTCGGCACCGCCCCGGGCAACCCCGCCGCCTGGCTGCTGCCATCCGCGTTCGGGGTGGCCGCCGCGGGCGGGCTGTGCTGGGGAGCGGTCCTGCGCGCCCGCCGCCCCGGCGTGTACCGCAAGATCGGGCTCGGTCCCGATGCGGCCACCGCCCCGGCCGCCCTTACCACCCTCGGAGCACAGCCATGACCCGCCAGAACGCCGCCGCCGGGCCAGCCAGCCACGCCATCATCCCCGCCAGCACTTCTGACGTGGATATGCTCAGCCACGTCATCGCCGACGCGTTCCATCCTCTGGACGTGAGCCGGTGGCTGATCCCGGACGAGGCCGAGCGCCGCAAGAGGTTCCCCGCCTACTTTCGGATGTACGTCGAGCACGCTATGGCCGACGGACTGGTCCATACCACGCCCGGCCGCACCGCCGCCGCGTTGTGGATACCCGGCACCGGCCCAGCCGCGGCAGCCGACGGGTACGCCGGACAGCTGGCCGAGATCACCGGACCGTGGGTGGAACGGTTCCAGGTCTTCGATGACGAACTGGAGCGCCATCACCTGTCCGGTGCCGAGCACCACCACCTGGCCATCCTGGCCGTCCGCCCGGACCGGCAAGGCCACGGCGTCGGCACCGCGCTGCTCAGCTTCCACCACGCGGTCCTCGACGAGAAGGGCGTTCCCGCCTACCTCGAAGCCTCCGCCGCTGACACCCGGCGTATCTATCTCGCCCACGGTTACGCGGACTTCGGCACCCCGATCCGCCTGCCCGGCGGTCCGGAGATGTACCCGATGCTCCGCCAGCCCGCAGGGAGCAGCAATGCCCGGTGATACTGCGGCGTCAGCACGCGGCGGCTATCGGCCGTTCGGCGAGCCCGGCGACGCACGCGCCTGGGTGCGGGTCGCTAACACGCTGCTGGACCGCATCGCGCGCCGCCAGTACCAGGGACGCTTGCCCGGCCGGGCGGCCCTGGTCGCCGAGTTCGGCGTCGCCGCCAGGACCATCCAGCACGCCATCACCGAACTGGCCAGGCTTGAGATCATCTACCGGGTGCCCGGCCTCGGCTACCACGTCCGCGGCGGCCAGGATGCCGCAGACGACAAGACGATGCCAGGGGCGGAGAATGCGCCCGGTGGGGGCGAGGGTCAATCTTCCGGCGACCCGCGGGCCTGGATACAGGTCAGCACCGCTCTGCTCGACCGCATCACCCGCGGCGACCTCAAGCCGTGGGAGCTGATCCCCCCGCTCAAGATTCTGTGCACCGAGTTCGGATGCAGCAGATCACCGGTGACCCACGCGCTGACCGATCTGGAACGCCGCGGCGTCCTGCGCCGCATCCCCGGAACCGGCTACCAGGTCCAGCCGATAGCAGACAGCCAGGTGGAGGCGGACCGTGCCGCGGCTGTTGTGAAGCTTTCTTCGCCGGACAACATGCAGCCGCGCGAGCAGAACAGCACCGGGTGTTATGCATGACCAGCCCGGACACCCAGGAATCAGGGCTTCTCAGCCGGTTCTCCAGGGAACCCCGGCGGTCTGCGCAGCTGCCGCTCAGCCAGGCAGGCCAGCAGCGATTTCCGCCGCGCCCGCGCGGCGACGGCCATGCCCAGGGCCCAGAGCAAACCCGGATGTATCAGACCACGAGTACGCGGAAATGCCCGCCCAATCGGGGCCGGAAAGGACCGAGCATGTCAACGGGAATAGGGCGGTGGCTGCGTCAGCAGCGGGAGGCCCGCGGCTGGGCCCGGCGGGAGATGGCTCGCCGGCTGATCCAGGCCGCCGAGGCGTGTGACGACACGACAGTGCCGGGCATAGAGCATCTGGAGACCTACGTAAGGCGCTGGGAGTCTGGCCGCCACGGTCCGACCGAGCGGTATGTCTTGTATTTCTGTACGGCCTTCGGTATCCGGCCCGGCCAGTTCGGCACGGCACCACTCCCCCGGCCCAGGACCCTGGCGCAGCAGGCCGCCGCGTCGGCCCCGTCCGAGCCGCCTGGAGCCGGTTCCCTGCCCGGGGTCGTTCCGCTGCTCGACCTGGCCAGCCGTTGCGTGCCCGCCGGGTGCGGTGAGATGGACGAGCCGCAGACGGATTATCCCGCGGTGGGACGCCGGGTGGTGCTGGCCGCGCATTATGCCAGCAGCCAGGTGGAACAGGCCGAGCAGCACCGTATCGGCGAGGTCACCTACGACCAGTTGCACGCCGATGTGGCCCGGCTGGCCCGGGCGAGCGATACCGGCGACCCGGCCGTGGTGGTCGAGGATATGGACCGGATCCGCGAGCGGGTCTGCCGGCTGCTGGGCCGCCGGCTGCAGCCACCGGAGCGGGCCAGCTTGTACGTGCTGCTTGACTGCGGACCACTGGCGGCGGAGCTGGGCTTGCAGCGGCCGGTGACCGATCGGATCCGCGTACGCCCACCCGGAACGGATCACTCACATCCCCGGCTGGCCGGTTCCCGCTCGCATCACTCAAGCCTCTCCGGCTACCCGCCCCGGACAGCTCGTCCTTGGGGACGGACATGGGTAGCGCGGGAGGAAGGCCCCCGGGTTGCTCGTCATCGGAAAAGTTGCGGCCCGAGCGCGGGAAGCGATCAGGATCTCGCAGCAGCCGCCACGCCTGAGTCGGCTCGGCCAGCGGGGCTGGCAGCGTCGGCCCTGCGCCGCTGTCGCGGGCGGTCTCCATCTGCTTGGTGAGCCACAGTTCGTCCAGACGCTGCTGCATCGACACCTGCAGGTATCCGTTCTCGTACTCCTGACCTAGCCTGTCGAGGTACTTACGCATCGCGGTGATGAGGTCGCCCAGCACCGGATCAGTGGTCACGATGCCGGTCGCGAGGATCCGCCGCAGCTCGACACGCGCGCGCATGAACTCGGCAAGCTGCTCCTGGTAGGTCTTTGCGGTGCGGTGCGCAGCCAGCCGCAGCCGGGCCAGCAGGACCGTCTGGTTCGCGGCGACCAGATCGTGGAGCACGCCATGCCAGGCTTCCCGCTCGGCGCGGCGCTGATCGATCTGCCGCACGACCATGCTCAGGGCGCCGATCAACACGAGGGCGGCGGCCATGGTGAGAAGCCATTTGCCCAGTTCTGCGTCCACATCGGCCGTGCGGGAACGGTACAGGAGGGCAAGGCCGCCGCCAGTTGCGGCGGCGGCGCATACCAGCAGCCCGATGGTCAGCAGGCGGTAGGGCTCATGCACTTGCATGCCCCACCGAGCGGGTTATTGAGCACCCCGCGCCCGGTGTGAGCCGCTTATCTGCCCTGAGGCTCTACGACCGACGCCGCGCCGCCACATAACGCCACCCCTGATTGCCAGCCTATCGCGGAAACACTCGCCATACAGTGACTCTGCTGGCGGGCAGATCAGTGCCTCAACTTCGCCGCGCGCTGGACAGCGGAGTCCCAGCGCTAATGTTCAGGTTTGCGGCGGGACCGGCTCGGCGGCCTGATTCGTGAGAGTACGTCCAGGTCGCATATAGTGACGGCATTATTCCTCTCGGCGCATATCGTCACATACTGCACCATCGCGCGTCATGTACCTCGTCGTCCGGCGGGATAGGGACGAAGGTCTCTTCCGCTCAGCGCCGCCGAATTTGCTGAACGGTATGCAAGCGATCAAGGAGGGTGTCCGCGGCGCCCGCCGGACGTATCTATCAGTCCGTATTCGGACGGATATCGAAGCGGTGCGGCACAGTCGGCTCGTCAGCATCACCCATAATATGCGCAGGTCGCATGAGTGACATAGTATTTGGCACCATAGGGGTTACCATAATTCCGAGTCGTGCGGCAAGGCTGAGTTCCAGTGTGCGAGCAGGCGCGCAATGGCGCGCTGTCCCCGTCCGGGCTGTGGTCCGCGTCTGGCGTGCGGCTGAGGCCGGTTGTCTCGGGAGTGAAGGTGAAGGAGACACAGCCGCGGCCGGGTGGCAGGTCGCCGCTTCTGGTGCAGTTGGTGGCCGCGCAGATAACCAGGCGCGGCTCGTCCGGGCTGTCGCGCATGCTGAGCCTGGCCCAGGATGCGTCAGCTACCCCTGTACCGTCTTGCCCCTGGCGCCGGACCACGCCGTAGGTGGCGGCCAAGCGGTCCCAGTAAAAGCCGTGCATCGACGTGGAGTTGATATCGGACAGCGTATTCACGAGGCAAAACGCCGCTATGACGTAAACGCAGCGCATCAGCGTGCTGCTCCACCCGCCGCTGGCAGGTGGAAGGTGGCAGGCTAGCGCCGCTTGCGCCACTCCAGCAGCGCGGCGACCATCGGGTACTTGTCCGCCAGCTCGCGGAGCAGGCACGCGCGGGTGTCCGGCATCTGCACGCCGGCCCTGGCGAGCAGGTCCGTCACTTGTATGTTGCTGCGCAGGTCTTCGCCCCCTGCTGTCCGGCCACCTCGGGGGCGAGCCGGTGCACGGCGGTGATGTTCCAGCAGATATCGAGCCGCACGCCAGCTCGTAGGCAGGCCCGGGCGTTCGTACCGGACCGTCAGAGGGCCTAGTGGTCCGTCTCGATCTCAGTCATGGCCCGGGCCAGGCTGCGGGGCCGCATGTCGGTCCAGTTCGCCTCGACGTAGTCCAGGCAGTCCTGCCGAGAGGCCGGCCCGCATACAGTGCGCCAGCCTGCCGGCACCTCGGCGAACACCGGCCACAGCGAGTGCTGCTCCTCGTCATTGACCAGAACCAGAAACTCGCCATTCTCGTCGTCGAACGGGTTGGTCATCGCTTTCCCTCTCGGTGCGGTTCTCATGCATAGCGTAGACGCAACATTCGCGAGACCGCTATTTCAATTTCTTTTGTCGCCGGCAACAACTGGGCAAACAGCAGCATCTTTCGCCGCGCCATGCCAGGAACGTTTAGGTGTGACATTCAACCTCGCCTGCAACTCTGGTCAAATGCAAGTTGGGTGATTGACATCAGCAGGGCGGACATTGATACACTCTTGTAGTCAGTGGAGAAACTTTGCGACCTTAGAGCCATGTGTATATTAAAATGGCTTAGAGGGAGTGCTATGGCCGGGCCGCTCTTTCACGAGACATTTCTGGCGCGGGCCGCTGAATCGCCGGATGCGGTCGCGCTTACATTTGAAAATAACAACGTAACCTATGGCGAGCTGGCATCGCGCTCGGCTGGCCTCGCCCGGTACCTTGTCAGCCTCGGCGTAACTCCCGAGACGATCGTCGGAATATCGGCGGAACCCTCTCCTGGGGCGATCGCGGGAATCCTCGGCGTTCTCCGCGCGGGTGGCGCCTACCTGCCGCTGGATCCCGCGTATCCACGGCAGCGGCTTGCGTACATGGTGGAGGATTCGGGCGTTGCCCTGGCTATCGCGGACGCACCCGTGGTCCTGCCAGGGATCTGCGAGATCGACCCCTCCGCCGCAGGTGAGGGACCTCCACCGCGGGTCCAGCTGGGCCCCGACAACCTCGCGTACGTGATTTACACCTCCGGTTCCACCGGCAGGCCCAAGGGCGTGATGGTATCTCACCGCGGCCTGGCCGGACTGATCCCGGCACTGATCGAGGGCTGGGGCCTCGCCCCGGGCGCGAGAATGCTGTCCTTCGCCCCTATGAGCTTCGACACCTCCGTCGCCGAGATCGCGGTGACGCTCAGCGCGGGAGCGACGCTGGTCTTGGCGCGACGGAACGCCCTCGTGCCGGGCACGGAGATGGTGGAGACGCTCCGGGCCGCCCGGGTCACTCACCTCATCCTTCCGCCATCAGTTCTCGCCATGCTCCCGTATGGCCCGCTGCCAGATCTGAGGACACTCATCTGCGCGGGTGAGGCTCTTCCGCCGGCGCTGGCGGATCGCTGGGCAGACGGCCGGCGGATCGTCAACGGCTACGGTCCGACCGAGACGACGGTGTGCGCGACGTACGCCGAGATGCGGCCGGGCACCGGCTGCTCACCGATCGGCCGGGCCATCGCGGGCGTGCATGTCACTCTGGTAGGCCCGGACCTGAAGCCCGTGCCGCGTGGCGAGATAGGCCAGATCGCGATCGGCGGTGACGGCGTGGCTCGCGGCTACCTCGGCCAGCCGGCTCGCACGGCGGAGCGGTTCATCGCGGACCCGTACACGGACACGCCCGGCGCGCGTCTCTATCTCACCGGGGATCTCGCGCGCGAGCTGCCCGATTCCGGATTTGAATTTGTCGGCCGGATAGATCATCAGGTCAAATTGCGGGGTTTCCGGGTTGAGCCGGATGAGGTGGCAGCGGTCCTCTGCGAGCACTCGTGGGTCCGGAACGCGGTCGTGATCCCGAGTGGCCAGCGGCTCGTTGCCTACGCGGCCGGCGACATGACGGCGCCGGCGACCAGCGAGGAGCTGCTGGCTTTTCTCGCCGGCCGGCTTCCCGGCTACATGACGCCTGCCGCGGTGGTGCTGCTCGGTGCCTTGCCTCTGACGGTGAACGGCAAGGTTGACCGGACCGCCCTCCCCCTCCCTGACCGCCGCAGCGGCGGCTTGGCGGCTGCCGGCACCGAGCCGCGCACCGTGGCAGAGCAGGCGCTGGTCCGTATTGTCGGAGATCTCCTTGACCGCTCGGATATCGGAGTGCACGACGATTTCTTCGCGCTCGGCGGTCATTCGCTCCTGCTCGGGCGGCTTTCTGCGCGGGTGCGGGCCGAGTTCGGCGCCGAGCTGCCGATCCAGCAGGTCTACGAGGCGTCGACAGTGTCGGCCATGGCGGAGCTGATAACCAAGGCGGAGAACCACGGACCACCGCCGATCCGGCACGTGCCACGGACCGGGCCTGTCCCGCTTTCCTATCCGCAGCAGCGTGTCTGGTATCTGGAGGAGCTATCTCCCGGCAATCTCGCCTACAACGCGCAGGTGACGATCCGGCTGCGCGGGCCCCTCTCGGCGAAGGTGCTGCAGGACGCGCTCACCGAGATCGTCCGGCGCCATGAGATCCTCCGGAGCAGCTTCCGCGCGGCCCCCGGCGGTCCGGTTCAGGAGGTGCGGCCGCCGATGCCGATCACGGTCGCGGTGGCCGACCTCACCGGGGCACCGGACGACGACGCCGAGCGGCTGATCCGCGACACGATCCAGCATCCATTCGACCTGGCCCGTCCGCCTGTTGCCCGCTGGCTGCTGATCCGCCACGATCCGGACGATCACACGCTCGTGCACGTTGAGCATCATTTCGTCCACGACGGCTGGTCAATCGCGCTGTTCCTGCGCGAGCTAGAGGCGATCTACGTCGCATTCAGCCGGGGACTGCCGTCACCCCTGCCCGAGCCGCCGGTGCAGTATGCCGACTTCGCCATCTGGCAGCGGGAGTGGCTGCGCGGCGATGTTCTCGAGCGGCAGCTTGACCACTGGGCGGGAAAGCTAGCCGGATGCCCGGACACGCTGGATCTGCTCACCGACCAGCCGCGCCCGCCGGTGCAGAGCTTCCGTGGTGACGCGCTGCGCGTGGATCTGCCGGCGGATCTGGCGGAGCGGCTGCGCGCGTTCTCGCGCGATCACGCCGTGACGCTGTTCGTGACCATGCTGGCCGGCTTCGCCGCGCTGCTGTACCGGTACACCGGGCAGGATGACATGGCGATCGGTACCGGGTTCGCCAACCGGCGCATGGCCGAGACGGAGCAGATGATCGGGATGGTCGTCAACACGCTTGCCCTGCGTGCCGACATCACCGGACAGCCCACGTTCTCCGAGCTGGTGCGCCGGATCCGGCAGACAGTCGTGGACGCCCAGGCCTGGCCGGACGTCCCCCTGGAACGGCTCGTGGAACGCCTCCGGCCGACGCGGGATCCGTCCCGCCATCCGCTCTTCCAGGTGATGTTCAGCTTCCACGACTCGCCAGTGCCTGACCTGGAGTTCGCGGGGATCCACGGCATCGTACGAGAACGGCACAGCTCATCGGCGAAGGCCGACATGAACGTGGTCGTCGTCCCGCGGGGTGAGCAACGGGTCGGGCGTGCCGCCAATCCGGACGACGCGCGGATCACGCTCATCTGGGAATACTGCACAGACCTTTTCACCAGGGACACGATGAGCCGGATGGTGGCTCACTACCGGACCTTGCTGGACGCGGCGGTCGCGGACCCTGAGATCCCCATCGCCTGGCTGCCGCTCCTCACCGGCCCGCAAGAGGCCGCACTCGTCGCCGGCGGGACCGGGCGAGTTGCCCGGTCAGCCGAGCCGCTCATCCAGGTGGCCATCGCCGACCGGGCCCGCGAACGACCGTCGGCGATCGCGATCCGCGACGGGCATCGTGTGATGACCTACGCGGATCTGGACGCCCGCGCGACGCTCATCGCGGCGAACCTGCAACGGCATGGCGTGCGGCCGGACCACGTCGCCGGCGTTCTGCTGCCACGCGGAACCGATCTGGCGGCTGCCCAGCTAGGTGTGCTGAAGGCGGGTGCCGCCTACCTTCCGCTCGACCCAGATCATCCGGCCGGCCGGCTCGCCTACCTCTGCCAGGACGCGGATCCCGCGGTCGTGGTGACCACCAGCCGCCACGTCGCGCAGCTGCCAGGCGGAGTGCCCGCGCTGCTGCTGGAGGATCTCACCGCGGACGCCAAGGTATCCGCTGTCCGCGTCGCGCCGCGCAACCTGGCGTATGTCATGTATACCTCGGGGTCCACAGGCAGGCCCAAGGGCGTGATGATCGAGCACGCCGCGCTGGCCGGCTTCGCCGCCTGGTACCGGCGGGAGTACAGCGTCGCGCGGGCCGACCGGATCGCCATGGTCAACGCGCCAGGTTTCGACGCCTCGGTGATAGACCTGTGGCCCGCACTCACCGCGGGGGCCAGTGTGCACGTCGTGGACGAGGAGGTCCGCCTGGCGCCATCGCGACTGCAGTCCTGGCTCCAGGAGAGCCGGATCAGCCTCGTGTTCTTGACCAAGGCCCTGGCCGAGCCGCTGCTCGACCTGCCATGGCCGGCCGACACTGCCCTGCGGTGGCTGCAGACCGGCGGGGAGCTCTTCCAGCGCCGCCCGTCCCCTGATCGGCCGTTCGCGGTAGCCGTGGCCTACGGCCCGACCGAGGTCACGGTCGCTGCCACGGCAGGTCGTGTCGATCCGGCGGCTGACCCTGGAGACGGCCGGGTACAGCCGGCGCCCGATATCGGCGGGCCCCTGCCGTACGTCCTCGGCTACGTGCTTGACGAGCGGCTACGGCCCGTTCCGCCTGGCATTCGAGGCGAACTGTACGTCGGAGGAGCCGGCCTCGCGAGAGGATACCTGCGCCAGCCGCGGCTCACCGCCGAACGTTTCGTCCCCGACCCGTTCGCCACCCGACCAGGTGGCCGGCTCTACCGGACCGGTGATCTGGTCCGCATCCTGCCCAGCGGGAACCTCGATTTTCTCGGTCGGGCCGACGAGCAGATCAAGCTGCGCGGCAACCGGGTCGAGCCAGCGGAAATCGAGATGGCGCTGTGCCGCCATCCGGCCATTGCCCAGGCATATGTCATGATCCGTCCAGACGGGCCTGGTGGCGGCAAGCAGCTGGTCGGCTACTTCGTCACCAGGCATGGGCATGATCTTCCCGGCAGTGACGAGCTCCGCGCCCACCTGGAGCGGGATCTGCCGCGATTCATGGTGCCCGCCGCCTGGCTGCCGCTCAGCCGGCTGCCGCTGGGCGCCAACGGCAAGATCGATGCTTCCGCGCTGCCACCACCCGGTGAGTCCGGCGGGCGGGCGGGGGGCGAGCCCCCGGCCACGCCGCTGGAACACGCGGTGGCCGAGATCTGGTGCGCCGTGCTGGAAAGGTCCCACGTGGGCGTGCTGGACAATTTCTTCGACCTTGGCGGCCATTCCATGCTCATTTACCTCGTCAGGGACCGGATCGAGGAACGGCTGGGACGCGGCCTGCCCATCGTGGAGTTCTTCCAGTACCCCACGGTCCGCTCGCTCGCCCGTCATCTCGGCGACGGCGCCCCCGCCGACGACGGTGCCGTCGCGGATGCCGGGGCCACGGCGCGGTCCGGCCGGCTGGGAGGGCTGCAGCGGCTGGCGGCGCGGCGGGCGCGCGGAACCGACGGCGCGGGCATGAGATGACCGGCATCCCGGACAACGGGCACGTCGCTGTCATCGGCGTGGCCTGCCGGTTCCCCGGAGCGAAGAACCCGGAGGAGTTCTGGCGGAACCTCGTAGCCGGGGTGGATGCCATCACCCGGCTCCCCCGGCGGCGAGTACCGGGCACGGACGGCCCGGGTGAGCCGGGCGCGGAGTACGTCCCGGCCGGCGGTTTCCTCTCCGACCCCGAGTGGCTGGACACGGGATACTTCGGCTACTCGCCCCGCGAGGCGCGCATCATCGATCCGCAGCAGCGTGTCTTTCTTGAGTGCGCCGTGGAGGCACTCGAGGATGCCGGCTGTGATCCCGGCCGCTACCCGGGCCTCATCGGGGTCTACGCCGGCTGCTCCGACACGGGATATGCCGCGATCCTGCATTCCAGGCGCGCAGAGCTGCCGGATGTGACCAACTGGGATATCCGCGTCGCCACGGGCGCGGACTTCCTGAGCACCCGTGTGGCGTACAAACTGGGCCTGCGCGGTCCCGCCGTCGCCATCGGCGCCGCGTGCGCCACATCCCTGGTCGCTGTGCACGTCGCCGTGCAGGCCCTCCTTGCCGGAGACTGCGATGTGGCTCTGGCCGGCGGCGCCTGCGTGCGGTTTCCCGCGACGCCAGGTGAATATACCGAAGGCGGGATCATCTCACCGGACGGAACCTGCCGGACGTTCGACGCTGGTGCCCGGGGCATCGTCGGCGGTGACGGAGCAGGACTGGCCGTACTCAAGCGCCTTGCCGACGCTCTGGAAGACGGTGATCAGATCCGCGCGGTCATCCGCGGGTCTGCGGTGAACAACGACGGAGCCAGCCGGATCGGGTTCACCGCGCCCAGCATCGACGGCCAGGCCGATGTCATCAGGACGGCTCACCTTGTCGCGGATGTTCATCCGGGGAGCATCAGCTATGTGGAAGCGCACGGAACCGCCACGCCCATCGGTGATCCCATCGAGGTGGCCGCCCTGACGAAGGCGTTCGGCGCGGCGAGCGGGCCTCCGGGATTCTGCGTGCTCGGCTCGGTCAAGACTAATATCGGGCACACCGACGCGGCCGCGGGCATCGCCGGGCTCATCAAGACCGTCATGGCGCTAGAGAATGGCGTCATTCCGCCCAATCTGCATTTCACCACGCCGAACCGGCAGATCGATTTCGCCGCGGGCCCGTTCCGCGTCGTGACAAGTCCGCATGCCTGGCAGGGCAACGACGCGCCCCGGCGGGCCGGGGTGAGTTCCTTCGGCATGGGCGGCACCAACGCCCATGTCGTGCTCGAACAGGCTCCCGCCCGCCCGGGCGCACCGTCCCCGCGGCGGCAGCTTCTGCTGCTGTCGGCCGTCACGCCGACCGCCTTGGCGGCCGCGGCGACCAGGCTCGCCGACCATCTGCGTACCCACCCGGAGCTGAACATCGCGAGCGTGGCATGGACCCTGCAGTCGGGTCGCAGGCAGCACGCCCACCGTAGCTACGCGCTGGTGGACAGCATCGACGACGCCATCAGCGCGCTCACCGGGCACGACGGCACGCGGCTGGTGACATCCCCGAGCCCGGCCCGCGGCCGAACCGTGGCATTCCTGTTCCCCGGTACGTCGGACGAGGAGCTTCAGCTAGCGCGGCAGTGGGCACGGTGGGGCGTGACGCCGGCCGCCGTGCTCGGCGCCAGCGCCGGGGCGCAGGCGGCCGCGGCCATCGCGGCTGAGCTGCCCGCCCGGATCGCGGTGTATTACGCGGACGACATCAGCGAGGCGGACGATGCGCTGTCGGCGCTGCTGCGCGACTCCGGCACCGTACTGCTCGAAATGGGGGCCGGACAGAAGCTGACGTCCCGCGCGCACGGCCATTCCGCCTGCACCGCCGACCATGTGGTCATCGCGGGCGGCGCAGCCGAATCGTCCATGCTGCCGGTCGCGGCGCGGCTTTGGCTCGCCGGGGTCCCGATCGAATGGGAGGCCGCGCACGGCGGACGGCGCCCGGTGAAGGCCGCCCTGCCGACGTATCCGTTCGAGCGGCGGCGTTACGTCGTGGAGCCGCCTGGACCCTCGCTGCCCGACGTCGCGCCACCCGAAGCCGGTCCCGCCCGCGCCAGGACATCTGACGTGCCGACGGTGGTCGCGGAACTGTTCGGCGAACTGCTCGGGCTCGGTCCCGGCGATTTTGATCATGATGAGAGCTTCTTCGATCTAGGCGGCGACTCGCTGGTCGCCACCAAGTTCCTGGTGCGGATACGGAAGATCTTCCCGGTTGAGCTGGCGTTGCGGGCCATGCTCGAGGCCCCGACCGTCGGCGCGTTCGCCACCCTGATCCAGGACCGGCTGCGGGACAAGGCGGAAAGCGATCATGGTGCGATCCGCTGAGACGTGGCTGGTATCCCGCGCGCCGCGCGCCGCGGCGACCGTCAGCCTGTACTGCTTCCCGCATACCGGGGGAGCGCCCGGCGAGTACGCGCGCTGGTCCGACGACCTGCCTGGCGTACGGGTGCGGGCGCTCAGGCCGCCGGGCCGGGGCTCGCGGCTGTACGAGCCCCGCTTCGCCCGGATGGAAGAACTGGTCGACGCGGTGGTATCGGCCGTGACTTTCGAGCGCCCGTTCGTCCTGCTCGGCCACAGCCTCGGCGCGCTCGTTGCCTTCGAAGTGGCACGATTGCTTCGCGACCGCGGCAAGCCACCGCCCGAACGGATGATCGTGTCGGCGTGCCCCGCACCGCGGCTGATCGGGCCGAGGCCCGCGCCGAGGCATCTGCTGAGCGACCATGAACTGCTCGCCGAAATCGAACGGGTATCGGGCCCGCTGCCCGCGGAGATCCGGGACGATCCGCAGCTTCTGGCGAACTCGCTTCAGGCCTTCCGCGCTGATCTGGAAATGCTGGATACCTACATCTACCGCGCCTGCGATCCCTTTGACTACCCGATCAGCGCCATCGCGGGAGCTGACGACGAGGCGGGGACCCGCATGCCCGGATGGCGTGACCACACGACAAGGTCGTTTGAACTGCGCCGGTTCACCGGCGCGCACTTCTATTTCCGTGAGTGCAGACACGAGGTACTTAGCTTCCTGAGACACGCGATCAAGGACGGTGAGAATGCCGGATGAGGCGAATCGGCGTGGTAGGCGCGGGCACCATGGGTACCGGTGTGTCGCAGGTATTCGCGACGGCGGGATGCGAGGTCGTTCTGGTCGATGTCGCCGATCAGGCGCTAACGAGGGCCCGGGACGCGATCGTGCTGAGTATCAGGATGATGCCGCTGGTCCGGCCGTCGGCACCAGTCGTGAGCCCGGGCGAGGTTGCCGGCCGCATCCGGTTCACCACCAGCCTGAAGGAGCTGCGGACCGTCGCTTATGTCGTGGAGAACGTGACTGAACGCTGGGAAACCAAGCGCGAGCTGTACCCGGAACTGGACAAGATCTGCGCGCCCACGGCGGTCTTCGGGGTGAACACCTCGGCGATACCGATCACCCGGATCGCCTCGCTCACCCGCCGGCCGTCGGCTGTCATCGGAACGCACTTCATGAACCCGGCACCTCTCAAGCCGACGGTCGAGGTGATCCGGGGATACCACACCTCCGACGACACCGTCGACCTGACCGTAGACATGCTGGCAGGCATCGGCAAGGACGCCATCGTGGTGCGGGACTCCCCGGGCTTCGTGACCAACCGGGTCCTCATGACTACTATCAACGAGGCCGTCTTCCTGCTGCACGAGCACGTCGCGCCGGCCGGCGACATCGACCGGCTGTTCAAGGAATGCTTCGGCCACGCGATGGGGCCGCTGGAGACAGCGGACCTCATCGGCCTGGACACGGTGCTGCTATCGCTGGAAGTGCTTTACGACAGTTTCAGCGATCCGAAATACCGTCCCTGCACCCTGTTGCGCACCATGGTCGACGCCGGCCTTCTCGGCCGGAAGACCGGCCGTGGTTTCCACGCCTACGAGATTGCCGCCTGAGGGAGAGCGCCCGCATGAACGATTCGGAACGCGCGATGGTGCACGAATTCGTCGCCCAGCACACCGGTGGCATACGGATGGACGATGAGGAAGACATGTTCGCGAACGGAATGGTGAACTCGCTGTTCGCCGTCCAGCTCGTCATGTGGATCGAGCGGAACTTCGGAACGCCGATCGAGGGCGCCGACCTCGACTTCGCCAACATCAGGTCAGTCTCAGCTATCGCGTCCTTCGTCGACCGCAAACGGGCCCCTGCGGGCAGATGATCACCCGTGGACTTTGAACTTACCCCGGAACAGCGAACGCTCAGGGCCGAGACCATCGCGTTCGCCCGGCGCGAACTCGGCAAGGACATCGCCGAGGCCGACCGGGATTCGAGGTTTCCCGCCGAGGACTGGGCCAGGTGCGCTGCCTTCGGCGTGCTCGGGTGGCCAGTGCCCGCCCGGTACGGCGGCCGTGACCTCGACCCGCTCAGCACCATGATCGCGCTGGAGGCGCTCGGCTACGGATGCGCCGACAACGGGCTCGTCTTCGCCGTCAACAATCATCTATGGGGATGCGCCATCTATCTCCTGACGCACGGGACAGAACAGCAGAAGGCCCGCTACCTGCCGTCGATGTGCGAAGGCCGGCTGATCGGCGCCCATGCGCTATCCGAACCCGACGCCGGATCCGACATCCTCAGCCTGCGGACCACGGCGCGGCGTGACGGCGACCGCTACGTGCTCAATGGCACGAAATGGTTCATCAGCAACGCGCCCGCCGCCGGCCTGTTCGTGGTCCTGGCCAGGACAGGTCACGACCATAACCGCACGCAGGACAGCCTGTCGGCCTTCCTGGTGACCACCGGGCTTCCCGGCCTGCACATAAGCCGGACGTTCACCAAGATGGGACTGCGCACCACCCCGATGGGAGCGATTGAGTTCGACGACGTCAGCGTCCCGGCCGAGAATCTGCTCGGGCGCGAAGGAGCCGGATACTCGATCTTCACCTCGACCATCGAGTGGGAGCGTTCCTTCATGTTCGCGGGTCAGGTCGGAGCGATGGAGCGCCTGCTTGAGGCCTCCATCGAGCATGCAAACTCGCGACGGCAGTTCGGCAGGCCGATCGGCGGCTTCCAGGCGGTCGCCCACCGCATCGCCGACATGAAGATCCGGCTGGAACTCGCCCGGCTGATCCTGTACCGCGTGGGGTGGCTGAAACGCGAAAGCCGGATTGCGCTGCTCGACTCCACGATCGCTAAGATCTTCGTCAGCGAAAGCCTCGTGCAGACCGCCATGGCCGCCGTCGAGGTGCATGGCGCGCGTGGTTACGTGACCGATCCGGGGCTTGAACGGGAACTCCGCGATGCCCTCGGCGGACCGATCTTCGCCGGTACCTCAGCCGTGCAGCGCGGCATCCTCGCCGAGCTCCTCGGCGTCCGCGGCGCGCTGTCGGGCGAGTTCTCCGGACCCGGATGGTGACGGCACGCATGGCACCTTCCTGGCACCGGATCCCGCTGGACCCGCCCGTCCCGGCCTCCCGTGAACGCGAACTGGCCACCCGGGTGTTCTTCGTCTCCGACGCGATCCTCGACTTCTCCCTGATCCGGGCGGACCCGGCTCCGGCCGCGGTCACCGCCGTCGACCTTGCCGTGCCGGCCGGCACCGATATCGATGATGTCGCCCGCAAGCTGCGGTACGTCGTGGCCAATGACGTGCTCGCCCAGCGGCACCTCACGCCGAAGACCGTATGGACCGGCACCGCGCGGGGAAAGGTCCGTGACGTCTTTCCCGACCTGCTCCGCCAGGGGATCGCGTGGGAGGCAGGCGAGGGACAGATCACCGTCGGCGAGCCGGTTCTGTCGCTGCTCGACCATCTCGATGTCCGCATCAAGGATCTGGTCGTCCGGGACTTCGGCGCGCGCGCATTCCGGTACCCGACCCTCATCCCGACCGCCGCGATGCAGCGCTGCCGCTATTTCCAGTCGTTCCCGCACCTCATGATGGTGGTATCCCGGCTGCACGCCGACGTTGACGCATACCGAGGCTTTCTCTGCGACCTCGACGGGGGCGGCGACCTCGCCGACGGGCTGCGCGCCTATGCCAGCGGCTTTGACTACTGCCTGCCGCCGACAATGTGCTTCCATACTTATCATCAGTTCGCCGACGGCCCGCTGCCCGGGCCGGCCCTGGCCGTCACGGCGCGCGGGAAGTCCTTCCGGTTCGAGTCACGCTACCGGCGTTCGCTGGAGCGCCTGTGGGACTTCACCATCAGGGAAATTGTCTTCATCGGCCCGCGAGACTATGTGCTTGACTGCCGCGGGCGGCTGATGGAGCGCACCAGGGAGCTGATGGACGCGCTTGGGCTAGGCGGGCGCTGCGAGGTCGCCAACGACCCGTTCTTCGTCAACGCCGACACGGCCGAACGGGTCTGGTCCCAGCATCTCCTGGAGCTGAAATACGAGCTCAGGCTTCCGCTGGAGGCCGGCCGCGACATTGCCGTAAGCTCGTTTAACTTCCACGACCGGTTCTTCGGCGAGTCCTTCGCCATCACGACCGACGACGGCGCCGCTTACACCGCGTGTGCCGGGTTCGGCCTGGAACGGCTGACCTACGCGTTCCTGTGCCGCCACGGAGCGGACCCGCGGGACTGGCCGCCGGCCATACGGAAGGCGGTAGAGCCGTGAATCCCGCCCTGCCCCGGCTGTTCACGCTGTCGGCGGCCACCCTCACGGACCTAGAGGAGAAGACCAGGCGGTTCATCGCTGACCCGGCCAGCTTGCCGCGAGAATCCCCGCAGCGTTACCGGCGCGTGGTCGTCGCCGACGACCACGCACAAGCCGCGCGCCGGCTGAGCAGGGGGAGACCGGCCGAGGTATTCACCGGCGAGGCCGGCCCACCGCGCCCCGTCGTGTTCATGTTTACCGGGATCGGTGACCAGTACCAGGGCATGGCGGGGGGCCTGTACCGCCACCTGCCGGCCTTCCGGCGAGAACTCGACCTCTGCCTGCGCCTGCTCGACGCCGAACTCGCCACCGACCTGCACGCTGTCCTCTACCCCGCGGCAACCCGGCCCGCCGGGACCGGAACGAGCCTGACGGCCCTGTTCGATCAGCGCGAGGCCACCCAGGACATCCACCGGACCCACATCGCCCAGCCGCTGGCCTTCGCCATCCAGCGTGCCCTCGCCCGGTCGCTGCTATCCTTCGGCATCGTCCCCTCCGCCATGGTGGGCTACAGCCTCGGCGAATATGTCGCCGCGTGCCTGGCCGGAGTCCTCACCCATGCGGACGCGCTCCGGGTGATCGCCAGACGCGCCAGGCTGATAAGCGCCGTTCCGGCGGGCGCCATGCTAGCCGTGGCCGCGGACGCCGGGCAGCTGTCCGGTTACCTCGCCGGCGGGCTCGGCATCGCCTCGCTGGATGGCCCGTCGCAGACCGTCCTGACCGGGCCGGCCGAGGCGATCGAAAAGGTCGGCCGGCGGCTGATGGATGAGGGGATCGCCGTCCGGCGGCTGGCCACCACGCACGCCTTCCATTCCCCGATGCTGGAGCCGATCGTCGGCCCGCTGCACCAGACGCTGTCGGCGATTGCGCTGCGACCGCCCGCGACGCCCTTCCTGTCCAACGTCACCGGTACGTGGATAACCGATGAGGAGGCGACCGACCCCGGCTACTGGACCGGCCACGCGCTTCGGACGGTCAGGTTCGCGGACGACCTCACCGAGATGTGGAAGCTCGGCCGGCCCATCCCGATCGAGATTGGCGCCGGACACACGCTGACCAGCCTCGCCCGCGAGCATCCCGGTTATCACGACCCGGTCCTGCGAACCCTGCCCGGGCCATTCGAGAGCCGCACCGATCTGGAAATCGTGCTGACCACGGTCGGCACGCTGTGGGCGACCGGTCTCGACGTCGCTATCAAGGAGTGCCCATGGGAGACCTAACCGGAAGAACCGCCCTGGTGACTGGCGCCTCACGCGGCATCGGACGAAGCATCGCCGAGCGCCTCGCGGCCGACGGCGCCCAGGTCGCCGTGCACTATCACACCGGCGGCCAGGCTGCCGCGCAGACGCTGGCCGCGATCGAGCACGCGGGAGGCCGCGGCTTCGTGGTCGGTGCCGACCTCGGCACCGACCAGGGCATCGACAACGTCGTCGCCATGCTGCGTGAGCAATTCGGCAACCTCGACATCCTCGTGAACAACGCCGCGATGATGAGCAAGGGCCGGGACCGGATTGACGGCGAGGAATTCGACCGGATCTTCGCGGTCAACGTCAGGGCGCCCTTTTTCCTCACCCAGCGGGCTCTCCCGCTGCTGGCCGACGGAGGGCGCGTCATCACCGTCTCCTCGGCGGCCACCAGGATCGCCCTCGGCGACTTCGCGTACGCCATGACGAAGGGTGCCGTCGACGTGATGAGCCGGGTGCTGGCCAACAGGCTGGGCGAACGGGGTATCACCGTCAACGCGGTCGCGCCAGGTCTCACCGTCACCGACATGAGCGACTGGCTGGATGCGGACTCCGCCGCGGCGATGGCACGGGTCACCGCACTGAACCGTGTCGGCTACCCCGATGACATCGCTGGCGTCGTCGCCTATCTCGCCTCCGGCAACGCGCGCTGGATCACCGGCCAGGTCATCGACGTCAGCGGCGGTCTGTGGCTCGGCCCGCGGGGTAGCGGCAACCCCTGGCTGTCCCTGCTGCCATCAGCCGTGACCGCCGAAAACGGCCAGCCATAGAAAGGATGCCGCACGCGCATGCGCTACGCGACTTTGGGTGAGACCGGTCCCGCCGTCTCCGAGCTTGGGCTCGGCTGCGCGGAGCTGGGCTCAGGCGTCGGTCCCGCTGAGGCCCGCGCGGTCGTCGAGGCCGCGCTGGAGGCCGGCGTCACCTACTTCGACACCGCGGATTCCTATGGGGCAGGCGCCTCGGAGACCGTGCTCGGTGAGGTACTCCGGTCGCGCCGCGACTCGGTCGTGATCGCGACCAAGTTCGGCCGGGACGCGGGTGTGACGGTCAGCGCACCCCGGGCCAGCAGGAAGTACATGCGCGCGGCGCTCGAGGAGAGCCTGCGCCGTCTGCGAACCGACTACATCGACCTGTACCAGCAGCATGACCCCGACGACAGCGACATGCTCGACGACACGATCTACTCGCTGAACCTACTGGTCGGTGAAGGCAAGATCCGTGCCTTCGGCTCGTCGAACTACGAGCCGTGGCGAATCGCCGAGGCGGACTCCGTGGCACGGGCGCACAATCACGGCCGGCCGTGCTCCGCCCGCAGCCGCTACAACCTGCTCCATCGCGAGCCAGAGACGAGCCTCATACCGTACTGCGTGCGGTCGGGAATCTCGCTCGTTGCCAGCTCACCACTCGCGGGCGGCCTTCTGGCGGGAGAGAGCCAACGCACTGAATCCGCCGGGCCGCTGGCTAAGAAGCGCGTGCAGACGATCCAGGAGTTCGCCGCCGAGAGCGGCACCGGAATCCTGAACGTAGCCATCGGAGCGATACTCGCGCGGCCCGGTGTGACCTCGGTCCTCGTTAACGCAATGACTCCCGGGCAGGTGCGGGCCACCGCCGGTGCGGCGACATGGCGGCCGGCGGAAGCGGATCTCGGCAGGCTGGATTCGATCGCGCCGCCAGGATCCGCCATATAGAGAAGGAAGGAAAATGTCCTACGCTGTCAACAGCTACGATGAGTGGACCGCGCTGCGCGAGGTGATCGTCGGTACCCCCTATCACCTCGATTATCATCTGGACACGTCATTCCAGCTCTTCTTTCATGAGAATATCCAGGACCCGAGCAACCAAGGCGTATTCGGCCGCATCAAGCCCTCGAATCGCCTGCGGGATGAATGCGAGGAGGATCTGCAGGCGTTCATCGGGATCCTCCAGGACCGCGGCATCGTGGTACGTCGCCCCGAACCGGTCACGACGGTCCCCACCGTACAGACTCCGTACTGGACGGCCCCGGCGGGACATGCCCTGATGAGCCGCGACCCGTTCCTCGTCATCGGCGAGGAGATCATCGAGACCTCACCGCAGGTACGCGCCCGGTACTTCGAGGGCGAGATGTACAAGGAGCTGTTCACCGAGTATTTCGAGAGGGGCGCACGCTGGACGGTCGCGCCCCGCTCCCGCCTCCTGGACCGGAACTTCGATCATAGCTACGTCGAGCACCTCGGCTATGCCGGCGAGATTCCGCAGAGCCCGTTCTATGAGATCATGTTCGACGGGGCGCAGGTCATGCGCCTGGGAACAGACCTGATCTTCAACGTCGCGAACGAGAACCACGCCATGGGAGCTCGCTGGCTCGCGAGGCATCTCGGTCCGGACTACCGTGTGCACACCGTGCGGGTCGCCGACAACCACATCGACGGGAAGATCCTGCCGCTACGCCCCGGGATGCTTCTCATCCGGGATACCGTCGATCTGAGCGCGCTGCCGAAAGAGCTGCGGAGCTGGGACGTCATCCGGTACGAATGGCTTGAGCGCCCGGTGGAAGTCGAGCAGGACGGCATTCCGTTCCTGGCATCTCAGTCGATCGGCATCAACGTCCTATCGCTTGACGAAAAGCATGTCGTGGTCCAGGACATGCAGATCCCATTGATGCGCGATCTGGAGCGGGCGGGGTTCACTCCCATCCCCTGCCGCTGGCGACATGGCCGAAGCCTCGGCGGCGGTTTCCACTGCATCACGCTCGATATCAACCGAGAAGGCGGCATGGAGTCGTATCTCTGAAACCGGCTCGGCTAGCGTGCGCACCGCACGGGCAGAGGTCACTCACCGGCGGATCGCCGGGCGCGGCACTTTGCGGGGGGCGCCGATTACTCATCCGTGCCGGGCAGGCGGCACCTGGTACTCGTGGAGGATGCCGCCGAGCCGGTCCGTCTGCGGACGTCGGTGCGCGGGATCCGTTCAGGATCCGCGATCGGTTGGGGTAGCGGGCGCAGGGGTGCCGCAGCTCGCAGGGTCCGGTGGGGCCGTGCCTGTGCCGAAAACCTCATCCGCCCAGGTGGGAGCTGTAGTCGACGTGGTGGCGATGCTCTGGCTCCAGCGGGCCGTGTGGCTGGTTCCTCTCCAGAGGTCTGCCAGCTGCGGCATAATGATCAACTGTGCTGCTGCGACTGGTCTACCTCAGCGTGACGAACGTATTCGGGTTACTCCGGCTGCTTGCAGTGAGCGACGAGGACAAATACGTGGAGATCCTGGTGCTGCGGTCACCACCTTTCACGGATAGTTGAAAGGTGGAATATGCTGGCAGCCGATGCGCACACCGCCTGGCGATCCCCGAGTTCAGCTGCTGGCCGAGCTGGCTGACGAGACACGCTTCGCCGTGCTCGAGCGGCTCGAACACGGACCAGCTTCAGCCGCCGAGCTGAGCGAGATGCTGAGCATCGCTCCGACGCGGCTGGCCAACCACCTACGCCGGCTCCGTAATGCCGGGCTCGTGACGGTC